>DATIKY010000348.1:0-37513 GCA_035476995.1 Sedimentisphaerales bacterium | reverse complement strand
CGCCACAGAATAACGTCTTACGCATGTTCGGGCTCCTTTCCTTGAGCGTCAGCGATTCGTGTGCTGCCGTCCCACCGGCAGCCTCCTGGCTCCCCAGTGTAACGCGGCCCCGGGGAAGGAACCCTATATGTCTACACATCTCGAATTAGGAATTATTCGCATGACGACCCCTACAATCCCGGTCGGGCCTGCGGACGCGCGAAGCGTCGTGCCTCCAACAACCGGGTTACGTCCGCATCCATCTATTCATATCCTCGTCACTGGCATCGATCCGGCCGCGATGCGGACTTTGGCGGATTGGCTTCTTCAGGATCATTGTGGTCCGGCGGGAACAGAATGTCAAGCCCGCGAAGCTAACGCCTTACGGCGTCACTACGAACAGCGAGGAGCAACCTCTCGCAAAGACGGCAAGATCGCCAAGGATACTGTTCCCGGGTTTGAATGCAGGTCCGAAACGGACCTGCCCGCCGGTATCGCCAAAGCGGTCAATGCGCCCGCTCGGGAGACGGCCGACAGCCTGTTTTCGGCATTTGGCGACGGAAAATTCCTCTCTCCAAGGCGGAATTTCACGCCACGCGGCAAAAAATGGCGCATGGTTTAAGAAGCCCAGAGGCCTTCGAACGAGAGAGCGGATTGATGACTACGATCCCGTTGGGGCCGAGTCCGCCAAGGCGGTTCACGGGTATTCCTTGCGGGCTTCCGCAAAAAGGCCATTCTTCGGAAGTCCGGTTCCCTGCATCGTCAACGGAATGGTGAACCGTATCGCGGCAGTGCTTGCGGGATTTCTTGCGACCTGCGGTTCCGATCCTTCGGATCCGGCGTCGCAAGGAGCAGGAGTCTCAAATGAAGGACGCAGCGCCCACAGTATTCATCGTCGGAAAAGACCGGACAGTGCTCGAAGGTCTGCGGCCTCTACTGGCGCCGCGGCGCCTGCGGGTGGAAGCCTACGCCACGGCTCAGGAGTTCGAGCAGGCACACGATCCCCACCGTCCGGGCTGTTTGATCCTGGATATGCGGCTGCCAGGGGCCAGCGGCATGGAGGTCTATCGACGCCTGCGTGCAATAGGGTGCAAAATCCCGGTGATTCTGTTGACGGAGCAGGCGGACGTCCCCCAGGCGGTCCAAGCCGTACGAGAAGGCGTGTTTCACTTCCTCCTGAAGCCGGTCGGAGCACAATACCTGGGCGATCAGGTCCAGAAGGCGATCGCCCTGGACCTTCGAAACCGTCGGCAAGCGGCAGAAAACAACGCCATCGCCGCCCGGTTTGCGGGTTTGTCGACCAGAGAGCGGGAGGTTCTTGCAGCGATCCTTGCCGGCGACAGCAATAAGGCCATGGCGGCTCACCTCGGGATCGCGATCACGACCGTGCGGTTCCACCGGGCAAACATCATGAAGAAGATCGGCGCACGGAGCGTGGCAGAACTCGTTTGCCTCCTGCTTCGCAGCGGGTGGCAAGCGTAGGCAACCGGGTTCGGGAAAGTGGGGTATCCCCCTTTCCGGTCGCCCCCCTGAAACATCTCAACTCGCACCTCAGCGATCAAGACCATAGCTGCAAGACCTGATGAGATCAGGCACAGAATCGGGTGCATGACCGCAGTTGCGCCGGCATTGTGGGCCGGTCGCGTTCGCAGCGTGCGTCTACCGCTTTCGGGATGCCAGCGGGGAGAAGGGGCAGGCCTGCTTCGTCGGACCCCCCCCGCGCCGACAGAATCGCAGGAACGGACATGCAGCCACGCGAACCGGTGCGGCGGTTCTCGTTCGCAGTGAGAGCCAGGATGGGCAACGGCTTTTTTCTGGCTGAAGCTGGAAAACCGTGCGGAAGTCGTTGCCTTTTCGTTCATGCCCGGTATAATGATTTCTGCTGACATAACGCGCATCCTTCGCGATTGGGCACGCTGTCCGGTACAGGGTCATAGGGTCGCCTTGAGGCGACCTGTTGGAGTGTAGAAAACCGTGGCCAACAACGATTTGGCAGTCTGCACGACTGCCGCCATCTTCAAGGAGCACGGAGAGTTCATTCACATCGTTCTTCGCCATCAGGCCGGCAACGGGTTGGATGTCGAGGATCTGTACCAGGAATTTTACCTCGTCTTGCTGCGTAACCCTGTTCCTGGCGACGTGCGGGACATCCGCGGCTACTTGTACCGGGCCCTCGTTCATCACGTGATCAATGCGGCCCGCCTCCGCGAAACCTACACCCACGCGGTGAAAAAATATGCCAAAGAGCGAAAGATTTCCATCAACAATCGGGACCCGAGAAACGCCTTCATTGACGAAGAACAGCAGGACGCAGGCATCTCCGGCCTGGCCCGGGGATTGCAGGCGAGGGAGGCTCAGGCGTTGGTGATGAGGTATCGCGACGATTGCAGCATTCTGGAGATCGCGACGAGAATGGGAATCAACAAGCGGACCGTGAGCCGGTATCTGTCGCAGAGCTTGCGAAAGCTCCAGAGGAGGCTGGCCCCGGAATGAGAGGTTGGTATAACCATGCGCGGACACGGCGAGAATCTCTGTCAGGAGGCGAGAGAGCACTATTATGATATTCTCTGCGGGAGGGGCCCGGCCGTTCCGGAAGCCATAGCCCGTCACATCGAAAACTGCCCGTTCTGCCGACAGGAGATCCTTCGACTCGCAGAGGCGATTCACAGAGTCGATGATCCTTCCCGGTCCCCGACCGTCCCGGCCAACGACGCGGTCGTCGAGGCCCTGAACCGACAGTTCAAGCGGCTCGGCGAGCAGGTCCGATGTTCGCACGCCAAGCCGTTCCTGCCGGAGCTTTCGGCTCCGTCCCAGCCGATTCGAATCCCCACGCCCGTCACGGTCCATGTGGAGAGTTGTCCGCAGTGCGACAAGGACCTGGCCACGATCGGCCGGTTGAGCCTTGCCCCCGGTCAACTGAAACGGCTGGGCGAGTTCCTCCGCCTCGCGACGACCGCGAATCTGCCGCCGGACACGTGGATGCCCACGACCACAGCTTTGGCTTCGTTCTCCTTCGATGAGTCGCGGCCCGAGGATCTCAACCGCGTGTGCTGCTGCCCGCGGAGTCGCAAGTGGGTGTACGAACGGAGGGCCCGTGTGGCTGCGGGCCTGGACGAGGGGACCGATCGCACGAGCGTGCTGGGGTGCGACGAGGTCTCGACGTCCGATCTGTTCGATTTCGTTCTGCCCTTCGGACTGGACGCGGAGGCGATTCGCAGGGCCACCGGCCGGCGCGACGCCGTCGGGACCCACGTGCGGCGATGTCGGGCGTGCATGGAGAGGGCGCAATCCCTGCATCGGACGGTCTACGGGATCGCGGAAAGGGCCGACACCGAGGTCGGAACGATCTACCGTTGCGAGAAGAACGCGGGCGACGCCTCCCATGAAGAAGCGGGAACTCCCCATCGGTACCCTGCCGACGTGTGGATCGTGCAGAACGAGCAGGCCAAGCAGTCTCGCGTCCGCTTGCCGATGAAACCCGTGTTCCTCGCGGGAAGCGTCTCTCTGGTCGCGATCATCGTCCTGGCGACGGTCCTGTCGTTTACGATGAGCGCCGCCACAGGCACAAACTTCGCGCGCATCGAGAAGAGCGTTCGCCAAGCGCCCAACGTGTACTTGAAATCCATTACCAAGGGAGAGCCAGACTCGGTCTACGAGACGTGGGTGTCCAGGGAGTTGAACCAGTACGCGATGCGATCCCGAACCTCGAGCGAAGTGACCGATCTGAACAGGAGAACCAGGATCGTCGTCGACCAGGACGGCAGACGACACCCGCCGATGACGCTCCGAGGCGGGATGCTCGATCAGTATCGCCTGTACATGGATCAGGAGAACCTGTTCGCCGACGCCCCTGCCGAAGAGGAACTCTCGGAGGTGGCGGACGATGGGTCGGATCCGTCGGCCCCGCGTCGATTGATGTACGAGATCGCGAGGAACACGGTCACCCCCGACGGCAGATCCATCCAGCGCCGGTGGCGGGTCTTCCTGGATCCGGTCCGCAACCTGCCGACGAAAGCCGAGTCCTCGGAGCGGAATTCGGAAGAGCTTCCCTGGAAACACACTGGAACGATCGAACTGGCGTATCCGACGAAGGCCCAGATGGAGAAGGCATTCAGGGAGTTGGCACAGGCGAAGTGAGTGCGATCGAGGGATCGGGCCTGGGCTGCCACAAGGGGCTCTTGTCCCACATCGTATCGTCGATCTTCTCGACCTGCAATTCGTCGGCGGGCCTCTTGATCCCCACGCTGCCGTCGGCGAATCCGACATTTACGGTCTTGTGAGGGTGACGCCCTCCAATGGCGTCCAGATCCTGCCCCTGACAGATCGTCTTCTGTCGATTGATGCTCATGCCCGGCACATACGCGGCGTGCTGGGCCGCCCCCATCGGCAGGATCTCCGATGTCGCATCCGGAATCGGCAACTCGACGGGCGGTTGTCCCGTCACATGCCACCAACTGATCAGGCTGTACCCACTGTCGGCCACGAGCAGGGTCTCCGACGGACGCGGGATCTGATGGGCCGACAGAGGCGCCCCATAGAAGGGCTTGTAGGGCGTGATGTACTGCGCGGGGCGCAAGACGGAGAGATTCGCTCCGTAGTTGCCGCAGAGGAGGTTCAGGTCCAGCCAGCGGTTCTCCAGGCGTTTCGACGGGCAGACCATCGCCTTGTAGCCGTCCATCGTCAGGTGATTGAGCCTCTGGATGCGGTCAAACCACCATAAGCCTCCCGGATCCATGAAACCCGCCGAACCTGCGTTGCGACCGATCAGCCCAATCTTGGGATCGGGGCTTTGGAAGCCGGGCGGAAACCTCTCATGGGCGGTTTCGTAAGCGAGCAGCCCCGTCACCAACTGTCTGACGTTGGCGGCGCACACGGCGGCTCGAGCCTGTTCCCGCACGATCCGAAGTCCCTCAACCGCGAACGCCAGCAACAACGCAACGATGCCCACCACCACGAGCAACTCGACCAACGTAAACCCAGGACGCCGCATGCCGTTATTATAGAGTCTACAAATCCGCGAGTCAATGACCGAACGACCGCCTGAACCGGGAGAAAGCCCCCCTGCTTGGCCAGCGGCCTTCGCATGTGTGCCGGCCGATGCCTCCATCGGCCCTCCCCGACAAACATGACGAACCCTCGCGGGGCCCCGCCGTCAGCGTCGGACGGGGGCTGCCTGCTTCGGCCGGTAATCGTCGCAAAGGCTGTCGGCCCAGGTAAACACCGGCGAGCCCTTTTCCGCCGGCCGGGCGACCCGCCCGCTGACCAGCCTCATACAATGCCCCCATGTGGGTTTCTCAATGCACGTGTACGCAGGAGAGAAATGCTCACAGGTCTCACAGAGTCGCTTCATGAGCCGCCAACTTTCCTTAGATCCCTCTAAAATCCAACCCCCATGATGGAAACACGAGTTCGCCATCTCAGCCAAGCCCGTTTCCGAGGGCTGTACGGAGAGAAGGCGCGTGCAAAGTGGCGAATGTTGATGAGAAAAACACGGGGATCGGTAAAATTTCCGCCCTCGCTCCCATCGCCCGCACACTGCCCGCGCCGATTTGGCGGAGCATTCGAAACCATCCGATAATTCCAGGGTTCGCCGCATAGAGGATGCCAGAATTAAAGCCTCCCGGTCCGGATGCCGACATAACAGATAGCGGACCGGCTCCCTCGCAGGGGTCGGTCCCCGCACCGGACACGGAAAGAGCCGGAACACGGAGCAGGAGCACCTGACGACAAAACCGATATGACGTGCACAACCTCATACGCCCCCGGAGCCCAATCCACGACCGTCCTGAGGGATTTCGCAATCCAAGGGGCCGCCGAACTCGGCGAATGCATCGGCGCGCAGTCGTTTCGGGCCCTCCGCAAGCAGGACGGTCGGCCTGTCCTGTTGCACAAATTCCGACCGGCCGTCCCGTTGACCGCGTTGGGACCGCTCCTCAGGGGCAAGGAATCGACGGACTTCCGCAGCCCTTTCGTCACGCAATTCAGCGACCTGTTCGCCGTGGCGGGCAGCGCGTACCTGGTCGAACCCCTGCCTGTGTGCTCGGGCCTGAGCGATGTCTGGCGGCATGTTCTCCAGAACCGCCCGGATCAGGCGGTCACCGTGATGGCGGTTCTGATCCGCCAGATGATCTCGATCACGCACCAGCTTCTTCGCAGGGGCAGCAGCCACGGAGCGTTGGACGTGGGGAACATCGTCCTGGCCCCGACAGGCTGCTTCGGCCTGCTGGCCTCCCATGTAGAGTGCGAAGGAGGCGTCCAGTGGCTCCGCAGGAACCAGGCGTGCCTGCCGCAATCCGATTGCCACGCCTTGGTGGACGTCCTGACCTCGCTGCTGGATCTCGACATCGAAGTCGCAACCGCCCGAAACGCATCGATGCGGGTCTCCGCGGATATCCATTGCAGAATCCGCACTCTGGCGCACGCCCTCGAACAGGCCCGACACCACCGCCGCCGACCGGTCCAGTCCAAGCGATAACCGACTCCCCAGTTCCACGCGTGACCACAAAATCCCCCCTTGCGAGGGGGATGATTCACCGGGCGTTTCGGCCCCCTGCTCTACCCGAATTGGCGATGAAACGCTTTGACGGGACGGAGAAGCAGGATAGAATAGGACCCCTGTGTATGACAACAGCGAAAGATAGGATCTTGCATAAGGAGGACACAACATGACAATCGCTCGACGGACAACGTATGTATTGTGTGCCCTGGCATTCGTCATGGGAATCGGACAGACGACATCCGGGGCCGATTGGCCCTGCTATCGCGGCCCGGACCACAACGGGATCAGCAAAGAGACCGACTGGAGCTCCAACTGGGGCCAGGCCGGACCGAAGGTGCTTTGGAAGAAGTCCGTGGGGATCGGGTTCTCCACGACCGCGGTGGCCGACGGCCGGGTCTACACGATGGGCAACAGCGGCAAGGACACCAACATCGACACCGTCTACTGCTTCGACGCCCAGACCGGCCAGGAACTCTGGAAGCATTCCTACCCCTGCCCGCTCCAGCCCAAGTACTATGATGGGGGCACCCTCTCGACGCCCACCGTCAACGCCGGAAAGGTCTACACGCTCAGCAAGATGGGCGACCTCTTCTGCTTCGACGCCAAGACCGGCAAGATCCTCTGGCAGAAACAGTTGAACAAAGACATGGGCTTCGAGCTGCCGACGTGGCACTTCTCCAGTTCGCCCCTGGTCCAGGGCGACAGGCTGTTCCTGAACGTCGGCGAAGCGGGCCTGGCCCTGAACAAAGACACCGGCGACGTCCTCTGGCAGAGCGGCAAAGGCAAGTGCGGCTATGCGACCCCGGTCCCGTTCACGATGGAGGGCAAAGCGGGTCTGGCGATCTTCAGCGAGGTCTCCCTCGTCGCGGTCGATCCCGCCGACGGCAAGCCGCTCTGGCAGTACCCCTGGAAGACCCGGTACGAAGTGAACGCGGCCGATCCGATCATCGTCGGCAACCGCGTCTTCCTTTCCAGCGGCTACAACCGAGGCTGCGGCCTGATCGAGATCGCCGGCGGCCAAGCCAAGAAGCTCTGGGAGAACAAGGCCATGGCCATGCAGATCAACTCCCCCGTCATGAGGGACGGCTACGTCTACGGATTCGACGAAAACGTCCTGAAATGCGTCCAGCTCGACGACGGCAAAGAGCTGTGGCAGGACAAGACCCTGGGCAAAGGCTCGCTCATGATGAGCCAGGACGGCCGGCTGATCCTCACGAGCGACAAAGGCGAGCTCGTCGTCGCCAAGGCCGATCCGCAGAAGTTCGACGTTCTCGCCCGCTTCCAGGCGCTGCCCGAGGCCCTGTGCTGGACGAGCCCGGTCCTGGCCAACGGCAGGATCTACGTCCGCAACACGCCGGGCGATTTCGTCTGCCTGGACGTCAGCGGAAAGTAGTACGAGGTTTGAAGTTTCAAGTGTGAAGTGTCAAGTGCGGAAAAATGTCTCTTGTCTCCGACTTCAAACTTCAAACTTGACACTTGAGACTTCTTGAGACCGAGTTATGAAAACCTACGAACAGATCAACGACCGGATCGCGTCGGGCAAGGCCGTCGTGCTGACTGCCGACGAGATCATGGACTACGTGGACAAGAAGGGCCTGGAGGCCGCCGCCAAGGAGGTGGACGTGGTCACCACCGCCACCTTCGGGCCGATGTGCTCCTCCGGCTGCTTCATCAATTTCGGCCATTCCAAGCCCAAGATCCGCATGTCGGAAGCCTGGATCGAGGACGTCCTGGTCTATACCGGGATCGCGGCGGTGGACGTCTATCTGGGCGCAACCCAACTGCGTCATGGCGACCCGGCCAACATGTACCCGCCGGGCGAGTTCCGCTACGGCGGCGGCCACGTCATTGAGGACCTCGTCGCAGGCAAGTCGCTCCAGCTCTTCGCCCTCTCCTACGGGACCGACGAGTATCCTCGCCGCGAGATCCGGACCTACTTCACGATCAACGACCTCAACCAGGCCATCATGGTCAACCCGCGAAACTGCTACCAGAACTACAACGTCGCGGTGAACGATTCGGATCGCACGATTTACACGTACCTGGGCGTTTTGGAGCCCCGCCGGGGCAACGCGACTTACTGTTCCGCAGGTCAGTTGTCGCCGCTGCTGAACGACCCGTGCTACGACGTCATCGGCGTCGGAACTCGCGTCTGGCTGGCCGGCGCGCATGGGCACGTCTACGCCGAGGGCACGCAGCACGCGGGCGCCTGCGAGCGGACCCCCAACGGCGTGCCGAAGGAAGGGGCCGGGACGCTGGCCCTGACCGCGGACATGAAGCAGATGCGTCCGGAGTTCGTTCGCGGGACCAGCTTCCGCGGCTATGGCGTCTCACTGGCCCTGGGCGTCGGAGTGCCCATCCCGATCCTCAACGAGCAGGTCCTCAAACGAACATGCGTCCGCGATCGGGACATCCTGGCGCCGGTGATCGACTACAGCACGGACTATCCGCAGAAGACCGGGCGGACCCTCTGTCACGTCAGCTACGAGCAGCTCCGCCGCGGCGAGATCGAGATCGACGGCAAGAAGATCGCCGTCGGCTCGCTCTCGTCCTACCACAAGGCCCTGGAGATCGCCAACCTCCTGGCCGACGAGATCCGACGGGGCCAGTTCCTCATTTCTCCGCCCATCCAGCCGCTGCCCAAGAACACCGCGATGAAACCTCTGGTGATCAGAAAGAAGCCCGCATGAGCCAGACGTTAACCAAGAAGCTGGTCTTGTTCTTCCCCCGATACGACTGCGAACAGCCGATCATCTATCGGCTCGTGAAAGATCACAACCTGATCGTGAACGTCTACCGCGCCAAGGTGACGCCGGAAGAAGAAGGACATCTCGTCCTCGACGTGACCGGCGCCGAGCCGGACATCGACAACGCGATGGAGTTCATCAAGAGCTGCAACGTCGTGGTCAACCACAGCGGCAAAGGCGTCAGTTGGGACGAGCATCGCTGCACCCACTGCGGCCAGTGCGTCACGCACTGCCCCACCGACGCCCTGCACATCGCCGACCCCGCAACCCGGCGGATCGTCTTCGACGAGGAGGAGTGCATCGAGTGCCTGGCGTGCATAAAGGTGTGTCCGTTCGGAGCGTGCGCGTCGGCGTTCTGACATTTACTATTTTCGATTTGCTATTTACGATCTGGGCTGGCGCAAGTCGCGCGTCCCAATAGCAAATAGCAAATCGCAAATGCTATGCCTCACAGCCGAATCTATCGCCCATTCACCTATCGCGAAGCGGTGCTGCGGATCTGCTGCAGCCGGTTCGACGTCGTCACGGCTGAGATCGTTCGCCAGCGGCATCGGCTCGAAGACTACCTCCGGCGTCACCCTGAGTTCCAGCGTTCGCTCGTGCCGATCGAAGCGTGTGGGGACGCTCCCGAGATCGCCAGGCACATGGCCTGGGCGGCGGGCCTGGTCGGCGTCGGACCCATGGCCGCGGTGGCCGGCGCCATGGCGCAGTGGTCGGCTCGCGCGGCCCTGGAGGCGGGCGCGACGGAGGCCATCGTGGACAATGGGGGCGACATCTTCCTCCAGGCGGTCGAACCGGTGATCGTGTCCCTGGGCGCCGGCGCGTCCAAGGTGACCGACCGGCTCGCTTTTCGCATCGAGCCGCAGAACACACCCCTTTCGATCTGCTCCTCCTCGGGCAAGATGGGGCACTCGATGAGCCTGGGCCGATGCGACCTGGCCACCGTCGTCGCCAAGGACGCCGCTCTTGCCGACGCCGCCGCGACGCAGGCGGCCAATCTCGTCCGGACGCCCGACGACGTGGACGCGGCCATGGAGCGGATCATGGCCATCCCGAACATCGCCGGCGTGCTGATCGTCCAGGACGACCGCGTCGGCCTGGCAGGGCGCCTGCCCGAACTGGTGAAGGCAGGTTGAACGAAAGCACCTGCCTGGAGTACGTATCGTTCCTGATGCATCTCACACGTCTTCATCGCATCCCCATTTTTTGACTTGGCGAAAACCACACCCCGCGGTATGGTATCGGACATCGCGGGACGTGAGGCCCGTTCATCTTTTTTGGCTGGAGAAAGACGATGGACGCAATGCAGTTCGAACCGATGTCGGTCAGCAGGATCATAGACAGAACCTTCACCCTCTATAAACGGAACTTCGTGCGATTCATCACGATCGTCGCGGTCATCCAGGTGCCGTTGGCCTTGCTGTCTTTGGTGTGGCTGGCGATGCTCTCTCGCAGCTTCGAGGACGGCACATCGGCAATCACCGGGACCGTCACCGCTTTCGTAAGCATCTTCATATCGCTCGTGGGAAATGCGCTCTGCCAGGGGGCCCTGGCCAGGAGCATCTCGGATGCGTATCTGGGCAAGGAACTCACGGTGGAGCAGACCTTCCGAGCCGTGCTGCCAAAGCTCATGACCCTCATCGGCGCCAGCCTTCTGATCGGTCTCGTCGTCGGGGTGGGGTTCATGCTGCTGGTCGTTCCCGGCGTCATCTTCGGCCTGTGGTACTTCGTGACCACGCCGTCGATCGTGGTGGAGAACCAGGGCGCCACCGCCGGCATGTCCCGAAGCAAGGCCTTGGCCTCCGGAAACCTGGGCAAGGTGTTCGCCGTGGGCTTTCTGGCTGTAGCCATTACGTGGATCATCTCTTTTCCAATAGGATTCGTAGGCGGTTTCTTCTCCAGGCTGCTGTTTGGCGACGCCTTCATGCTCACGTTGTTCTGCGATCAGTTCGCGGTATTGATCGGACAGGTCCTGGCGACGCCCATCGTGTCGGCCGCCGCGGTCCTGCTCTACTACGACCTGCGAATCCGCAAGGAAGGCTTCGACCTGCAGATGCTCGCCCAGAACATGGGCACAAGTCAGGGATAGAACGGTGCCTGTCGGGCTCCGAAACCTGTTGCTGCTTCTGGTGACCGGGACGGCTCTTGCCACCGTGGTCTCTGCCCGCGACGCGTCGGCAGACCGAATACTCCAGTACGAACGGCCCGACGCGCAGGCGATCAAAGACCACACGCGGCAGATCCTCAGCGATCCCCAGTTCGCGCCTCGCAAGACGTTCGCCCAATGGCTCCAGGAGAAACTCCGACGGTGGGACCGTCCCGACGTCCGCCTGCCCAGAGGGATCGGCACGTTTCTGCTGTGGGCGGTGATCGCCTGGTGTCTGTTGACCCTGCTGGCGATCTTCATTCATCTCCTCTGGACGATCTGGGTGCTGTTCCGCCGGCCGCAGACATCGGGCATCCCTCTGGAAGCCGAAGGCTCGGTCCTGTACGAGCGATGGTCCTTCGAGCAACTCTGGCAGAAATCGCAGGATCTCGCCCAACGCGGGGCCTATCGCGACGCCGCGGGCGTTCTGCTGCTGGCCCTGCTGCGACGGCTCGACGCCTCCCGGGTCCTTCGCTTCCACACGAGCAAGACCAACGGCGAATACCTGCGCGAGTATCCCGCCCAGTCGCCCGGCCGATCGCAGTTCACGCAGTTGGTCGCCGCGTTCGAACGGAGCATCTACGGCGGCTTGGAAGTCCCCAGGCAAACCTACGAAACCATGAACTCCCTGGCGGAACGGATTGTCGGCGATGTCGTCCCCAAACCATAAATCCGAATACAAGATCCTGCTGGTCCTGGCGATCCTCAGCGGCCTGGTGCTCCTGGCGATGGTCTGGAGCGGGATGGTGCAGGAGGATCGGTCGGGCCAGCCGGGGCTTCGGACAACCCGCTCGACGAACGTCGACGGCCTGCTCGCCTGCTACGAACTCTTCGAGCGACTGGAAATCCCCGTCCAGCGGTCGCATCGAATGTTGCTGTCGGACCAGATCGAAGACGCCGGCGTGGTCTTTCTGATCGATCCGCGTCTGCCCGTCAACCCCGGCGAGATCATGGACCTGGGCGCGTGGGTCGAACGAGGCGGCGTGCTGATCGTCTCGGAGAACCTGGGACTCCTGAGGGATCTGGACCCCGCCGCGGCGGATCTGTTGCACGAGAACCGGACCTCACGCGTCAGTTCGGAGACGCCGCGAACGCTGCCGCTGTCGAGAGACGTCCACGAGGTGTCGCTGGACGAAGACAGCGTGTTCGCCTTAAAGTTGCCGGACGAGGGGACACCGCACAAGGCGATCGAACCGCTGTTCGAAGACCGTCACGGCGTGCGGATCGCGGAGCATCGCATGGGCCGCGGGCGCGTGGTTCTTCTCTCGGACAGTTCCTTCCTGACCAACGAGCGCCTCGGAGACCACGACAACAGTGTGCTGGCGGTCAATCTCGTGTCCTACGCGATGAGCCGTGCGACGGCTCGAACGGTCCTCTTCGACGAGTATCACTTCGGCTTCGGCGACGGCAACCAGGGCTTCCGCCTGCTCTGGGGCATGCTCTTCACTACCAGCGCCGGCTGGGCCGTGCTCACCTTGACGGCCGCCGGAATCCTGCTTCTCTACTACAAGGGCCGTCAGTTCGGCCCCCGGCGAGACCTCGCCAGACAGCGCCGCCGACGCTCGAAGATGGAATTCGTTCAAGCGGTCGCAGCGACCTACCACAGCGCGGGCGCGCATCGGTTGACGCTTCGCATGATCTACAACTGGTTCCGCCAGCGGACCACGGCTCGGGTGGGCCTTTCCGCCACCGCGCCGAACCGGCTCCTGGCCCAGGAACTCGCCCGGCGGGGCCAAATCGGCGCCGACGAGATCCAGCGGACACTCGACGACTGCGAGGGGCTCCTGGCCCGACCGGCCGTGTCGCAACGTCAGCTTACCGCCGCCCTGTCGCGGCTTGCACAGATCGAAAAGGAGGCTTTGGATGGACTTGGCAACGGCAAATGAACTCGCCCGCAGAATCGCGACCGAGTTGGGCAAGGTCCTCGTCGGGCAGGACGCGGTGATCGAGGATTCGGTCGTCGCCCTGCTGGCCGGCGGGCACGCCCTGCTCGAAGGCGTCCCCGGGACCGGCAAGACCCTGCTCGGACGGGCGCTGGCCCACGTGACGGGGACTTCGTTCAAGCGGATTCAGTTCACGCCGGACCTGATGCCCTCCGACATCGTCGGCGTCAACGTCTTCGACACCTCCGCCCGGCAGTTCGACTTCCGGCCGGGCCCGGTCTTCAGCGATCTGGTCCTGGCCGACGAGATCAATCGAGCCCCTGCCAAAACCCAGTCGGCCCTGCTGGAGGCCATGCAGGAACGCCGAGCCACAGTCGACGGCAAGCCGCACGACCTGTCGCCTGTCTTCACGGTGTTCGCCACGCAGAACCCCGTCGAGTTCGAAGGGACCTATCCGCTGCCGGAGGCCCAGGTGGACCGGTTCATGCTCAAGATCGTGATCGACTACCCGGACGAGGCGGCCGAGACCCACATCCTGGACCAGGTCGAGGGGGGCTTCGACTCCGCGGACCTGGCCGGCGCGCACATCGAGCGGCTCCTCGATGTGCACAAGCTCGCGGAACTTCGCGAGGCGACCCGCAAGATCCACGTCGAGCCGATGGTTCGCAGCTACATCACGCGGGTCATCCGCGCCACGCGGAACCGGCCCCAGGTGACGCTAGGCGCCAGCCCGCGAGCGGGCGTATGCCTGCTCCTGGCGGCCAAGGCCCGCGCCCTGCTGGCCAGCCGCGACTTCGTGAGTCCCGACGACGTGAAAGCCATCGCCCCGGCGGTCCTGCGGCACCGAATCCTGCTGCTGCCGGAGGCGGAGGTCGAAGGTCTCAGCCCCGACGACTGCCTCAAGGAAATCCTGCAGCACGCGGAGGTTCCGAGGTAACGAATGCTCCCCTCCCTGCGACTGATCATCCTGGTGATGGCGGCGGCGCCCCTGTTCCTGGCAGGCACGCTCTACGAGGGCGCGACCGCGATGGGCGTTCTGTACCTGATGCTCCTGGCCTTCTATACGAGCCTGGACGCCCTGCTGCTTCCCCGCAGGAAGCACATCGTGGTGAGCCGCGGCCTCGCAGAAAGAGTCTCCGTTGGATATCCGACCGCCCTGAGCCTGACGGTGGAGAACCGCACCCGACGGCGGATGGAGGTCGAGACGGCCCACGACTGCCCCGAAGAGCTGGAAGTCTCGCCGGACCGCACACGGGCCGTGATCGCGCCCGGCGGGACCGTCACGTTCGATCTTCGACTGACCGCCCGCCGGCGCGGCGAACATCAGCTCGGCCGGGTCTTCGTGCGGGCGCTGCCCGCCCTGGGCCTGTTGTACCGCCAGTTCACCGTGGACCTGCCGACCCAAGTGCAGGTCTTCCCCAACCTGATGAACGTCCGGCGGACGGAGCTGCTGGCTCGTCGCGGATCGAGCTACGAGCAGGGCCTGGCCCGGCTTCGCAGCATCGGCCAGGGCTTCGAGTTCGAGAGCCTCCGCAAGTACGTCCAGGGCGACGAACTCTCGCGGATCGAATGGAAAGTGACCGCCCGGCGGGCGGACCTGATCGTGAAGAACTTCGAGCCGGAGCGGCAGCAGAGCATCCTGGTCGCCATCGACGTGGGCCGCGCCACGGCCGGCGAGTTCGGAGGCCTCAGCCGGGTGGATTATCTCGTCAACGCCACGCTCATGCTCGCCTTCATCGCTCTGCGCCAACGGGACCAGTTCAGCATGGTCGCCTTCAGCGATCGGATCGAGAGCTATCTGCCGCCTGTCAGCGGACTCAAAGGGCTCGAACGGGTCGCCCGCGCCCTGTACCGCTTGCAGCCGCGGATGGTCGAATCCGACTACGGGGCCGCCTGCCGATTCCTGGGCCTGAAGAACCGCAAACGCAGCCTTCTGTGCATGATGACCGACGTGATCGACCGCCAGGCCAGCGACGTGCTGATCGCGTACATGGTCCGATTCGCCCGCTACCATCTGCCGCTGGCGGTGACACTATCGAACCCGGAGATTCAGAGCGTCGCGCACCAGCCCTTGGCAGCGTGCGGGAACGCGTACGCCAAGGCGGTCGCGCTGGACGTGCTGGCCGCGAGGGAAGAGGCCCTGATCTCCATGCGGCGTAAAGGCGTCTCGGTCCTGGACGTCCCCCCGAATCGCCTGACGCCGGAATTGATCAACCGGTACACGCAGATCAAAGCGATGCGCCGGCTATGAACGAAAATCCGAAATCCGAAACAAATCCAAAACCTGGGGAAATGTCGAAATGATCAAAACGGACGGTCCGGAGAGCGACAGCGTTTCGGTCATTTGGCTTTTTCTTCGGTTTTGGATTTGTTTCGGATTTCGAGATTCGGATTTCGAATTTCTCTTCCGCCCAGCGTAAGATACGCGATCACCACCGCAGCCACGGTAACGCCCAGGACGATCTTGGCTTCGCCGGGGATGTACGACGGCGTGATGAACCCCTCGATGAAACCGGCGATCAGGAACATCGGGATCGTGCCCAGGAGCAGCAGCACGGCCTCGCGAGCGCCGGCCCTGAGCGAGGCCGATCGCATCATCGAGCCCGGCGCGGCCAGGGACAGGCCCATTCGCAGCCCCGCCGCACCCGCCACCAGAATTGCGAAGATCTCCAGGACCCCATGCGGAGCGAGGAACGACCACAGAGGATAGCTCAGACCGTGATTGGCGAAATGGGCCGCGAACCCGCCGAGCATCATCGCGTTGGCCAGCAGCACATAGCACGTGCCCAGCCCCGCCGTGATGCCCAGGGCGAAAGCGAAGAACGCAACCGAGACGTTGTTGGTCATAATCCCCGCGGCCATCGGCGAGTTGGGCATCTGTCGAAATCGCTCGCTGATGTCCTCGGCGGTCACCTCCCGGGCCCCGCTCACATCCAGACCCTGCGGCACGAACAGGTACGCATAGGAAGGCGTGATCCTTGTGGCCGCGTAGGTCCCCAGCATGGCGACGACGAAGAGGGCCGTCGCCAGCGTCGTGAAAGCCCACTGCCTGCGAAAGAGACGCGGATACTCGTGTCGGAAGAACCGCCAGACCGCGGACAGCTTCCGACCGGATGTGCGCCGGTAGAGCGTCCCATGCGCCGCGATGGCGATCTGGTTGACGCGACGCTGCGTCGCGTCGTCCACCTTGTACATCCGCGCCCGCGCCACATCGACCGCCACCGCAGGATACAGGCGCGTCAACTCGTGAAGCTCCTCGTCGGTGAGTTTGCGCAGACCCTGGCGGGAGGCCTTGGCGGTAAGGGCTTCCAGCCGGGCCCAGATCGCATGTCGGGTGTCGAGAAAACGGGCAGGAGTCATGCGTTCTCCTCACGGGCCTGGGGCGTGTCACCCTGCGGCGGCAATCCGGCTTCGTCGCGCTGGGCCGTCGCACGCTGCGTGATCAGGCTTGCCAGCTTCGCTTCGAGCCCGGCCGGCGAATCGGCCGGGACAGGTTCGCCCAGACGCGTCAGGATCGGTCCCATCACCTGCGGCAGCAAACGCTGACGAGCATCCAGGGTGAGCTGTTCTCGCCGCAGCCAGTAGTTGTGCAACAACCGATACTCCTGCGGAGTCAAACGAGAGGCTGCCAGAGCCGCCCCTGAAACAGCGACGTCGTCGAGCACCTTCTGCTTCTTGTCCGCCTTGGCCGCGTAGTCCGGGACATCCTCGGAGATCACGACGGTGCCCGCCGCCAGGTCCCCGAGCCGCTGGGACTTCTTCGTCAGGAACATCACGATCCCTGCGACGCTGTAGAGACCCAGGAAATCGACCGCCCGCAGCAGATTGCGGATCGCGATGGAGTCGAAGGTGATCGGGCCGCCCTCCAGGCGAACGACGCGAATCTTCAGCGACTTCTTCCCCGGCGTCCGGCCGTTCATCCACAGCTCGAAGAAGAAGAAGTATCCCCAGTAGATCAGGAACGACACAATGATCAGCGCAGCAAGAGCCACAGAGCCGACCTGATCCGCCATGTCCGTCCCCAGGGCGATGAGGTTCACGTGGAAGGCGAAGGACGCCAGGATCAGCGCCGCGACCATGAGCGCTATCAGCAAATGATCGACTATGCCCGCCGCGAAGCGGGACCCGATGCCCGCCAGTCGCCGCTGCAAATCGACATTCTCCGGCGTTTCGATGACGTCGAATTCATCCATGGTCGAATCGCTCAGAGAGTCCAGCCCTTGCGGTACTCGCGATGGATGAAGACGTCCGCCTTGGCGCAGTTGACCGCCTTGAGGGCCCTGGCGTTCCACGTGAGCTTCTCGCCCGTGCGGAGGGCGACGTTGCACAGGAGGGCCGCCTCGGTCAGGGCGCCGGAATAATCGAAGTTGCATGTGGTCGGGCCGCCGGTCTTGCACGCCGCGATCCACTCCTCGTGGTGACCGATCGAGTCGGGAATGAACGGCGCCGGCCGCTGGAAGTCGACGAAGCTCTCTTCCGGCAGCAACTGGTGCCTGTTGTAGTCGGAGATGAGCATGCCCTTGGAGCCGATGAACAGGACTGCGCTGTTCCAGGCGGGGATCTTCCGTTCCTTCATGAAGGCCGGGTACGGCCCGCCGCTATACCAGGTCAGAGCCACCGGCGGCAGCTCGCCGCGGGCGGGGTACTGCTGCTTCGCGAGGGTCCAGTTGGATGCGCTCTCGGGGTGCACAGGACCCTCGGCCTCGACCGTCGTCGGATGCCGCAGCTCCAGGGCCCAGAACGCCAGATCGCAGAAGTGGCAGAAGAAGTCGCCGAGCTGGCCGTTGGCGAAGTTCCACCAGTACCGCCAATGGAACGGGGCATAGGCCGGGCTGTAGGGCCGGTATGCGGCCGGTCCCAGCCACAGATCCCAGTCGAGATCCGCCGGCACGTCGGGCTTGTCGGTCGGCGCGTCCGGCTGCGAACGGTCTGTCGGCACCGCGGGACCGTTGAGATTGGCCCCCATCCACACATGGACCTCGCCGACCGAGCCGATCGCCCCCGTCTGCACGAGTTCCACGACGCGTCGGTAATTCGTCCCGGCGTGGATCTGCGTGCCCATTTGGGTGACGAGCTTCTTCTCGTTGGCGAGGTTGGCCATCACGCGTGCCTCGTGCACGCTGTGCGTCAGCGGCTTTTCGCAATAGCAATGCTTGCCCAGCTTCATCGCCATGACGCCCGCCGGGGCGTGGGTATGGTCGGGCGTCCCGATCACGACCGCGTCGATCTGCCCGTGGATCTCGTCGAGCATCCTGCGGAAATCGCGGTATTTCCTGGCCGAGGGGAACTTCTCGAACGTCTTGGCCGCATGGCTTTCGTGCACGTCGCACAAAGCGACGATGTTCTCGTTCGCGACGCCCGCGACGTTGTCGGCCCCGCGACCGGCGACGCCGATGGCCGCGATGTTCAGCTTGCTGTTGGCCTGGGTTCCGCGGACCAGGCGACTGTTCGACAGAAGGATCAGTCCCGATCCCGCCCACGCCGCATCACGAAGAAATGCCCGCCGTGTCACGCCTCGACGCATACGCCACGCTCCTTTCCAGGACAATACTGAGCTATTCCTACGTTGCACCCTACCAGACGTCCCCTACGAGGTCAACCTCATTCGCGGCCCCTGAGACGCCTTCCCCTTGCCTGAACCCAAGGCTATCGCCATAATATCCTCCAGGAACGAGGCTGACTCCAATGAAATATGAAGAAGACGGCCGGTTTGCTCTGGGGTCCCGGTTTTCGCCTTGACAGGTGGCTCAGTAGAGTACATAATATAGTACACGATTCCATATACGAATTGGTACACGATTATAGGGTACGACGATGAAATTCGTAAGCGTTCGCGATCTACGGGCCAAGTCCGCCGAAGTCTGGAAAGCGCTGCCGGGCGAGAGGGAAATGGTCATTACGAACAATGGTCGGCCCATCGCCATTCTCGCGGCGGTGAGTGAATCAAACCTTGAGGAATCGCTGTCGGCATTCCGCCGGGCACGTGCGATTGAGGCCGTGGTGGACCTTCAGCGGCGGTCGGCGACCCAGGGAACCAAGATCCCCATGGACCAGATCGACGCGGAAATCAAGGCGGTGCGTAGAAAGCGGTCGTGATGAGGATCGTTCTCGACACCAACGTTCTGGTCGCCGGTCTTCTGTCTCCCTTCGGGCCTTGCGCACAGATCGTGCGTATGGTTTCGTCGGGCGACTTGACCCTGTGTTTCGACGCGCGCATTCTGTCCGAGTACGACGAGGTTCTGCGTCGTCCCAAGTTCGGGTTTCAGATGGACAAGGTGGCCGCCCTTCTGGACTACATCGAGCACACCGGCGCGGTGGTGGCGGCACCGCCCCTGCCCGTTTCGCTGCCCGATCCGGACGACCAGCCATTCCTTGAAGTTGCCCTTGCCGGGAACGCGGCCTGCCTTGTGACAGGCAACCATGTCCACTTCCCCGCCGGCCGGCGTCAGGGAGCCCGGGTGCTTTCGCCGAACGAGTTTTTGTCTTTCTATCGGCAGCAGAAACAGCACCAGGACAAGCGGTACGACCATTGACAGGCTCGCCCTCGCCGTAGCCGGCCGATTCTTGAGGACGGACTGCCCAGAAGTCAGGCGGTCGATGTCATCTGCCTATCCCTTGGCTCCTTCACCTTCGTGGTCTGGGCTTGGTCCTGAAACAAACAAGGGCCCGCGGTGCTCAGCACCGGGGCCCTTGTTGTCATACCTTCCTGCGGTCGTTGCGATCCACGGCATGAATACAATCTACCCGGCGTGTCACCGCTCGCCGGCGAGATACCGCAGCTCCCCGTCGGACAGGACGCGGCTGTAGAGGCGGAAGTCGTCCAGAGAGCCGAGGAAATACGCGTCGGAGGCGTACTGCGAACGGCCGAGCCAGTTCTGGGTCGTGGCGCCCATGTCCTTCGGCAGCACGGTCGTAGCGCCCGAGGCGAGCAGGTCGCCGTCGAGGTACACCTGAGCCGTCATGGTCTTGCTGTCGATCGTGACGGCCATGTGGTGCCAGCCCACGCTGACGGTCTTGTCGCTCCTGACGACCTGCTCGGGGATGGCCGCGGTGCGAATCGCGAACCGAACGCCTCCGGCGGTGTTCTCACGCGGGCACAGGAACATATACGGCGAGGCCCCCGAGGCGGAACCGAAGTCGAAGATCCGCTGCCAGGCGCCGGTGCCGCCGCCGAAGTAGACGAACGTCGAGACGGTCGTGTCCGTCAGCGTCGGAATCAGCGGGGCGATGGGCAGATCGACGTAGGCGTTGCTCCCGTTGAACACGAGGGCCTGGCCGAGGACGCCGGTCTCGTAGCTGGTCGTTCCGCTGATCGTGCCATGGTAGTTCCTGCCGGAGGCGTCCTGGACGTCGCCGTCCATCTTGTAGTAGGCGACCAGACCGGTCGTGCCGGGATCTGCGGGGACCGCCGCAACAGGCGCTGCGGCGTACAGGCGGATATCATCGACGAACAGCGTGCCTTTGCCGCCGCCGCTGACGCCGATCGTCAGAGTCTTGACGCTCTTGAGATTGACGCCCGTGCCGGCCAGGGGGATCGCCCACTGTTTCCACAGGTTCATCGCAGTGGCCGCGGCGCCGTTGTTGTAGGTGATCTTGGTGCCGTTGATCTTCACATACACGGAGGCCGGCGAGTTGCTCGTCTGGCCGCGGAAGTTCACCACGAGGGTCGTGACGCCGTTGCGAGTCCAGTCCTGCGCCGAGGCAAAAGTCCGTTCGGCTTCGGAATACTGCGGCGACGCGGTGTTGTCATAGGCCAGGGGCATGGACTGAGTTCCGCCGCGGACGATCGTCTTCTCGGCGAACGGAGCCTGCAGGTAGCCGACGGTCGAGCCGTTGGCGCCGGTCGTCAGGCCGTCGACCCAGGCCTCGTACACGCGGGAGCCCTCGTCGTCGGTGTAGCCTTCGAAATCGTCGACCGCGATGGAGTCCTCGACCGTAAAGCTCCAGACGTCGCCCGGATAGTCCTCGGCAGCGCCCGACTCATCCACCTTCCAGTAGTACTTCGTACCGAGGCTCAGCGTCGGGGAGTAACGATGGTCCATGACGGTCTGGCCGGAGACGAGGCCGCCGGCCACCGCGTCGCGGTCGGTGCCGAGGTACACGGTGTGCGAGGTCGCCTCGCGACCCGGCCGCCAGTTCAGCTCGGCGCCAACGCTGACGCCCTCCGTGCCGTCCGTCGGCTCGGGATTGAAAGCCTGCATCGGAGCATAGAAGAACTTGACTTCGCTCATGCTGACCTGCTGCGCCAGGCCGCCCCAGTTGCTCTCGATGGTTACTTTGACGTACTGAGCGGCGACGCCGCCGAAACTGACGGTCGTATTCGCTGCATAGCCCGGCATGCCGGGGCCTCGGTTGAACTCGGACACGCCCTCCAGGGTCGTCCAGTTCTGACCGTCCACGGAGTATTCGATCTTGACGGCCTTGGCGCCGAAGCCCACCATGCTCTCGATCACCTGGTTGGCGTTCCAGACCAGCATCTCGTGCAGCCGGTAGACCTTGTCGAACTGGAACTGGATCCAGGTCGGCTTGACGTTGTTGCTCGTCCACATGTGCGTGCCTTCGGTGTCGTGCAGGCCCTGCGGATCGAGGCCTAAGCCGTTGACCGTGTTCTGGGGCGTCATCGCGCCCTGGTAGCCCGAGGCAGTGGCGGTGATGCCGGCGATCGGATAGCCGTAGGACTCGACGGTGAAGCTCCAGGGCTGGCCTTTGAAAACCGTGTTGTCCGGGGCCCCGTTGACCTCGTCGATCCTCCAGTAATAGGTCTTTCCGAACTCGAGGGCCACGTCCGGCTGATAGCTCGTTTCCGTCCGGCCTTCGCTGACGAGGACTCCCATCGGGCTGGCCCGGCTCGCGTCGTTCACGTCCGCCAGCGCAGCTCCCAGGTACACATCGTGCGTGACGGCGGTCTCGCCCGCGGTCCAGGCCAGCGCCGTGTCGAACGGCACATCCGTGGCCTTGTCCGAAGGGATCGGATCGCTCGCCAGCGACGGGCTGCCGGCCATCACGGCGCGAATCTCGGCGTCGGTCAGGGCGACGTCGAAGATCTGGACTTCATCCATCTGGCCGTTGTAGTAGCGATTGTCGAGCGTGTTGGCGCCGATCACGAAGTTGTTGTTCGCATTCAGCGCCGCGGTGTTGCTGTGGGCGACGCTGTTGTCCGGCGCGCCGTTGAGGTAGACGCTGATCGTCCTGGCCACGGTGTTCCGGACGGCCGCGATGTGCACCCATTCCCCGGTGACCATATCGCCCCGTGAGATCACCGATATATCGGGGTTGCCCGCGAAGAACGAGAATTTCGTGCCCAGCACCGCGGCGACGAAGTCGTTGGCGGTGCCGCCGACGTCGGACCAGAACAGGCCGTGGCCCTGATAGGCCTGCGTGCCGGCAGCGCCGTTGACGCCGGTCTTGACCCAGCCGCTGAGCGTGAAGCTGTCCTGGACCACGCGAGTCAACTGGATGTAGGCGTTCGAACCGTTGAAGACGAAGCAATTCCCCCGGTGGCCTCCGGCGGCCAGCGTGACGCCTCCGTTGACGGTCCCGTCGTTTCCGTTGCCCGACTCGTCGGCGGCCGCCGCGCCCAGCGTGTCGAACGAATAGTAAACGACAGGCTTGACCGCGGCCGCCGCGCCGGCGACCAACAAACCCAGCGCCAATGCGGCGCTCGCGAATGCATTCTTCCTGGTCATCGTATCTTCCTCCTAATCAACCGTAACTTGACCACGCCGGGGCGACTCGCGACAGAGACTGCGCCAGCCCCAGACATCTCGTTGCATAGGTTTCGGCTCTGTCACAATGGGATTATAGCACAAACCAGACAATTTTGGAAGCCTCGCGAAAACGGAATGAGCCTGAAAGTCCAGGTCCAGCAAGCCCGTCGGCACGACGGCCGTTGCACTCGCCCTGGCGGGACCGTCCCGAATGGCGATGCCTGGCTGATCCTCTTATCCGTATCCGCTTATCCCTGCTATCGTGCCACATGCCACGTGCCAACACAGGCCTGTCGGTGGCACGTGGCACGTGGCAGCTTCGACGGGGCGATGTTGCCTTCGCGGACGCTGAAGATCCTCAAGACCGTCAAGATCGTCAAGACACTCAAGAGTTCCAACGTTGGATATCTTGAGATTCTTGACGTTCTTGCAGACGGCACGCCCGAAGCGGTCGTGCGGGGGGCATTTGGCGCTTTGCGCCAATGGCACAATATAAAAGGGCTCATCCGGTTTTCGCGTACTTCGATCCCGCCCGAAGCGGGCGGGCCCGGGAGATTTTGCGCTTTTCGCCAGCAGCATGGACGGCGTGCTGCGCACGCCTGGCTGGTGACCCGTGGCCGGTGTCTCGGATCACGGATCACCCCTCCATGCTATTGGCTCAAAGCGGAAAATCTCCTCCGCACGCCGCTTGGGGCGTGCCGAAACCACAAAAGTACGCGAAAACCGGATGAGCCATAAAAGAGAACAACCGACATAGTCTTAATAGAGGGACTGTCCCCCTCCTGGCAGTGCGTGATTCGTGCGCAGGGGTCCAGAACGGCAGACGGCAGGGGGAGGAATTCCATCAACACCCGCCAAACGACCAGGGGGATTGACTTGACACGCGGAACGACTGCGTGCCACACTAGGGTTCCTGTCCGCACGGGATCCGCCAGGAAGTCGAGGCAGATGTGCCTTGGCCTGAGCCCGCGGTTATGGTTGGGAGATGTCTCTTGGATAATGGATTAGGAGAATCGAAAATGAGAAGCCCACGTCAACGCTCACGCCTCTGGTTCGCGCCCGCGTTCGTCCTCGCATTGCTCTGCTGGGGCCCGACCCATGCCGCGGAACGAACTCTCTCCCGAGATCAATTGATCGAGAAGCTCTCCGGTTTCTGGATCGGACAATTGGTCGGGAACTACCTGGGTTTCCCCTTCGAGAACGTCTATGTCGACGAATCGATCCCGGTGATCGTGGACCGTTACTACACGCCGCTGAACAGCGGTGATCTGCGCTTGAATCGCAACGACCACCGATCGTTCGCCCCCTACATGTTCACCGCGTTCGACGGGGCCTACTCCGACGACGACACCGATATCGAGTTCGTCACCCTCCACGCGGTCGAACAGCACGGCCTGGGCATCACCTATCCCCAGATCACCGAGGCCTGGAAGCGCCACATCAACCGGCGCATCTGGGTGGCCAACCGCACCGCCCGCGATCTGATGGCCCAGGGGATGTTGCCGCCCGAGACCGGCAAAAAAGCCAACAACCCGAACTGGTTCCAGATCGATCCGCAACTGGTCAACGAGATCTGGAGCGCGTTCTACCCCGGCATGCCCGCCCGCGCCGCGCAACGCGCCGAATGGGGCGCCCGCATCACCAGCGACGACTGGGGGGTCCATCCGACCATCGCCTACGCGGTCATGATCAGCGAGGCCTTCTTCGAGACGAATCCGGCGAAGCTCGTGAACGCCGCCCTGGCGGCCATCCCGCCCGAGGGACCGTTCCATGAAGGCATGTTGGACGTCATCCGGTGGCATGCGGAATCCCCCGCCGACTGGCGGGGCACCCGGCAGAAGATCCACGACAAGTACTACCGCTACAAGAAGGGCGATTACGAAGCGCCGGTGTCGGTCGTGTCGTCCCTGGTCAACGGTCTGTGCGGCGTGATGGCGGTGCTCCATGGCGATGGCGACTTCCTGAAGACCGTCGGCATCGCGGTCAGCGCCGGTTACGACTGCGACAACCAGGCCGCCACCTGCGGCGGATTGATGGGGGTCATGCTCGGAGCCAAGGCCATCCCATCCGCACTCACCCGTGAGGGCGCTCCCGGCACGCGCTGGGAGAAGCCGTTCAACGACACCTACATCAATTACAGCCGCGACGGCCTGCCCATCCACAACCGCATCTCGGACCTGGTCGAACGCATCGCGAAGATCGCCGAGCAGGCCATCCTGAGCGAGGGCGGCCGCAAGGAACAACAGAACGGCAAGGTCGTTTACGTCATGGCGACCCATTGATTCGCTTGCAGTAACCAGGCAATTTGGGAAGTATGGACAGAATTTGTGTGTGGTCGCATGGCGGCCCCCACGTGCCACATGCCACGTGCCACCGACAGGCCCCTGTTGGCACGTGGCACGTGGCATCTTCGCGTTTTTACGCTGAAAACCCGAAGATGCCATCGTGCCACGTGCCAAACCCAAGACGTCACGCCAGCCTGGCGGCGATCTGCTCGTCCAGGATGTCCCGCACGGTCAGCGCGACGATGCTCTTGCCCGTCCGCTTGAAGAACTCCCCGATCTCCCGCATCGCGTCCTGCGTGTACCCGAACGCGACGAAGAACCCCTTGGCCCGCTCCTCGCGCATCATCATCGCCTCGAAGGAGTCGATGTCCGGCCGGCCCACGTGCTCTTTCTGTTTCACCTGGATCGGATACCAGGCGTCGAGGAACTCGTCGAAGGCGGGCGTCTCGCCCTTGCGGGCCTGCTGCTTCTGAGGCAGCGACGAGACCGGGAAGATCCGGCCGTCGATGCCCATATCGCCCACCTGGGCCTTGTTCGGAATGCCGCCCAAGGCAATCACCGCCCAGTTCTCGAACTCGAACGGCGGGATCTCGCGCAGCTTCGCCTGGGTCCACGGCAGGTCGCGGACGACGAAGCCCCGCCCGATCCGCCAGAGTTTTTCGTTCTCCTTGATCCCGCAGACGTCCCGAAGCCTCTTGGCCATCACGCGGCAGGCCGTCGGCGACACGTCGATCCCGATCCACTGGCGACCCAGGTTCTCCGCAGCAACCAAAGCCGTCCCGCACCCGCAGAAGGCATCCAGAACAATGTCGTTCGGATTGCTGCTGGTCTTGATGATTCGTTCCAGCAAAGGCAAGGGTTTCTGGGTTGGATACCCAAGCGATTCCTTTGCTTGCGAGTTGATCGGGTTGATATCATCCCAGACACTTCCGACGGGGAGCCCTTTCGACTCATCGAGATACCGTTTGTAGCGCGGAGTTCTGCCCGTCGGTGGAATTGCGACCCGTCCTTCGCGGATGAATTCCTCCATCTTCTCCTGGCTGTACCGCCAATAGCCTTCCACGCCGAGGACTACGTAGTGAGGATTCCCTTTTGATGGTGAGGCTCCACCCGGGGCTCGAAGGTCCCCCCATTGAAAATGTCGTCCGTTCTCGTCGACCTGCGAATAGTGCGATGCGATGTAGGTCGGATCAAGAGGCGAGTACTGCTGGTTCCAGATGTAGTCATCCGATTTGGCGTAGAAGAGTATTGTGTCGTGAAGGCGACCAAAGTGTCTGCTGCCTTGTTTGGCGTCGTTATGCGAGGTCTGTCGTTTCCACACAATCTCATTGACGAACGTGTCTTCGCCAAACACCTGATCCAGCATGACCTTGACGTAGTGGCTGGCGTGCCAGTCGCAATGATAATAGAAGGAGCCGGTCTTCTTGAGGACGCGGTGCAGCTCGACGCAGCGGGGACGCATGAAGTCGATGTAGGCGGCGGTCGAGGCGTGTCGGTCCTCGAAGGCCCGCTTTTCCTTCGTCTCGCCCCAGAATACTTCGTAGTTGCGGTTGGAGTTGAAGGGCGGGTCGATGTAGACGAGGTCCACGCAGGCGTCGGGCAGCTTTCGCAACTGGTCGAGGTTGTCGCCGCAGTAGACGACGCGGGTATCGACCAGCGACGAGGGCTTGCCCGAGGTCGCGACGAGCTTCGAATCGGATGGGGGTCTCTTGGCCATAGGTCGCCAGTTTACGCCGGACGCGACAAAATGCAAGCGCGGCCTTCGAACGACGCGGAGCATCGGCTGCATGCCATTCGTGCCAAACCTGCCCTGTCCTTGGCACGTTGGCACGTGGCATCTTCGCGTTTTTACGCTGAAAACCCGAAGATGCCATCGTGCCACGTGCCAAACACAGGGCGGCATGCCAGCGCCGGGATCAGGGTTCCGCGACTTTGGGCGGCGCGAAGGCCTTCAGAACCGCCGATCGCGGGGCGCGGAGGATTGTGCCGTGGTGGGCGTCGCCTGGGAGACTCAGCTCGGCGGTTCGGTCGATCCACTGGGTGAGGTCTTCTGAGGTCACCAGGCCGTAGCGGCCGCTGCGGACTCGGTAGCGGTCGAAGTAGATCCGCCATTCGTCGCCGAGCTTCATCAGGGTTGGGCCTTCGACCCATTGATTCGATTGCAGCTTGGCGCCGGGGCCGACTACGGGATCGGACCAGGGCTTGCCCGGATCGGTCGGCGAGTGGAACTTCGGAGGCAAGGGGTTCGCTAGGTCGGGGCCTGCGACGGCGATCCGGATGTTCTTGCCGCCGATCTCGGGGAACTGCTCGTTCTTGACCGCCATCACCCAGCGGTCGTCGCCGGCGTCCGCGGTGCCCCGGTCGTCGAAGGCCAGGCAGGCGTCGATCTCGCTGACGCCGGGCGAGAAGAAGACCTGGGCGTCGGTGAACGTCTTGAAGTCCGAGGTCCGCGAGATGAACGTGCGATGGTGGCGGGTGTCGGGTTTGACCTTGCGGTTGGGGTCGTTCTCCAGACCGCCGGAATTGTGGCCGCCGTCGCTTTCGAGTTTGGCGGTCGCGGAGGACCAGAGAATCGCGTAGTTCTTCTGCACCGGGTCCCAGTGGGCCTCAGGGGCCCAGGTGTTCGCGGGCTGGTCGTCGGCGGGCCAGTTCCTGAACGGCTCGACCCGGACAGGCTCGGACCATTGCTTGAGATCGGGCGACGTGGCGGCCCCGAAGCACGAGCCCGTCCAACTGGAGGTCCAGACCATGCGGAAGAGGCCCTCGCGATAGACGATCGACGGGTCGCGCGTGAGGTTCTGCCCCTGCCATGGCGGCGGCGCAAAGACCGCTCGGCCTTCGTTGAGGTTCTTGAAGGTCAGGCCGTCCTCGCTCCAGGCCAGGAAGACGCCGGTCTCGCCGTTGCCCTTGAAGTAGCTGAACAGGAACACCTCGTCGCCCGCTCCCAGGCCGATCGAACCGACGGACAGGATCGCGACGACAACCACCGACATGCAAGCCCTCATGATCTCTCCTCGTACAAGAGTCCCTGCGCCCCCGCAGCGGCAGCAACGAAGCCCCGACGGGCGCGCCAGGGGGACATTGTATAGGCAGTCTTCCGTCCTCGCAAGTGCGTGTCCCCAACGGCAAGGCGGGCCCAGGCTCAGACGGTTGCCCAAGACAGAGAAGGAAAGCTACGGACTGATCCGGATACCGGCCTTCGGCCGGGCATTTTGCGCTATGGGCCAGCAGCATGGAAGGATGTGCAGGGCACATCCGAACGAAACGCGGGGTCTCCGGCGTCATGCTGCTGGCGAAAAGCGCAAAATGCCCGCCGGGAACCGGCGGATTCCGGATCAGTCCGTCCCTTCCTCTTGCCCCCGCATTCGCTTCGACTGGACCAGTCGCAGAAACGTTCATGCACACGAGCCCACCCTACGCATCCACGCGTCCGAGTTGCCGGCGATCAGATCGAGTTCACGGTGACCAGCTTGCCTTGTGTGCGGAGCTTCTTGGCCAGCAGCGGGACGATCGCCTCGCGTTTGATGATCCCCTGCTGGCGAAAGCCGATGGAATCGTTGGCGGGATTGGCCCCCCGGCCGAGAATGAAGTTCACCCGGTCGGCCTGGGACAAGAGGTCCGCCAGTTCGGTGACCGGATTGGTCTCCTCGAATTCCTCTTCCGGCACGTCGAGGATGTTGCAGAGCTGGTTGAGCGTAACGGCCCCCTCGGTGACCAGATCGATGCCCTCGATCGCGTACTTCGGCGGCGCGATCAGGCTGGCGGGCTCGCGGTCGATCGTGAGCTTGCGGTGCAGGGTCCGCGCCACGATGGCCGCGGTGGTCGCGCCGCAGACGACCTTGGGCCCATCCTGGGCGAGGAACCGCTTGACCACGTCGGCATCGAGCCGCTTGTCGGCGGGCGGCCCCGTGAGAATGTGCAGCGTCCGGCCCGGCCGGCAGTGCGCCGAAACCGCCGTCATGTCGTCCCGCGAAACGCTCCCATCGAGACGCATCGCTTCCTGGTGAATGGCCTCGGGAATGTCGCCCAGGCGATGCCCCGCCGCGAGCAATCGGGTGGCGTGGGCCGCCACGCCTTCGCTCGTCCAGCCTTGCATCGATCCGTTGCCGATGCCGGCCTGCGTGATCCCGTCGCTGAACAGCAGCACGCCCTCGCCCGGCTCCAGGAAGCAACTGGATTGCTGCGCAACCGCGTCGTCGATCACAAGAGGCCGCTGCGGCAGGACGTCCGCATGACCGCGGCTCATCAGGACCGGGGCCGGCGCGTCGTACGTCAGAATGGTCGCCTCGCCGTCGTTGAGAACCCGCATGAGGATCACCGCGGCATACGGCTTGGCCGGATCGCGCCACTTGCCCACCGTCGCGATCACGCTGGCGAACGTGCGGCGCAGCGAGAACCCCTCGGCCAGCATCTTCTGCATCCGCGACACGTGCAGCGTCGCGGCGATGTGCGCCCTGATCCCCGAGCCGATCCCGTCGCACAGGATGATGTCGGTGCCCATCTCGGTCCGCCGCTGGGCGACGACGTCGCCGCACGGGCCGTCGGGATGCTTGGCCGTCTGGCGGCTCGTTATGTCGACGTGTAAGTATCGCTGAGCCATGAACGGCCTTTCCGATCGTCGCCGCCGGTGGGGTTGTCCTGGGCCATCTTGACGAGGTTCTCCAGCAGCTTCTCGCCTTCGGCGGTGCTCTCGCCGAGGAACTGGGCGATCTTGCCGGCGATCTCGATCTGGTGCGACAGCAGATCGCGGGCCTGCTGGACCGTGCGGGCCCGAAGGACGTCGAGCTGTTTCTTGTTCAGGAGACTGCTGGTCAGGTTCACGAAGACGCCGACATACTGCCTCTCCTCGCGCAACGCGTACACGATCTGGTGGCAGACGAGGCTGTACTTGCCGTGCTCGACGGTCACCTCCGTCAGTTCGGCCTTGCCCGACGCGATCTGCTCGAACGGCTCGGGGTCCATCAGATAGGAGATCGATTTGCCGTAGACCGCGTCGGAGCACATGAACAGCCGCTTGAACGACGGGTTCACGTGCAGGATGGTCAGCCGCTCGTCGAGAATGACGATCCCGTTGGGGCTTGTCTCGATGATACGGTCCATTCGCTGCTCGGCCAGCCTCCGCATGTACGGCACGCACATCTCGGGCTCGGCCATCTCGCGAATCACCGCGATCGCCTGCTCGCGGCAGGAGGAGTAGCCGCACGCCGCGCAGTTGAGCTGGTCGTCGGAGTTCTCCTTGCCCGTCTGGGCGAAGACCTGGCGAATCTGCTCTTCCGTGACATCGCCCGCAGGCAGCGGCCGGCACGCGAACGACGCGGTCAGGTCCGCCGAGCCGTTCGAGTCTGCGCCGTCGCGGCCGCTCGCCAGGACGTACTGCAAAAGCGCCTTTCGCCTCTGATAGACGGTTTCCGTCAGGGGCATGGCGGGCCCGTTGATGCAGCCCTGCTCGCAGAACAGAGGCTCCACCAGCAGCGGCCCGTGATGGTTCGTGAGGCTGTCGAGCGTGTCTTTCACTTCCTGGGTGCCGGTGACGCTGAGCACGTCGGCCGCCAGCAGGGAGGTGCTCAAGGATGCCGTCTGGAGACTGCCGCCGGCCAGCGGGAACGAACGTGCCCAGCCATCCGGCGCCATATCGAAATCACTCTCTTCGAGAATAGAGAGATCCACGCGTTCCAACTCGAACCACTCGAGCAGTTCGGTGAACGTCAGGGCGAAGTCGACCGCCCCGCCGCTCTTCTCGCGGGCCTCCTGCTTCTTCGCGACGCACGGGCCGATGAAGACGACCCGCGTATCGTCGCCGAGCGACGCTTTGAGCATCCGCGCATGCGCGACCATGGGCGAGCAGACCGGCACGAGCGCCCCGACCAGGTCCGGCCGATACCGCTCGATGTAGTTCACGACCGCCGGGCAGGCGGTGGCGATGCAAAACGAATCCCCGTGCCGGGCGGCGCACTCCGCGGTCTTCTGCGCGACGGGGTACGCGCCGACCGCGGTCTCGGAGACGTGGCTGAAACCCAGTCGGCGCAGGGCCGAAGGGACCCGCTTGATCTCCCACGCCTTGAAGATCGCGGCAAACGACGGGGCCAGACTCACCGCCACCGGTTGCCCGGACGCAATCAACTCGCGTACGCTGTCCAAGTCCCGGCGAAACCTCTTGGCGTTCTGCGGGCACTCGCGAATGCACGTGCCGCAGGAGATGCAGCGGTCTTCGTCGACGTAGGCCTGGCCATCGCGTACGCCGATGGCGTCCACAGGACAGACGCGGATGCAGCGATAGCAGTCCTTGCATCGGGCCTTGTTCGTGAAGACAACCTGATTTTCACGGCGCTTGGGTTCCACCTTGATCGATGCTCCTCATGCTCACTGAAGCACGTCTTAGGATGCTACGCTCCCGGCAAGCTGGCTTTCGAGCTCCGCCCGCACCATGTCGAAGGTGCAGTGATGGATGAGCGTATCGCCGATCTTCAGGCTGGGGCCCTTGTCGCAGGCCTCGAAGCAGAAGGTGGCGCGGACATCCACGGTGTCTTCGAGATCGCGGTCCTTCACGTGGCCGACCAGCTTCTGCAGAAGCTGCTGCGAGCCACGCAGATAGCAGCTCGTGCCGACACAGACGCTGATCTCCAGGGCCTTGGCCGCGCCCGGCTCCAGGACCGAGAAGCCCTCGTCCGCGACGCGCTTGCGGCTCTTGTAGCCGGTGTGCAGCAGTTCGTGGGCGCAATGACCGCCGATTTCGCCGAGGGTCGTCTCGTAGCACTTGGCCACGTACGGGTTTTCCTGGGACTTGTGCAGCTGCAGCGTCTTGTCGCAATCGTACAGGCCCTGGGCCCGAAGCTGCTTGGTGTCCGACTCGAAGCTCACAGGCTGGCCCGCGCCGGCGATGCACCCGCCCGGGCAGGCCATCACTTCGATGAAGTCATAGTCGCACGTGCCGGCGCGGATCTCCTCGACGACGGCCTTGGCGTTCTTCAGTCCGTGGACGATGGCCAGCTTGAGATCGACCTCGCCCAGCTTGATCTGTTTGACGCGGGTCCCCTGCATGCCGCGGACTTCGGAGAAATCCACGTTGTCCACCCGCACGCCGGTGAGCTTCTCGTGGGCGTATCGCAGGACGGCTTCGCTGACGCCGCCGGTGGTTCCGAAGATCACGCCGGCGCCGGTTTTGAAGCCGAGCGGCAGGTCCAGCGACTCGGGCGTCAGGTTGTTGAACTGGATGCCCGCCTGGCGGATCATCTTGCCGAATTCCTGCGTGGTCAGCACGAAGTCCACGTCGGGTCCGGCGGCCGTGCGGAACTCGGGCCTCTGGGCCTCGAACTTCTTGGCCGTGCAGGGCATGATCGACACTACGACCAAGTCCTCCCTCGCCACATTCAGCATCTTGGGCAGCGTCGCCTTGGCCAGGGAGCCGAACATCTGTTGCGGCGAGCGGCAGGTCGAGACGTTGGGCAGCAGATCGGAGCAGTACTGCTCCGCATACTTCACCCACGCCGGACAGCAGGACGTGAACTGCGGGAGACGCTCGCCCTGGGTCTTTCGCATCAGGAATTCATTGGCCTCTTCGAGCACCGTCAGATCGGCGGCGAAGCTCGTGTCGTAGACCTTGTCGAAACCGAGCATCTTGAGGGCCGCGACGATCTTACCGGTGGTGACGACGCCGGGCTCCAGACCGAACATCTCGCCCAGGGCGACGCGGACCGCCGGGGCGATCTGCACAACGACCGTCTTTTTCTCGTTGCTCAAAGCGTCCCAGACCTGGTCGATCTGCAGTTTAGGCGTGATCGCGCCGGTCGGGCACACGCTGGCGCACAGACCGCAGTAGACGCAATCAACCTCGCTGAGGTCCTTGCCGAATGCCGGCGCCACGGTGGTCGCCGCCCCGCGATAGGCGAAGTCGATCGCGCCGACGCCCTGGATCTCATGGCAGGCACGGACGCAGTCGCCGCAGAGGATGCACTTGTTCGGATCGCGCACCAGCGACGGGTTCGAGGTGTCGAGCGGCTTGGCGCCCTGGGCCGGCTGGAAGCGGACCTCGGTGACGCCCATCCGCATGGCCAGCTCGTTGAGCTTGCAGCCGTCGTTCTTGACGCAGGTGGCGCAGCCCTGGTGATGGTTGGCCAGCAGCAGCTCCAGGTACATCTTCCGCATGCTGCGAAGCTGCGCGGTGTTGGTCTTGACCTTCATGCCGGGCTTGGGCAGCGTGGTGCAGGACGTCACGACGCCCATGCCCTCGATGTCCACAATGCACAGCCGGCACGCGCCGTAGATGCTCAGGTCCGAATGGTAGCAGAACGTCGGCAGGTCGATATTGGCCTTGCGAATCAGCTCCAGCAGATTCCGCTCGCCTTCGATCCGTATGTCGCGTCCGTCTATCTGTACACGGGTTCCGTTGTTCATTTTCGTCATACTCCGACAATCGCGTTGAACTTGCAGGCCTGGGCGCAGGTGCCGCACTTGATGCAGGCTTTCGCGTCGATCCGGTGCGGGGCCTTCTTTTCGCCCGTGATGGCGCCGACCGGGCACTTCCGCAGGCAGGCGCCGCAGCCCTTGCACCGCTCGGCAATGATCTCCGGGATGGCCAGCGCCTTGCACTGGCCGGCGGGACATCGCTTCTGGAAAATGTGGGCTTCATACTCGCTTCGGAAGTAGCGGAGGGTGCTGAGCACCGGGTTCGGCGCCGTCTTGCCCAGGCCGCACAGCGAGCCGATCTGCACCGCCACCGCGAGCTGTCCGAGCAGCTCCAACGTCCGGACGGTCCCCCGCCCTTGGATGACCTCGTCGAGCAGGGCCAGCATCTGCTTGGTCCCCTCGCGGCAGGGAACGCACTTGCCGCAGGATTCGTTCTGCGTGAACCGCATGAAAAAGTGCGCCACCTGCACCATGCACGTGTCGCAGTTCATGACGACCAGGCCGCCGGAGCCGACGATCGCGCCGGTTTTCTTGACCGAGTCGAAATCGATCGGCAGGTCGAGATGCTCCTCGACGAGGCAGCCGCCGGAGGGCCCGCCGATCTGGACGGCCTTGAAGCCGTCGGAATCGATCTGGCCGGCCTTGTCGATCACGCCGCCGCCGATGTCGAAGATGATCTCGCGGAGCGTCGTGCCGAAGGGGACCTCGATCAGGCCGGTGTTGACGACGTGCCCGGTGAGCGCGAACGTCTTGGTGCCCGGCGAATTGGGCGTGCCCAGGGCGCGATAGTTGTGGCTGCCCTGGAGGATGATCATGGGGACCGAGCCCAGCGTCTCGACGTTGTTGATGACGGTGGGCTTGCCCCAGAGCCCGCTCTGGGCGGGGAACGGGGGTTTCGGCCGCGGCATGCCCCGAAGCCCCTCGATCGAGGCCATCAGAGCGGTTTCCTCGCCGCAGACGAAAGCCCCCGCCCCCTCCATCACGTGGCAAAGCATGTTGTGGCGGCTGCCGAACACCCCCTGGCCGAGAATCCCGGCTTCTTCGGCGTCCGCCACGGCTTTTCGGATTCTCTGCACGGCCAGCGGATACTCGGCCCGCACGTAAATGTAGGCCTCGTCCGCCTCGATCGCCCTCGCGGCGATCATGATGCCTTCGATCACTCCGTGCGGGTTGCCTTCCATGAGGCTGCGGTCCATGAACGCGCCGGGGTCGCCCTCGTCACCGTTGCAGATCACGTATTTCTTGTCCGACTTCTCCGCGAGAGTCAGGGTCCACTTCTTGCCGGTGGGGAAGCCGCCGCCGCCGCGTCCGCGAAGACCGGAGGCGGAGATTTCCTCGCAAATCTGCTGGGGCTTCATCTGCGTGTAGGCGCGTCGGGCCGCCTCGTAGCCGTCGCGCGCGATGTACTCGCGAATGTCCTCGGGGTCGATATTGCCGCAGTCGCCCAGCACTTCGCGCCGCTGGCGTTTATAGAAGGGAACGTCGTGCGTCTTCTCGAATGAGTTGCCCGTGGCCGGGTCCTTATAGACCAGCCGGTTCACCGGACGATTGCCGATCAGCGTCTGCTCGACGATATCCTTCGCATCCTCGGGCTTGACGTGCACATAGAGATAGCCCTCGGGCTCGATGGTGACCAGCGGACCCGCCTGGCAGAAGCCCTGGCAGCCGCTCTTGGAGAGCAGGACATCGCCGCCGTCGCAGTCGTGTCCCAGTTCGACAACGACCTCCAGATCGCGGCCTTCGATTTCGTTCTTCAGAGCGGCAAAGACCTTGAGGGAGCCGTTGGCGACGCAGCCGGTCCCGGCACAGACGATGACCCGCCGGGCGATGGCGGCACGCGCCTCCTTGTACCGGCGCCCCACGGCTTCGAGGTTGACTGCTTGTTCAATCATTTGCATGGCTCCCGTTCCATGATGGCCTTGATCAGCTCGACCGCCTTGGCGGGCGTCACCTGGCCATGGACTTCCTCGTTGATCGTCATCACCGGGGCCAGTCCGCATGCCCCCAGGCACGAGACCGTCTCCAGCGTGAAGAGCATGTCGTTGGTGGTCTTCTTGCTGTCGCTGACCTTGAGCAGCTCACAGATCGCCTCTTTGATGCCGTTGGAGCCCTTGACGTGGCAGGCGGTGCCGTCGCAGATATGGACCACGTACCGGCCCTTGGGCTCCAGGGCAAAGTTGGCGTAGAAACTCGCAACGCCGAATACCCTCGCGGGCGAGAGCCCCAGCGACGTTGCAATATATGACTGCACCTGCTCGGGCAGGTAGCGATACTCGTGCTGGACTTCCTGCAGGATCGGGATCAGTTTCGACGGGTCTCGGTTGTACTTGTCGATGATCTGGCAGACCTTCTCAAACTTGCGAAGGCCCTCGGTGAACTCGGTTTTCTGTGCATTTCCCATGGTTGCTCCTTGGTATCGAAGAAATCAGGCCTGGACCTCCGGTGTCTGGGCGGTCGGCTCGACCGGTCTGAGCCGGGCGGCCAGTTTGCTCGAAAGCACCGCCAGGCTTGCCGCCAGATCGACGCGTTCGAGGATGACGTGTTCCGGCACGATCAGTTTGGTCGGAGTGAAGTTCCAGATCGCCTGGATGCCTGCGTCGATCGCAAGCTGGGCGACGCTCGCAGCCACCTCGGCCGGCACCGTCAGGATCGCGATGTGCACATGCAATCGGCTCGCCAGATTGCCCAGTTTATCAATAGGCAGGACTTCTTTACCATGGATGGTTTGGCCGATCTTGCGGGGATCGTTGTCGAACAGGGCCACGACATTGAGCCCTTTGCTCTCAAAACCGTGGTATCCGGCCAACGCGGTCCCGAGATGCCCGGCTCCGAGGATGAAAGCATCGGTCGCATTGTCCCAGCCCAGGAATCTCTCGATCGCCTCGACCAGTTCCGCAACAGGGAAACCAACTCGCGGCTGGCCTGTAACCCCGATCGCTTCCAGGTCTTTGCGGACCTGGATGGGCTCCAGCGCCAGGGCACCGGCCAGTTGCGAACTGCTCACCGAGGTCTGGCTTTCCTGAGCCGCCTTCTGGAGAAGCGAGAAATACATGGGCAGCCGGCGAATCGTCGGCAGTGGCACGCTGACTTCACGATCCTTACTCATGGCGTATCTCCAAACATCCTGAACGATAACAGTGTGGATATTGTTGTATCGATATTCGCATATCGATAATATATACTCCACACGTGAATGATGCAATCTGATTTGTGTGATTTTTTTCACATTTTTTGCTGATCGCACATTCAAACAACAGGAGCGATTCTAAATGCCTTTGTAAACTAGACTTAGAAATAAGCACGACAACAGAGCGTACATAGAAAAGAAGCTCAGACGAATGAGCAATCCGTCTGAGCTTCCATGTTTGACCGAAAAGACCTGTCTTCAGAGGAGATTCTTAGCTGTTGAACTCCTTCAGATCCCCCTCAGACGCTTCCAGAGGAATCGCCCTTACGGTCTGCTTGTCCGTGTGCCTTGCGATCTTGTGCAGCACCTCGTCGGACTTGCCGAAGCTGCGGGGCTTGGACCTGGATTTCGAAACCGCGTGGAACTGGGTCTCGATGTTCGCGCGTACACTGTGACGGTCCGATCTGCCACCCCCCGAACGGCACTGTGACCCGCTGCCCCCGACCATCGCCACCAGTTGGCCTACGATCTCCTGCATGCTCTCGGCCTGCGCGCTCAATTCCTCCGACGCACTGGCCGACTCCTCGGCGTTGGCCGCGTTCTGCTGCGTCACCTTGTCCATCTGGGAGACCGCGGTGTTCACCTGGTCGATCCCCTGCGCCTGCTCCTGAGAGGCCGCCGCGATCTCGCTGACCAGGTCCGTCGTCTTGCTGACGCTCTGGACGATCTCCTCCAGG
>DATIKY010000347.1:0-33811 GCA_035476995.1 Sedimentisphaerales bacterium | reverse complement strand
GCCATCTCAACTGGAACAGATAGTCCCGGCACGATTCCTCGGTCGCGAAGCGGGCCTCGAACTCCAGCAACGTAGCAGGGTAGTCTTCCATACCCACCTACGCTACAGGTCGTAGCTACCTCAGTCAAGTAAATACCCACTCGACAGGATAAAGACTCGTTCGGCTCAGGATCTCTTTCTCCGTGCGACGGCAGTTCGCTGGCTGTCGGTTCTCGTTTCTCCTCTTTCAGCTTCTCAAGCCGACCGCATCCACCTGGACCCGGACATGCCGATCAGCCTTTCCGGCCGGCGGCCTGCGGTCGAGTTCGTCGACGAACAGAACCTCGCAGGCGATCCCCGCGCAGGCGACGCCTCCCCAGCCAAGACCTCGTATTCCAACGGCTGGATCAACGCCGGGCTCTATTACCCCCTCTCGATCGTCATCGACCTGAGCTCGATCCACAACCTGACCGACGTCTGCGTGTTCGACATGGAAGGCAACGGTCGGTTGACCGTCGATGTCCGCGAGGGCGACGCCTGGAGTCCCCTGTTCGTCGACGAGTTGAAGGAGTACCGCAGGTGGTCGTCGCACAAGATCGTCGTCTCGACACGATCTCTGCGTCTGACCTTCGAAAGCCCCTCCGCCTTGATCGGCGAGGTTCTGCTCTACGGAACCGCCCGCGAGCCCCGGCCTCCCCTGCCCCAAGCCCAGCCGCACACGCAGGTCCTGATGGAGTCCTTCATCGGGATCAACGGCTTCGACAAGGAGCGAACAGACGAAAAACCCGTCGCAGGCGGAGATCCAGCCGAGCCAGGATCGTACATCGCGCACGCTTCGTACCTGTTCCAGTTCGCCGCGAGATACGGCAGCACTCGCTGCGACGAGACCCTGCTCAAGCTCAAGCCCGGCCAACCCGTGCGAACCGGCCTGGGCCTCGTGCGCCATATCGAGAACTGGAACGAACCCGACAAATGGTGGAAGAATCGGGCTTCGCATTTTCAACCGTTTGAACTGGCCGCGATGTGCAGCGCGGACTTCGACGGGCACAAGGGAAACCTCGGGCCCGGCGTAGGCGTCAAGAACGCCGACCCGAACATGAAACTCGTCCTGGGCGGCCTGGCCAGGCCCGAGATCGAGTACCTCAAGGCGATGAAGCTGTGGGCCCAGTTCCATCGGAATGGCGACTTCCCCGCCGACGTGATCAACCTGCACCACTACAGCAACGACGCCGGCGGCCAAGGCGGCAACCCCACCGCCGGCATCAGCCCCGAGGCCGACGGCCTGCGCGAGCGGGTCGTCCACTGGCGGGACCGGTTCCTGCCGGGCAAGGAGATCTGGGTCTCGGAGTTCGGCTACGACACGAATCCGCAATCGAATCAGCGGGCCCCCGCGATCTGCCAGGCGAGTGCCGAAGAAGTCCAGGGCCGATGGATCGTGCGGTCCCACCTGGCCCTGGCGGCCTCCGGCGTGGACCGAGCCCATCTCTATATGCTGCGCGACGTCAACGCCGCCAGTACGACCCAATACGACAGTTCCGGCCTGACGGCCTCCAAAGGCAACCGGCATCAGCCCAAGCGGTCCTGGTTCTACGTCGCAACCCTGCGACACGTCCTGCGCGGAACCCGCTTTGAATCCGAGGTCCCCTCGGGCGACGCCAAGGTGCGGATCTATCGATTCCGCTCGGGAGGCCACCCGTCGCGGGACGTCTACGCCGTCTACGCCGTCTGGTGCCCGACGAGCAACGCGACGGAGGTGAGGGACTTCTCCCTGGAACTGCCCAACGCAACCACCGCTGCACTGACGACTCTCGACCCACAGAACCCGACGGGCAAATCAATGCCGTCGACGATCGCGGCCGGCAAAGTCACGCTCGCAGTCAGCGAAAGCCCGGCCTTCGTCGTGACATCCGTCACGAGTCACGAGCCACAAGCCCGTTGAGGTAATCCTCGACATTCGTGTAGCCGTCGCCGTCGCGGTCCTGGGGCCCGTCGGAGGCGTCATTGGGGTTCAGGCCGTGCTGCTGCTCCCACGCGTCGGGCATGCCGTCGCCGTCGGTGTCGAGGGGAGCCGCCACACTGTGCAGATCGGGCCAACCCCCGACCTCGCGTTGGCTGTTGATGATCCGGCCGGTCCCGTTGACCACGTCCTCGACCATCCGCCGATCCACCGCATCGCGACGGGGCAGGCTCGCGCCGCCCGACTGCAGGACCGCCTGATAGGCTTGCGAGGCGTCCTGCGTCACGATCGGACCGGTCGGGAAGGGCTCAGACTGCTTGTACAGCGAAATCTGCCTGGCGTTCCAGCCGTCGAAGGTCACGAGACTCCAGGGGTTCTCCGGCAGACGGTGCTCGTAGTAGTTGGCCGCAAAGTACCCGCGATTGTACGTCGATCCCTCCTGGTAGGCCTTGCCGCGAGAGGAGGAATCCGCCCCCGGCACGAGGTAATTGCCCACGTAGTTGAGTCGCGTGACGCTCTCTTTGTCGGCGTTGTACCCCGCGTGTCCCCCGCCCCAGTTGTAGATCACGTTGTTTCGAAAATCCAGCAGCAGACCCACAGGGTCCTTCTCATGCGGATTGCGGTCGTCGTAGTTGCCGGGACGCGGATTGCGGCCGCGATTGTGCGCGTAGAGATTGTGATGGTAGCTGTAGCGAGCCCCCTGGCAGCCGCGGATCAGCGAACCATATCCGTGACTCTCCGGGTTGAGCGCCTCGGTGATGAAGCACCACTGCACCGTCAGATCGCTCAAACGCGGCTCGCCCGTGGACGACGAGAGCACTTCGTCCGAGCTCCAACTGGCCGAGCAGTGGTCGAGGATGATGTGCCGGCCCGCTCCAATGCTGATGGCGTCCCCACCCCGCCCCTCGTCGCCGAGCCGACATCGCAGATAGCGGATCACGACATGATCGGTCCCGACCCCAAACGTGGCGTCGCGCAGGCAGATCCCGTCGCCCGGCGCCGTCTGGCCGGCGATGGTGATGTAGGGCTCCTCGACATAGAGGCTCTTCTTGAGCCGGATCGTACCGGAGACGTCGAACACGACGATCCGCGGCCCCGAGGCGTCCACCGCCTCGCGAAAGCTCCCCGGCCCGCTGTCTGCCAGCGTGGTCACACGGATCACCCTGCCGCCCCGCCCGCCCTGGGCGAACGCCCCGAACCCCTCGGCCCCGGGAAACGCCGGAGTGTTCGTAGTGACGCCGTCAGGCGTTTCTTCGGATGCCCTTACGGCCACGCTACAAACGAGCAGCAGCATTGCGCCAACCACCACCACGCACACCAACGATCTCATGGCATCTCCTCCGTTCCCACAAACGAACCAAATTCCGCCCCCGACGCCGGGAGTCCGGCCCGCGAACCGCGTCGGATGGGAATGGTGGAATGATGGAACAGTGGAATACTGGGGGGCTCCCCACCGCCGGCCAATTGGCTTCGTTCTCCAGGGCTGCCTGCACACCAGATTCACCATAATCCCTTTCCCATAAAGCACTTGCATCGCTTCTGCCCTGTCCGGAATTGGCTTCGTTTCGCACAATCGGCCTCACTTGACACTTCATACTTCAAATCTGACACTCCCCCCAATTGGCTTCGTTTCGCGCGATCGGCCTGGGATCGAGTGCAAAGTGGAAAGTGTGAGGTTTCGAGTCGGACCATGCCACTGGCCCCAAGAAGCACCAGAATACGTCAAAACCGGATGAGACTCAAGAGGAACCGTCAGCACGGTTCCGTGTCTTATGAAAGACGGATCAAAACGTGCGTGTGTTTCGTAAAAACTGAAAGTCATGCCGATATTTCCCCCACAGAGGCCCCGAGACCACGGAGATAGATCCTTGTGGGACAAGTGGAACCGTAGAAGCGTTGGGGGGCGCGGACTGGTTCCACCGGGCATTTCTCCGGCCGCTTCCACGCTTCCACGCTTCCACGCGGCGCCCCGCCGCGAGCCCCGGAGCATCCCAGTGCACCCGTCCGCCAGGGCGAGTCCGTCGTCGGCAACGGGCGGTCCCCCTGGACATCCGGCGTTCCCTTCGGCCGCGACCAGGGACGCGATCAGAGCATCTTCTGCATCCAGACGGCGTCGAAGGGGGTACCTCGCTTGATGCAGACGTCGCGGAAGCGGCCGACCTCGACAAAGCCGTGCTTACTGTGGAAGGCCAGACTTCCGCTGTTCAGCGACGCGATCAAGGCCAGGATCGTGCGGATGCCCAGGTCCCTGGCGCGGGCTTCGAGCTCGGCCAGCATCATCGAGCCGATGCCCTGGCCGGTCGAGTCCGGCGCGACGAAGTACGTAATCTCCGCCACGTGCGCCGACGTGGGCCAGGGGTTGTGCCGGCGGAGCAGCGAGAAGCCCAGGAGCCGGCCTTCGGAGTTCCGTGCGGCGAGGGTCGGCCAGCCGGCAGTGCTTTCGAGAAGGCGGTCGAAGAATGGGTACGGCACAGGGTCTTCCGGAAACGCCGCGAAGCTGTGCATGGCGTAATGGTTGAACAGATCCACGACGGCTTGTCCATCGGCGGCTGTGAGAGGCGAGAGCTGAATGTCCATTTTCTGTCAGTCTCCTTGATCGTACAGGCGGCGGCGCGGACCGGTCCGGAGTTGTCCGCAGGTGGGGTCCCCACCCAAGCCGCCCGGCTTGGATTCCGTTTCGTGGGGGAGTATACCCACAAGGCGCGGAGCTTTCAAGACCGGGGCTCGGGGTCATCCCCTCGATTACGCTTCAAGGAATCCTGGCGTCTGACAAGGCGGGGCAGCTACTCATTGTCGCCATCCTATGTCTTATTACGACCAGCATTTGGACTTTGCGCGACTCTCCAGGTCATCTCAACCTCGCCGAGTGTGCCCGACATACCAGGACCGCCAACCACTTCGTCGCCGCTTCACCGAGTATCGCGGAAGGGGGCGAGGAAAGCAAGAACAAAGCGGAAACCCCCGACGAGAATCCGAAATCCGAAGTTCGAAATCCGAAACAAATACGAATGATCCAAACCCGAATGCTCAAAACGGGTGTCCGGTTGGTGGTAGCGTTTCGGTCATTTGAGTTTGGTGCTTTGGATTTGTTTCGGATTTCGATATTCGTGCTTGCCCCTGGGGACTTCTCCCCGCGGCCGCCCGGTCCTGAAAGGGCTGCTCGCAAGAGTCCCTCCCTGCCCGGTTGCTCCTCGCGTCGGCTTTCGCGGATTCACGACCGGCTCACTCGTGCCGCAGGGCGACGATGGGGTCGAGGGCGGCGGCGCGGGCGGCCGGGTAGAGGCCGAAGACAATCCCGATGCCCATGCTGATCCCCAGCGAGACCAGCAGGCTCAGCGGCGTCACGATCGTCGGCATGCCGGCGAAGTGCGTGATCAGCATGGGGATCATCAACCCCAGCAGCATCCCGATGAACCCGCCGAGCGAGGACAGAACGATCGTCTCCAGCAGGAACTGGCGGATGATCTGCTTGCGTTTGGCGCCGATGGCCCGGCGGATGCCGATCTCCCGCGTGCGCTCGGTGACCGAGGCCAGCATGATGTTCATGATCCCGATGCCGCCGACGAGCAGGCTGATCCCGGCGATCGACCCGAGCACGATGCTGAACATCCGCTTCGTCGCCTCGGCCTCCTGCAAGAGAGCCAGCGGGATGCTCATGCGGTAATCCGTGCGGTCGTGGAACCGCTTGAGCATGTGCTCGATGGCGGCCGCGGCGTTCTTGACGCAGTCGGTGGACTCGGCCTCGACGATGATCTGGTGCAGTTCCACCTGCTCGCGGATGCGGGAACCGGCCGCGACGATCGTGGACAGGTCGCCGAAGCGCCCGCGGGCAATGGACAGCGGAATGTAGGCGTCGATTTCGCTGTCCGGCGTCTGGACCGAGCCGCCCTGCGAGGTCTCGCTTTGCACGATCCCGATGACCTCGAAAAACGAGCCGCCCAGGCGGACCGGCTGGCCGATGCTCTCCCGCGTCGCCAGGAGTTTGCGGGCCCCATGCTCGGTCAGGACAACGACCCCGGCGTGCGTGTCCACGTCGATCTGGTTCATCGTCCGCCCGGCGATCAGCGGCCGGCGGACCAGGTCGAACCAGTCCGGGGTCGTGCCGACGAGGCGAAGGTCCATCGTGCGGTCGTCGAGCTGCCCTTGCTTTCGGAGCACCTTGACCGGTACCGCCCGACGGATGTCCGGCAACGTCTCGGCGATCCGGTCGAAATCGGCGTACGTCAAGCCGTAGACGCTGACCCGCACGTTGCGCTGGCTGCCGGTTTCGTCGTCGACCGGCTTGATCGATTGCACGATGATGTTGCTGCTTCCCAGTTTGCGGATGCGTTCGAGGGCGTCGTGGCTGGCCCCCTCGCCGATGGCCAGCATGGCCACGACGCTGCCGACGCCGAAGACGACGCCGAGCATCGTCAGGAACGACCGCAGTTTGTGGAGCAGGAGATTCAGGATGCCCTGCTGAACCTCCCGCAGAAAGGCGGCGTTCATGATCGGCCCTCTCCCTGCTGATTCGGATCGCCGAGCGGCTCGTTGGGATCGTCCTGTCTGTGCTCGTTCGCGGCGGGAGCCAGGGGCGGGGCCAGGCAGATCGTCTCGCCGCCCTGCAGCCCGTCGAGCACATGCACCATGCGGCTGTTGTCGAGTCCGATCTCGACGGGCCGGGGGACCAGAATGCCATCCTCAACGGCATAGACCGTCGGCTGGCGATTGACGCGGGTCACCGCCTGGATGGGGACGTAGACCGCATCCGTATGTCTCTGTACGAGAATCTCCACGCGGCAGCTCATCCCGTTGCGCAAGGCCGGATCGGTGCTGTCGAGCGAGATCACGGCGTTGTACACCTTCAGATTCGGGTTCGTGAACCAGCGGTCCGAATCGGCCACCGGAGCGATCTCCGCCACCCGGGCGGTGAACACCTTGCCCGACAGGGCGTCCACCGTGATCCGCACAGGCATCCCGATCGCGATCTTACGCAGGTTCACCTCCAGGATCTTGATGTCGGCGTTGAACGCCGCGGTGGTCGGCAGGAAAATGATCGGCTGCTGCTGGTTCACGAGGGCCCCATGCCGGATCGGTTCCTCATCGTCGTCCCAGTCCTCGACGCTCGACGCATAGAGGGCCATGCCGTCGATCGGCGCGTACTTCTTCGCCCGGGCGATTTCGTCCTCGTCCTCTTTGAGCTCCGCCTTCTCATCCTCATAGCGGGCGGTCCGCGCCTTCAACTCCGCCATGGCCTGGGCCATGGTCGCCGCGTGCTTGCGTTTGGCCCGGTCCAACGCCATCTCGGATTGCCTCACGTCGCTGTTCAATTGGTCCAACTGGCGGGTGTACGTGTAGTCCTTCAAGAGCTCCACATCGGCCCTGGCAAGCTGCACGTCGAGGTCGGCCTTGTTCGCCGCCAGCTCGTCCCGCTGGAGCTCCGACCGGGAAAGATACTTCTCTTCGAACAGCTTCCTGGACCATTCGTGCATCTCCCGGGCACGACTGAGCTCCTGCGCGGCCAGGGTGATCTTGGCCTCGGCGGCCTTTACCAGGCGGGGGAATTCGCCATCGATGTACTTCTGCAGGTCCTGCTGGGCGAACTTGTACGTCAGCTCCGCCTGCTCGATATCCGCCTGCCCCTGGTTCTCGACGACCTTGAGGTTCTCCTGGGCGTAGACCAGGGAAGACTCGGCCGTCTGGACGCGAATCCGCCGCTCGACCAGGAATTGCTCCAGATTCGTGACGTCGAGTTCCACGACCAGTTCGCCCTGCTTGACCTGCTTGCCCTCGTCGACAATGAACTTGATTTTGGCGTCGCGCTCGAGGTCGTTGCGGATGATGATCTGTTCGCGGGGGTGGATGGTCCCCGACTCCATGATGTTGATCGTCAGCGGTCCGCGCTCCGCGAGGGCGGTCGGGCCCTCCCAGACCGCCGTCTCCCCCAGGCCGCGGCGGAGTATCGCGACGCTGAACGCCGAAACCACGACGGCGCCTGCCAGAAACACCCAGCGGAGCCTGCGAAGAGCCCCTTTTTTCGGTCCCATGTCGTTTGTAGATGGCATTTGCTATGGTTCTCCTATACTCACTCGTAAAGACGGAGAAACCGGTCCGCCTATTTCAGGGAAATCCCATGCACACCCTACTTGAGGAAACCCAGCTTCTCCGGAAGCCACAGGGAGATTCCCGGGATGAATGTGCACAATAGCAGCGTCGCGATCATCGCCAGGAAGAACGGCAGGATCGGGCGGATGACCTTGGTTACCGTGGTCTCGGCGATGCCGCAGCCCAGGAACAGGCACGTCCCCACCGGCGGCGTGCACAGGCCGATGCACAGGTTCATGATCATGATGATGCCCAGGTGCAGCGGGTGAACGCCCAGGCGTTCGGCGATCGGCAGGAAGATCGGCGTGAAGATCAGGACCGCCGGGGTCATGTCCATGAAACAGCCGACCACCAGCAGGATGGCGTTCATCATCAGCAGGAGAACCGCCTTGTTGTCGGTTCGGCTCGCCAGAGCGGCGCTGATGTCCTGCGGAACGTTCCCCGAGGCCAGGACCCAGGACATCGCCATGCTCGTGCCGATCAGGAGGAACACGACGGAGGTCATGATGCCGCATTGGAGCAGGATGTTCGGCAGGTCGCCGAGCTTCACCTCGCGGTAGACGACGACCGCCAGGATGAACGAGTACAGGACCGCGACGGCCGAGGCCTCCGTGGGCGTGAACCAGCCCAGGAGAATGCCGCCGATCACGATGACGACCATCAGCATGGCCGGGATCGCCCGCAGAAAACGGACGACGCTCTCGCCCAGGGGGAAGGTCTCGCCTTTGCCGTAGCGGTTGCGGATCGAAACGATCCCGCTGACGATCAGCAGGCTCAGGCCGACCAATAGGCCGGGCAGGTAGCCGGCCATGAAGATCGCGGCGATCGAGACGAAACCGCCTGTCGCCAGGGAGTAGACGATCATGACGTTGCTGGGCGGGATCAGCAGGCCCGTCGTCGCGGCGGTCACCGTCACGGCGGCGTTGAAGTCCCGGTGATAGCCCATCTTGTTCATCAGCGGGATCATGAACCCGCCGACCGAGGAGACCGCGGCGGTGGCCGAGCCCGAGATCGCGCCGAAGAGCATGCAGGTCAGGACGTTGACATAGGCCAGGCCGCCTGGGAAGCGGCCGACCAGGACGTTGGCGAAATCGATCAGCCGGCGGGCGATCCCGCCGTGACCCATGAAAAGCCCAGAGAGGATGAAGAACGGGATCGCCAGCAGCGCGAAGCTGTCGATGCCGGTGGCGATGTTGTGAGCCACCGCGGTGAAGGCGGGCATGCCGCCCATCGCGACGAACGCCAGCATGGTCGCGATGCCCATGCAGAACGCCACCGGCACGTTGAGCAGCAGCAGAACCGCGAAGCTGACGACCAGAACCAGGACAGGCAGATTCAACGGACCTCCGGATCTACGATTTGCCATTTACTATTTGCTATTTGCTATTTGCGATCTCGATAGCGTCTGGACTCTTTCCACCAGACCTATGATGGCATACAGCGTCAGAAAGAAGCCGCTGATCGGAACCGCCAGGTACACGTAGCCCATGTTCAGGCGCAACGCGGGCGAGACCTGCCCCAGCTCGAAATTGCCGGCGACCAGGTCCGCGCCGCCGACGACCATCGCCAGCAGCGAAAACGCCGCGACGCAGAAGAAGACGAGCACTTCCGTCGCGAGCTTGGCCCTGGGCGGCAGCTTGCCGACGAAGTAGTCGATGCCCAGGTGCGCCCCGCGTCCCATCGCGACCGCGGCCCCGAGCAGGGCCACCCAGACGAGCATGAACGTCGCCACCTCTTCGGTGACCGTGCTGGGTTTCTTCAGGACCAGACGGGCGAAAACCTGCCACAGGACGTCCAGGACCAGGACCGCCATGACGATGATCACCAGCGTCTCCAGCGAGCGGTCCAGGATCTTCTTGAGCACAAGCAGGAACTTCATTGCACCTCCTGGATCTGGCGGATCAGTTCGCCGATTTCGGTCCCCTCGAACTCCTTCCAGACGGGCCGGACCGACTCGCGGAACGGCGCCTTGTCCGGATGGATGATCCTGGCCCCCTGCTGCTGCACGATCTCAAGATCCTTCAACTCCGCCTCGGCCCAAATCTTCCGCTGGTACACGACCGACTCGTCGACCGCTTCTTGAAGGACCTTCTGCTGCTCGGCCGTCAGATGTCCCCAGACCCGCGTGCTGATCACGAGGATGTCGGGCAGGCAGGTGTGCTCGTCGAGGCTGTAGTAGGGGCACACTTCGTAGTGTCGCGAGGTCCGGAACGAGGGCGCGTTGTTCTCGGCGCCGTCGACGACGCCCTGGTCGAGCGCGGTGTACAACTCGCCCCAGGGGACCGGGGTAGGCGAACCGCCCATGGCCTGGACCATCTTGATCGACATGATGCTGTTCTGGACGCGGATCTTCATGCCCGCCAGGTCCGACGGCGCGTTGATCGGCTTCTTGGCGTAGAAACTCCTGGCGCCCGCGTCATAATAGCACAGGCCCCGCAGGCGTTTCGATTCGCCCGCCAACAGGAGCTTCTTGCCGATCGGGCCATTGAGGACCTTCCAGAGGTGCTCGGAGTCGCGGAACAGATACGGGATGCCGAAGACCTGCATCTGCGGAACGAAGCCCTCCATCGGCGCGCTGGAGGTCTTGGTCATCGCCAGGTAGCCCAGTTGCAGGGCCTCGATGCACTCCTTCTCGTTGCCGAGCTGCTCGCTGGGGAAGATCTGGACCTCCATCCGCCCGGCGGATTTCTCCTTGACCCGCTCGGCCATGAAGACCATGCCCTTGTGGACCGGATGGGAGACGTCCAGGCCGTGGCCAAGCTTGAGAACGACCGGTCGGGAAGCCGGTTCCTCTGCCCCCAACGCCGGCAAGCACATCGTCAACGCTGCGGCACAGAGCATCGCCGGTCCTATCGGTCCCATTCGTCCCATAGGTCCTATCGCCCCCACACGATCACGTCGTCGAGATTGCCGGTGTCGTCGAACGAGCCGAACCCGATGCCGCCGGAGAGGAAGGTCTTGTCCTGGGCCTGCATGATCGGCTTGTCCATGTCGTCGAAGAAGACCTGGATCAGGCCGGCGGCGCTGTCCCGCACGATTCGCACGTCATGGAAGCCCGTGCTCCAGTCGGTGCCGTCGGTCCGCTCCTTCGCGATGGAGGTCCGCGGCGCGCCGTTGACGATGAAGATCGAATTGGCCGCGGCGTCGGCCTTCGTTGCGATGTGGACGTAGTAGAAGTGCGACGGGTCCTGGTAACCGAAGACAACGACCATGTCGCGATGGCCGTACTCCCTGCTGGTCTGCTCCATCCTCGCCTGGACGATGAAGTCCGAGACCTGCACGTCCTTGATGCGAGCGATGTTGAACGGCGACCGCACCGGCGGCTCGTACTTGCTCTGCTGGAAGAGCGAGTAGACGTGGTTGGGTCCAGAAGCCGTCACTTTCCAGGCGTTGGGATCGGTCTGTGTCCAGCGGCCTGCCCCGCTTTCGAAATCCTCGAAGAACGCCAGCGGCAGATTGTTTCGCTTTTCGGTCAGCGTCTGCGGCGCGGTCAGCTCGCGAATCCGCAGATTGCGGAACCGGTAGATCTGGCCCTTCTCGCCGTGATGCTGGATCGCCAGATACCCCTGGCGGTCCACCGTGTCCAGGGTGTCGGTGGCCAGGACGCCGTTGAGGTAGATCCGAATGCTGGAGCCCACGCAGTGGATGCGGTAGCGATTCCAGCCGTTGCGATCGAAGGCGCCTTTCGTCCTCTGGACGAAAGCCTTCGCGGAGTTCGCGCCGTTCTGCAGGGGGACCAGCCAGAGCCGCCGGCCCTCGTCGTAGAGGCCGCCGGACCATTGCCTCGCGGAGGGATCGACCTCCGCCTGGTAGCCGAAAACCTTGTTCGGCTGAACGTGGCAGCGGAACATGAAGCCCGAGTTGGCCTGGCCCTCCGGCACTTTCACTTCGCCCTCGAAGATGAAGTCGCGGTACGGCTTCTCGGTGGTCAGAAAGAACTTCCTGTCGGCCTGCAGCAGGATCTGGCCATCCTCGACCCAGGCCTTGCCCCAATCATACGGATTCCTCCAACCCGCAAGGGTCTGCCCGTCAAACAGAGGCGTCCAACGCTCGGGAAGGTCCGCGGAAGAGGCGATCGCAGGCAGGACCGCGAAGACAGACAGGAACACAACCGTGGCATACAAGAACTCTCGTGGTCTCAGGAAGCCCATTTCATTACTCCTAATTGTGACGTCATCTGCGTATCCCAGGCCATGGCGACGGCGCCTCGGAGTCGAAGGGCGATTCACCCTCGACGAGGAGGATCGTAAGACACTCAAGACAAACCGTCAACCGGAACCTTGACATGCGAAGGGCCTCGACCTAGAGTTGGGTTCCCTGACCGCCCACAGGGGGCAGGTCCGTGCCGCGCGGGACGCCGCTTTTGTAGGACCCGTGAGACGGAGAGCCGAGGTCGATAGAAAGGATGCACGCCATGCGATATATCTATATGATCTTGATCGTTCTGTTCACGGCAGTCGTTCTGATCTTCACGATTCAGAACTCCGCCTCCGTGACCCTCTCGTTTCTATCCGCGAAGGCGACGCTCTCGGTATCCGTGCTCGTGATCCTCGTCTATCTCCTGGGCATGCTCACCGGAGGCTCCGTGCTGATGTTCGTGCGAAGTCTGTTCAAGGGCGCCCGAAAGAAAGCCCAGTCAACCGGCAACGCCAAGCCGGCCTGACCCACGTGGCGAAACCGCCGCTTCCGATCTGCGTCACTTGCCGTCCTGCTTCATCAGGCATTGCAGCGCCCACACCGTGACCACCATGCCGGCCAGCAGAGACAATCCCAAAGCCGCGGGTGTGTGCATGAAATCGAGCATATCCAGCAGCATCCACAGACCGCGGAATACGAATACGCCCGAAACCACCAGAGCCAGCTCGGCAACCAGCGCTCGCGTTTTCTTCATAGGGCACTCCATCCCCAAAGATTCATAGCAGGCATAGACCACGGGGTCCCCTGCGTTCTTTCCACGCCAAGAGGGCTGTATAACGAGGACAGCACGCGATGCGTACCCTCTTTTCTTGTCTATCCTCCCATCGCATGCTCGACAACCCGATTGATCTCGCGGTCCATCCCATCGTCCAGGGAGCGGACATGATGGCTTCTGAGAACATCCTCCACGCGGGCGCGCAATCGGTCGGCGAAGGACTTGGAGCCGCTGCTCTGCCAGAGGTCATATGCCTGGCGCGTCCAGGCGGGCGAGGGCAGCCAGATCGCGTCGCGGAAGTGGCGGACCGTGTGCTCCTCGGCCAGGAAGTTGCCCGCCGGGCCGACCGAGTGGACGACGTCCGTCGCCAGATGCTCGTCGTCCACGACAAACCCGCGGGCGATCCGCCGGACGTAGCTCATCACCTCGTCGTCGAAGGCCAGCCACAGGAGGCTGCCCGCGTGGTCGGTTCCGCAAATGCCGCAATGGCCGAACATGTCCGCGCCGGCCAAAGCGCCCATCAGGAGCGTCGAAGCCTTCTCGGCGCCCGCCTGGGCGTCGGGCAGCTTCGCGTCGGTCAGGCCCACGTTGACGTAGACCGGGAACCCATACGAGCGGGCGATCTGCGTCATTGCGACCGCCATCAAGCCCTGCTCGGGCGAGCCGAACGAGCAGATCCCGGTCCGCGGGTCCATGATGTGGGGGATTCCGCCGTAGGTGATCGGCGTGCCGGGAGCGAGCAATTGCGTGATGACGATGCCCGCGAGGATCTCGGCGTTCTCCTGGGCCAGCGTGCCTGCGAGGGTACCGGGGGCGGTGCCCGCGGTCATCGCCATCGGGCCGATGCCCACCGGCTGGCCCGCCATCGCGAATTCCCGCACAATGTCGAGCCCATCCTTGGGCAATTGCAGCGGGCTGATCGGCTCCAGGAAGGCCTCGACCATCGGACGGGCCCGCAAGGCCGCCTCACCGCCTGCGACGATGCGATAGATCTCCAGGATATGGCGAGCGGTCGCTCCGTTGCGGACCCAGCATCGGGTCGGCTTGGTCGTCCCCTTGACCAGTTCGGCGGTCAGAGCCACGTCGCGGTGCGACTGCGAAATCGACTCCGGCTGGGCCATCGAACCGACAATCGTGATGTTGTCGAGCGCTTCGCCCAGGCGAATCGCCTCGCGGGTATCCTGAATCGTCGCGGGTCGCCGCATTCCGGTCTGCAGATCGATCCAGGCGTACTGCCCCGGACTGGACATCAGGACCAGATCGCCGTAGCCGAACCTCGCGACGCGATTTCGGTCCCGGCCGTACAGAACGTACTGCTTGCCGGCATGGGTCACGCGGTCCATCACGAGATTCTCCTGCAGGCGTGCGATCTTGTGATCCCGGTCGATCCTGGCCCCGGCCTGGCCGAGCAATCGCAGCATCTCCTCGTGGTGCACCATGACGCCGGTGTCGCGCAGGATGGCGAGGCTGGCGTCCTTGATCGCTTCGATTTCGCCCTCTGCCAAGACCTGCAGTCGCACCATCCTTGCCATCTATCGGCTCCCTCGACCAGGACCCCGCTCAAAGCGAGGGCAGGCGAATCCCGCCTTTGTCGTCTTGTTGTTCCCCTACCACAGTCGTTGTACCGAGTACTTGTCGAACACAGAGTCCAAGCTCACCACCGACAAGCCCTCGGCCGCGCATTGTGCCACAATCATGCGGTCAAATGGATCGCGGTGATGGAACGGCAACGAGATGATTTTGGCAATATGCGAAATACGAACAGGCAGCAAGCCAAACCCATTCAACTCCATCTGTCGCGGGATCAGGTCCACAAAGGGCTGCGCCAGTTCGAGCCGTCCAAGGCTCATCTTCAACCCCATCTCCCACAGGCTGGCGACGCTGACGAGCTTGGCATTTCCCTGATCCTCGATGAGATCCCTCGCACGCTGACTGAGTCTTGCGCTCCCATCAATAAACCAGAGAAAGGCGTGGGTGTCGAGGAGCAGGTTCATTGCGTATAGTCCCGAAAATCTTCGACGGGGGCCTCGAAATCCTCCGACATTCTCACCATGCCTTGGGCACTTCCGAAGGTAGGCTTGGGAATAGGATGCATTACCGGCACCAGTTCGGCAACCGGCAGTTGATTTCTGGTGATCACGATGCGTTCCCCAAGCGCGACATCGTCAATAAGTCGGGAAAGCTCTTTCTGCGCCTGCTCTATCGCCACCGTCGTCATAGCCACACCTCACTTTGCCTGTCGAACTCCTATGAGTATACAACGCCGCCGAGGAAGCGTCAAGGATTCACAGAGCGACTCAGTCTGGGCGAACGACCTCATCTTTGCGGCTTGAACCACAGGTCGATCGGTCGCTGGATGTTCTTCGGTCGAAATGGCAGCTCGATCTTGCGACCCGTCCCGGCCGACTGATAGCCCGCCAAGAGGACCTCCTGCACGAGCCGGCCGTCTTCGCCGGTGGCCTGGGGCTCCTCCTTGCCTCGTACACACCTCGCGAAGTGGTGCATCTCCTGCGGGAAGCCGTAGTTCCAGAGCTCTTCGAAGACCGGGTAGCTCCAGCCTTGCGTGGTCGGGGCCTTTTCCACCGCGTATCCGTAGCCGTACTCGCTGTAGGTCGGCAGCGCATTGCCCATGTGCAGGTCCGCGTAGGTGACGCCGCCTTCGCCATAGACCTCGATGCAGTCGTCCATTCCGCCCCGGCGGGCCCAACTGTCCTCGACCATGCCGACCGCGCCGTTCTCGAACTCCAGGATGCAGATCGAGTTGTCCTCGCCGTCGGTTTCGTCCTTGTGGACGTAGGTGCCCATCTGGCAGTAGACCGATTTGATCTTCGGCCGGCCCAGGAACCAGTGACAAAAGGCGATGCCGTGACAGCCCATGTCCATGAAGACGCCGCCGCCGGACTTCTGGACATCCCAGAACCAGTCCGCATGGGGACCGAAATGCTTCTCGCTCTGCTTGACCAGGTACACCTTGCCGAACGCGCCCTGGTCGGCCATCTGCTTGGCCTTGACGTACTTGGGCGTGAAGAACAGTTCCTCCGCGTACATCAGCAGCACGCCCTTGGCCCGGCACACGTCGATCATCCGGTCGGCCTCTTCGAGCGTCATGCACAGGGGCTTCTCACACACGACGTGCTTGCCCGCCTCGGCGATGTCGACGGTCATCTGTGCGTGCAGGGAGTTCGGCGCGGTGATCGTCACCATCTCGATGTCCTTCTCGGCCAGCATCTGGCGGTAATCCGTGAAGAACCGCGGGATGCCGTACCGCCTGGCCAGCTTCTCGGAGTTGCCCGGCGTCGGCGAAGCGACCGCGACGACCTCCGCCTCGTCGGGCATGAGCCGGAACGACTCCGCATGAATATCCGCCTCGAACCCTGAGCCGATGATGCCGACTCTCACTTTTCCATTGTTGGCCATGGCTGCGATTCTCCTTGAATGGGACGAATGGGACCTATAGGACCTATGGGACCGTCACAAGGACCAACCTTTGCGATACTCATAGTGCAGGAGCTGATTCGCCTGCAAGGAGTTGGTCACTTTGAGGTTCTTGCTGTCCCAGAGGAGCTTGCCGCCGCCCATGCGGACGCAGACCGTGCCCAGGAGCACCGCCTCGGTCAGCGGGCCTGCGAAGTCTGCGAAGTCCGATCGCGTGGGCGTGCCCTCCTTGCAGGCCTTGATCCACTCTGCGTGGTGGCCGATCGAGCGGGGCAGCGTCTTGGCGGGCCTCTTGTACTCGCGCATCTTCGACTCCGGGATCAGGCGGGGACTGTTGCCGCCCCAGCCTTCGACGTACATCTTGCCCTTGTCGCCGACGAAGATCAAGCCGTCCTCGCGCGACAGCTCGCGGTCGTCCTCCAACTCCGGCGGGCGGGCCGGGATGATCCCGCCGTCGTACCAGTGAAGCACCACCGGCGGCATGTCGCCGCGCGCGGGGAATTCGTAGTGAACCGTCGCGGCCAAAGGCAGGGTCTCGTTGTTGACCAGCGTCGAACTGGCATGGACGCTGGTCGGCGCCGTCAGTCTCAGGGCCGACCAAGCCGGCGCAAGGTTGTGAATCCCCATATCGCCCAGGCCGCCGGAACCGAAATCCCACCAGCCGCGCCAGGCGAAGGGAGCGTAGGCCGGATGGTATGGCCGATAGGGAGCCGGCCCCAGCCACAGATCCCAGTCCAGCGTCTCGGGAACAGTCGGCGTGTCCTTGGGCCGCTCGATGCCCTGGGCCCAGTACAGAGGGGGTTTTCCGCTATGCGTGGGCCGGTCGGACCAGCAGTGGACCTCGCGCACCGCTCCGATCGCGCCGTCCCAGATCCACTCGTTGATCAGGCGGTTGCCCTCGAAGGCCATGCCCTGGTTGCCCATCTGGGTCGCGACCTTGGCCTGACGCGCCGCCTGGCCCAGGGCCCTGGCCTCATGCACGGTCCGCGTCAGCGGCTTCTCGCAATAGACGTGCTTGCCGAGCTGGATCGCCATCATGCTCACGACCGCGTGAGTATGGTCGGGCGTCCCCACGACCACCGCGTCGATGCCCTTTTCTTTCTCGAACATCGCGCGAAAGTCCTTGTACTGCCTGGCCTTGGGGTACTGCTTGAACGTGCGGGCCGCGTAGCTGAAATCCACGTCGCACAGAGCGACGATGTTCTCGCTGCTGACGTCGTTCAGGTCGCTGGCCCCCTGGCCGCCGATGCCGACGCCGGCGATGTTGAGCTTCTCGCTGGGCGGCACGTTCCCCTGCCCGCCCAGGACATGCCGCGGCACAATGGTGAAGGCCGTCGCGACCAATCCGCCCCGGAGCCAATCTCGACGTGAAATGGGGTTCGTTCTGGCAGGCGTGTGTTTCCCGAAAGTCGTCATGCGTTGCCCTTTCCAAGTCTCATCGCAACCACGCACCGCGCACCGAAGCCTGCGTGACGCCATTGGCGTTCGGGCTGTGGAACATCAGAATATCGTCGCAGGAGACACGATTCAATGGGTTTGCCCGCGGAATGAATGAGCGGCGTCCTGGAAGGCGCCGCTACCTGGACTGGGGCATGGGGAGATTGACGCGGATCAGGACCGCCCCAAGGTCGTTCTGGGTCGCCAGGCGGATCCGCCCTTCGCCAAGACTCATGTGCGGAAAGGCGACGCCTCGTTCGTCGCCAAGATTCCCGGCCAGTCCCGGCGATCTGTCGAACTGCACCAGAACGCCCTGGAAGACCTGGTCGGCCATCATGCCGGACAGCGTAACCGCGTCGCTGCCCTGGACGGGATGCCTGGCGTCGCCGACGAGAGCGGTGATGTCCCGCTTGAGCCGGCCGGCGAGCCACTGGAGGATCGCGATCCGCTGGGCCTCCTCGGTCGCGTAGGGAGTCGTGAGCACTTCGGGGTCGATGAGAAACTGGGCTTCGAAGAGAATGCCCTTACGGGGCGGAAAGAACCGCTTCTTGGAGTCGTCGGGCGCCCGCTCGACCTGCTCGTCGATGCAGAAGAAGTACTTGCGACGAGCGGTCATGCGGTATTCATCGAAGGCGGTCAGGTTCAGCCAGGTCTTGAGGGTGTCGGCGCTGCGGCCGGAGTAGGCGATGACCGTGTCGCCTTGGGTGAGCAGGGCCTGTTCGACCTGCTTGGGATCGAACTGGTATGCTCCGTCGCGGGCGACGTTGAGGACTTCCAGCGACGTGCTGCGTCCGATCTGCGTCGCACTATAGGGCATGGCGAGTTGAGCGTAGGGAAGCTTGGGCGAGAGATACTCGCGGCCGCCGCAACCGGCGAGTACGAACGCGAAAAGGAGAGCCGCCATGAACAGCATGATGCGTGCGACGCGGGCCCCAGGGCTCACCTCGTGCAGGGCGTCGATGATCATAGGGCTCTCCTTTCGCGCAATTCTCAATCGCCAATAGCAGATTGAAAATCGAAAATCGACTCAGACTTCTTTCGAGTCGATCCACTTCATCATCTTGCGAAGCTTGCGTCCGACCTGCTCGAGCTGGCAGTCGTGGTCCTTCTCGTACAGGGCGTTGAAGTTCTTCAGACCGGTCTGGTACTCGTTGACCCACTCCTTGGCGAACTGGCCGGAGGTGATCTCGCCGAGGATCTTCTTCATCTCGGCCTTGGTCTGCTCGGTGACGATCCGCGGCCCGCGGCTCAGGTCGCCGTATTCGGCGGTGTTGCTCACGCTGTAGCGCATGTAGCTCAGGCCGCCCTGGTAGAACAGGTCCACGATCAACTTGACTTCGTGCATGCACTCGAAGTAGGCGATCTCGGGTTGGTAACCGGCGTTGACGAGGGTCTCGAAGCCCGCCTTGATCAGGGCCGACAGACCGCCGCAGAGGACCACTTGCTCGCCGAACAGGTCGGTCTCGGTTTCCTCTTTATAGGTCGTTTCAAGGATGCCGGCGCGGGCGCCGCCGATGCCGTGGCCCCAGGCCAGGGCGATCTGCTTGGCGGTGCCGGTGGCGTCCTGCTGGACCGCGACCAGGCACGGCACGCCGCCGCCCTTCTGGAACTCGCTGCGGACCAGGTGCCCCGGGCCTTTCGGCGCGATCATCACGACGTTGATGTCCTTGGCCGGCACGATGTATTTGAAGTGAATATTGAATCCATGGCAGAAGCCCAGGGTTTGACCGGCCTTGAGATTCGGGGCGATCTGGGTCTCATATACTTTGCCCTGCACCTCGTCCGGCAGCGTCACGATAATCAGGGCCGCTCCGGCGATCGCGGTCTTGATGTCGCCGGGCTTGAAGCCGTGCTCGGTCGCCAGCTTGAAGTTCGGCGTCCCCGGCAGTTCCGCCACCGCGACCTCGATCCCGCTGTCCCGCAGGTTCAGGCTGTGCGCGTGGCCCTGCGAACCGTAACCGATCACCGCCACCTTCTTGCCCTGAAGCGGCCCGATCGGAGCTTCGTTCTCATAGTGAATCTTTGCTGCCATTACGTGTTCTCCTTTCTATCTGAAACTAGCGTCATATGCGCATACTGAGGTTGGCCAAGCCCAAACCGACTGATTATAGCGTCCGCGGGGGAATAGTAAATTCCCAGCTTGCCGTCTGAGGAAGGTTTTTCCCCTGTCCCAATGTGCCCGGAAGCGATGGCCTCGCCTCTCTCTTGATTATAAAGAATTGGGCATTGCAGACCCCGTCACCCATCTGGTAGAATAGGCATCTTGAGGGGATGGGCGTATTGAGACCCGTCCGAACTCCCATTCCCCAAAATGACCTCATGTGGACCGAAGGCAACAATTCAGAAGGAGGACCGTTATGTGCAGGAAACTCTCTGGTGCGATGGCATTATTCCTGATTCTGGGCCTAGCCGCCGGGGCCTGGGCCGATCTGGTGGGCCACTGGAAACTCGATGAAGGCAGCGGCACCACGACCAAGGATGCGACGGGAAACGGAAACAACGGCACTCTCGAGGGCCCCGTGTGGGTGGAGGGCGTGCTGGGGCGGGCCCTGCAATTCACCGGCGACGACCGCGTGAACTGCGGGACCGCAGCCAACCTGGGGCTTACCCAGGCGGTCAGCATCACGTTATGGGTGAACCCGGCCGATTTCACGGGCGACCGCGCCTTTGCCGGCCGTTCGGCCGCCGGCGTAGGCTATGCGTTCAAGTCCTTCACTAACTATCTGCGTTTCACCACGCCCGGCGTTCGAGATCACAATGGAACCAGGTCGATCCTGCAGTTGAACACGTGGCAGCACGTGGCAGTCACCTTCGCGCCCAACCAGGCGACCGGCTGCGTCTTCTATGTCAACGGCGTGGCGACGGATGCGTTGGCCGCCAGCGCCCTGGCCGGCGGCGCCGCGTCCTTCGAGATTGGACACAATCACTGGAACCAATGGTGCGTCGGCATGATCGACGATGTCCGGGTGTACAGCCACGTCCTGACAGTCCAGGAGGTGATGGACGCCATGCACGGTGCGGGTCCGGAACTGGCGATCGATCCCAACCCGGAAGACAAAGCGACGGATGTGCCCGCGGATTCTGTGCTGACGTGGACGCCGGGCGAACTGGCCGCGTCGCATGATGTCTATCTGGGTACATCGTTTGCCGATGTCAACGACGCCAGCAGAAACAACCCTGGGACCGCGCTTGTCAGTCAGGGCCAGGCGGATGCCCAGTACAATCCGGATGGGCTGCTTGACTATGGCCAGACCTACTTCTGGCGGATCGACGAGGTCAACGCGGCTCCCGACAACACGATCTTCAAAGGCTCGGTCTGGTCCTTCACCGTCGAGCCCTTCGCCTATCCGGTCCAACCCGTGGCGGCCACAGCCTCCTCCTCGGGCGCCAATATGGGTCCGCAGAACACGATTAACGGCGTCGGCCTCAACCCCAACGACGGTCACAGCACCGAGGCGACCCAGATGTGGACCAGCGGCAACGCCAAGCCGCACTGGATCCAGTACGAATTCGACAAGGCGTACAAGTTCGATAAGCTGCTGGTCTGGAACTCCAATCAAGTGATCGAAACGTTCCTGGGCTTCGGAGCCAAGGACGTCACGATCGAGTACTCCGTCGACGGCGCGACCTGGACGACCCTGGAAGGGGTTCCGGAATTCGCCCGTGCGCCGGGTGCGGCCGGCTACAAGGCCAATACCACCGTCGATTTCGGCGGCGTCTCGGCCAAATTCGTCAAGCTGACGCTCAACACCAACTGGGGCGGGATCGCCCAGCAGGCCGGCTTGAGCGAGGTCCGATTCTACTCCATCCCCGTCCAGGCCCGCCAGCCGCAGCCGGCCGACGGCGCGTCGAACGTGGCGCTGACAGCCACTCTGAACTGGCGGCCCGGACGCGAAGCGACCTCGCACAAGGTCTATGTCGGCGCCGACCGGGCGGCCGTGGCCGATGGTTCGGCGCCCGCTGCAACCGTCGCCGACCACAGCTACGCGCCCCCTGCGATGAACCTCGGCGCCACGTACTACTGGAGAGTGGACGAGGTGGGCGACACTGGCACGTATGAAGGCCAAGTCTGGAGCTTCACCGTTCAGAACTCCCTGGTCGTCGACGACATGGAGAGCTACACCGACGACGAAGGCCGTCGGATCTATGAAGCCTGGATCGATGGCGTGACCACCGGCAAGAGCGGCTCTCAGGTCGGTTACATGCAGGCGCCCTTTGCCGAAAGGACGATCGTTCGCGGCACCGGGCAATCCATGCCCATCACGTACGACAACACGAGCATGGCGAACTCCGAAGCCACGTTGACCCTGGATCAAAACTGGACGGTCAGCGGCATCAAGAGCCTGTCTCTGTACTTCCGCGGCGCCGCAGGCAACAAGGGACAACTGTACCTCAAGATCAACAACGTCAAGATCCCCTATGACGGCCCGGCGGGCGACATTGCGACGCTCCAGTGGCTGCCGTGGAATGTCGATCTGTCCAAGGTCGCCACGAACCTGGCGAAGATCACCTCGCTGACCATCGGCGTCGAGGGCGCCGGCGCCACCGGCCTGCTGTACATCGACGACATTCGCCTGTATCCGATGGCCCCCCAGTTCGTCGTGCCCGCCCAGCCGGCGGCGACCGGACTGGTGGCTCAGTACAAGTTTGACGGCGACATGCGCGATGCGGTCGGCTCCAATCACGGCACCGCCTTGGGCGACGCCAAGATCGTCAGCGATCCTGTGCGTGGGCAGGTCCTGTACACCGACGGCAGCGGCGACCTGGTGGAAATCCCGTACAATGCGGCCCTCAATCCTGAGACGTTCACCGTGAGCTGCTGGGCTTATCCGGATTCCGCCGGGGCGAATTATCGTTCGCCCATCTCCTCGCGAGACGAGCCCCCGCAGAGCGGGTACATCCTCTATGTCACCCCGACCAACACATGGCAGTTCTGGACCGGCACCGGCACCGGCTGGAACGGCACCGCCGGTCCCGCGGCGCAATTGGACGAGTGGGCGCATGTGACCGCCACCTTTGCCAATGGGCAGAAGATGCTCTATGTCAACGGTCGTCTGGCCGCACAGGGCACCTCCGTGCTGGTGACCAACAAACAGCGACCGCTGCGGATCGGCGCCGGCCGCAATGAGCTGGCCCCGGACTACTTCTGGCGCGGAATGATCGACGATGTCCGGCTCTACAATCGCGTCCTGTCGGCCGAAGAGGTCGCAGGATTGGCCGGCCAGACCGTGCCGTTGCACAAACCGTTCTGAGAAAAGGCTGGATGAACAAGCCGACAGTTCAGGGCAGGGCGTCCCCGCGACGCCCTGCCCTTCTTCGTTTCATGGGCCCTTTCCTGTTCCCCTCATCTGTGCGACAGTGGCTTGCGATGCCTCAAGGCCAAGTCTGGCATCCCGGTGATGAGACTGCAGAACGGATTCAGGCTCATCGAGCTGTCGGGGGTCGTCTACCCCAGGAAGCGGTGAGTCTGCGGACCACAATTCCTTTTGCGCCTGCTGTAATAAATGGCGGGCAAATGCGACCTACTCAATGCTGAGCTGCCCGATTTTGGGGGCACAGCTTGCCCCTGCGATCGGCAGATTCTGGTATGATCGGTCCGATCGAACTTGGCAGGAATGCCTCAGGAGATCGATTGAATGCAATCAGTTATTGAACTGGCCGGATTGAGCGTGCGTTTCGGCAAGCGAGAGATTCTCAAGGATCTCCGCGTCGCACTGTCGGGTCGCACCCTCGGGCTGCTCGGTCCCAACGGAGCGGGCAAGTCCACCCTGATCCAGACCTTGCTGGGTTTCTGCCCGCCGGCCGGGGGCACCGCCAGCATCTTCGGCTACGACATTCGTCATCACCTCCGCCGGATCCGTGCCCAGATCGGCTACATGCCGGAGAACGACGCCTTCATCGCGGATATGACCGCCGTAACCTTCGTCCGCATGATGGGCGAATTGTCCGGCCTGCCCGCCCAGGCCGCTCTCGAACGGGCCCACGAGGTCCTGTTCTACGTGGGGCTCGGAGAAGCCCGCTACCGCAAGCTGGGCACCTATTCGCTCGGCATGAAGCAGATGGCCAAGCTGGCCCAGGCTCTGGTGCACGGGCCCCGCCTGCTGATCCTCGACGAGCCGACCAACGGACTCGATCCGGCCGCCCGTCGGCGGATGGTCCGCCTCATCCGCGACATTCGGGATTCGGGCCGGATGCACATCCTCCTGTGCTCGCACCTGCTCCGGGACGTGGAGGAGACCTGCGAGGAGGTGCTGATTCTCAAGCAGGGCCAGATCGTCCACTACGCCAATCTCGAAGAAGAACGCAGCACGAACAAGCGATTCGTCGAGTTGGAGACATCGAGCGACGGGGCCCTCCTGGCGCAGGCCCTGTCAGGACTCGGATGCGAGTGCACATCACAAGGGACCGGCCGATACAGGATGGTCCTTCCCGAAGGCTTCGATCTCCGCGAGATCTACCGCGTCGCGGCCGATCATGACCTGCCCCTGCGCCGAGTGAGCTATCGCCGGGACACCCTCGAAGACATTTTCCTCAAAGCGATGGAGGCATGAGATGGCCGTATACAAACAGACCTACAAGGACTACGCGGGCCCGCGGACGGCGGGATGGTCGCGTTTTCTGATCCTGATGCGGTACTCCTATGCCAGGCTCTTCCAGTCCAGGTTCCTGGTCCTCTTTCTTGCGATGTGCACCTTCTACCCCATCGCCTGCGCCGCGCTGATCTACCTCTCCCACAACAGCCCGGCCCTGGCGATGTTGAAGCTGCAATCCAACGCTCTGCCCCCGATCGACGGGCAGTTCTTCTACGTCTTCTGCGTCGTCCAGGGCGTCCTGGCCCTGCTGCTGACGGCCTTCATCGGCCCGAACCTGGTCTCGCCGGACCTGGCCAACGGCGGGTTGCCCCTCTACCTGAGCCGGCCGTTCTCCCGAGCGGAATATGTGGGCGGGAAGATGGCCGTGCTGCTTGCCCTGCTCTCGGCGGTCACCTGGGTCCCGGGCCTTCTGCTCTACGGGATTCAGGCCAGTTGCGCCGGTTGGTCCTGGGTCAGGCCCAACCTCTGGCTGGCCGGCTCGATCGTCCTGGGACCCCTGATCTGGATCGTCGTCCTGTCCCTGATCGCCCTGGCCCTCTCGGCCTGGGTCAAGTGGCGAATCGCCGCGGGAGCGTGCGTGCTGGGCCTGCACTTCGTGGGCGCGGGCTTCGCCCAAGCCATCAACGAGATCCTGCGGACTCGAAAGGGCTCGCTGATCAACCTCGGAGAAGTCATCCACACGGTCTGGGGCGGGCTCTTTGACGCCAGCCGGGGAAAGGACCTGTCCGTGACACAGGCCTGGATCGTCCTGGGAGTCACATGCGGTCTTTGCCTGCTTCTGCTGGCCCGACGGGTTCGCGCGTTCGATGTGGTCAAATGAGCGAAAACCGAATCCTTCTCGACAACGTCTCGCGCTTCTATGGCGAGGTCCTGGGCGTCAATCGGGTGACGCTCTCGATCCCGCCGGGGATCACGAGCCTGGTCGGTCCCAACGGCTCGGGCAAGACGACTCTGATGAACTTGATCACCGGCCTGGTCCGGCCGAGTCAAGGCCGAATCCGCGTCCTGGACGTCGAGCCGTCGCAACCCCAGAAGCTCTTTCGTCTCGTCGGTTACTCGACCCAGTTCGACGCCTTCCCCAAAGGCTTGACCGGCTCGCAGTTCATCTGCTCGTATCTCCGCCTGTCCGGGCGTTCGGCGCCCGAATGCCGGGAGTTGACCGCCCGGGCCATCGAGCAGGTGGGTCTGTCGGAGGCCGCGGACCGCAAGGTCGCGGCGTACAGCAAGGGAATGCGTCAACGGATCCGCCTGGCCCAGGCGATCGCCCACGACCCGCGGGTCCTGATCCTGGACGAACCGCTCAACGGCCTGGACCCGCTGGTCCGCGTCGAAACGATCGCCCTGTTCAAACGATACGCCGGCGAAGGCCGCCACGTCGTGGTCTCCAGCCACGTGCTGCACGAGGTGGACATGATCTCCGACCAGGTCGTCCTGATGAGCGGCGGCTACGTCGTCGCGGAAGGCCGCATCCGCGGCGTGCGAAGCGAGATCCAGGAGGAGCGGCCCATGCAGTTCCTCATCCGGTGCAAGCAGCCGAACCTGCTGGCCTCCAAGGCCTTCGAGCAGGACCACGTCGTCGAGGCGCGACTGCTCCCGGAAGGCGAGGGAGTGCTCATCAAGACCCGCGATGCCGACCGGTTCTGCAGGGCTTTGAACCATCTGGCCCTGGCGGGCATCGACATTGAAGGCGTGATCCCGGCCGACGACAACGTCCATTCCGTCTATGAGTACCTCATCGGCACAGAGGAGGCCGCCCAATGATCCGCCTGTGGTGCATGCAAATTCTCGCGATCGTCCGGCTGGAGATGAAGAAGACCTTCCTCTCGCGTCGAGGCCTGTGGGTCTACCTGCTGGCTTTCGCCCCCCTGCTGCTCTTCACGGCCCGCTCGGTCTCGATCGCACACCATCGCAGCGAGCTTCGACGAACCGCTCGGGAACATCCGATTTCCAGCGAGGACCTCAGCGCCATTCGAACCGGGATGACCCGCGACGAGGTCACACAGAAGCTCGGAGAGCCCCTCTCTCAACGGAGATGGCATAGCGGCGGGAATCGCACCGAGCGGACCGAGTTCTTTCACTGCAGATATACGGATGGCAAAGCCGACGTCTTCCTCTTCTTCGAGAACGGCAGTCTGAAGAGTATCCACAGGAACGAATTCGACACGCTGCCCCAGGTCTCGCTGATCTTCGCGGGCGTCTTCCAGTCCTATTACCTCCGTCTGGCGGTCTTCTTCGGATGCGTAGGGATCTTCGTCAATCTCTTCCGCGGCGAGATGCTCGACAAGAGCCTGCACTTCTACCTGCTGACCCCGGTCCGCCGGGAGATTCTGCTGGCGGGCAAGTACGCCGCCGGACTGCTGGCCGCGGTGGTCATCTTTACATCCAGCACCGCCCTGCAATGGCTGGCCCTGCTCTGGCAGTTCGACGCCGCCGCGGTCGCCGACTTCCTGGGGACCACAGGCTGGAGCCAGTTCTCCTGGTACCTGGTTGTCACCGCTCTGGCCTGTGTCGGCTACGGCAGCGTCTTCCTGGCCGTGGGGCTGCTCTTTCGAAACCCGATCGTCCCGACCGCCGTGGTCCTCTTATGGGAAGGCGTCAACCCCTTCCTGCCTGCGGCGCTCAAGAAGGTCAGCATGATCCACTATCTCCAGTCCCTCTGCCCGGTGGACGCGGCCAGAGATGAGCAGGTTCCCGGCCTGGTTCACCTCCTGATCTCCCCAGTCCAGCCCGCCACCCACGCCGTGGCCATCCTGAGCATCGTGCTCCTGACGTGCGTGGTCCTCGCAGCCGCCGCACGCCTGTCGCGAAGAATGGAGATCAACTACAGCGCGGAGTGACCGATACCACTTCGGCTCGCCCGATTCGCAGGCACCTGCCGGCCAGACCGTATCGGAGTCGAGCCGCCACGATCATTCCTGGCCTCCATGGCGGCGAAGCAGGTCAATCACCTCCAAGTGCCCTTGGGACACCGCGGATCGAAGCGGCGTATAGCCGTAGCTGCTCTTGGCGTTGACGTCCGCCTTGGCGGCCAGCAGCAGTTCCACGATTTCCGCATGGCCGCGGCCGGCCGCGAAGTGCAGGGGCGTCCCGCCCTCTTTGTCTCGGGCGTTGACGTCCGCCTGGTGGGCCAGCAGCACTTTGACGGTCTCCCAACGTCGCAGGCCGGCCGCCGCGTGCAGAGGCGCCCAGCCGTTGTTGTCCCTGGCATTGACACGCGCCTTGTTCTTCAGCAGTTCGACCACGGCATCGCTCTTGCCGCTGAGCGCCGCATGGTGCAGAGGCGTCCGCCCCTCCTCATCTTTGGCTTGCACCAGGTTGGGATCTTCCGCCAGGAGCACCTTGAGCTTCTGCGCGTCGCCGATCCTGGCGGCCTCGTGAATGTACTTCGGATAAGCCGCCCGGATCAGCTCGGCGGCCTCGTCGTGCTTGTGATATCGGGCCCGGGCCAGCGGGGTCTCATCGAAGCCGACCGCCACGATCGTAACGTCCGCACCGGCGGCCAGCAGCATTGCCACGATTTCCCCTTTCCCGCGTTCGGCCGCTTTGTGGAGCGGGGTATCCCCGTATTTGTTCTTGCCGTTGATGTCCGCGCCGGCGGCCAGCAACATCCTGACGACTTCGGCGATCTCGGGGATCAGGGATCGCACGGCCTGGTGCAGGGGCATTTCTCCGGACCCGTTTTGGGCATTCAAATCGGCTTTGTGGGCCAGCAGTACCTCGATCGACGCTTTCGTTCCCATGGAGATCGCATAGTTCAGAGGCGTCCAACCGTCCTCGGCCGCAGCGCGGACGTCGGCTCCATGGGCGAGCAACACCTCAATCGTTTCCTTCGCCTCCTTGTCCAGACTGCGAGCGGCCATGTGCAGGGGCGTTTCGCCGGAGTTGTTCCTGGCGTTCACGTCGACCTTCTCCCCCAGCAGCAGCACGATGACTCCCGTTTCTGCGTCGCTGGCCGCTCCATGGAGGGGCGTATTGCCGGAATTGTCCCTGGCTTCCACGTCCGCCTTGTTCGCGATCAGCAGCGCCACCGTTTCCTCCGCTTTCTTTCCTCCCGACAAGGGGTCGGCCGCCCGATGCAGAGGCGTCTCGCCGGATTTGCTCCTGGCGTTGACCTGAGCCTTCTTGGCGATCAGCAGCGCCGCAGCCTCTTTCTTGGAGTAGTAGGCCGCATGGTGCAGCGGCGTATAGAGGCGCTCATCCTGCGCGTTGACATCCGCCTTCTTCGCGATCAGCGCTTTGACAACTTCCGTCGCCCCCTCTTCAGCCGCCGCGTGCAGAGGGGTCTCGCCGGAGTCATTTCTGGCCTTGACGTCGGCCTTCTTCGATAAGAGCAACTTGACGATTTCCGCGCTGTTGCTACCGGCCACCGCGTGCAGCGGCGTATCTTCGTCCTCGTTCTTGGCGTTTACGTCCGCCTTCAGCGAGATCAGGAGCTTGGCGATCTCCACGTGCCCTTCAGAGGCCGCAATGTGCAGTGGCGTCTCGCCGAAGTCGGTCGTGTCCTTGACCAACGCGCGATTCTCCTTCAACATCGCTTTGACTCGCTCCAGGTCGCCCTTTGCCACGGCCTTGTGAATCTCCCCCGCATACGCCGCTCCAACCCAGGTCCAAATCAATGCTGTCAATAGCGCTGCTGCCGATGTCCTTCGGATACTCATCGTATTGGCTCCTTTAAGAAAAACGGTGCACTTACAGGAGAGTATCGAATGATTTCGCTGCACACCTTTGGCAATTCATACGATATATGTCAGGGGGAGACTCGGTCGTGACAAGTGGGCACAACATAGGGAGGTCCGCCTATGAAGGCTGTGTGGGTTGTACCGATAATCGTGCTGGTCATGACGCCCTGCGTCTGGTCGGCGTGGGAGATCGAATACAGTGACGGGCTGGTCGAGGCGATGGCCAGGGCAGGTCATCCGATCCCCAAGCGGGTGGGGCGTTTTGCGACGAAGCAGGAGTGCCTGGCCGCGATCGACGAGGCGGTGGCCCAATCGGGAGACCCGACACTGCGACTGAACATGTATCCGGCGCCCGGAGGCTATGACGAGACCGGCGGGTCGTCCTCCGGCGGCGGTGGAGGGACGCAAGAGCCGGTCTGGGGCCAAGACGGTTACGGCATCCCCTTCTACAACATGATCCGCAATACGCAGCAGAGAGCCGCGGACCGCCGGATGCAGAACGCCTGGGGGCTCAACAACAAAGGGATCGAGCAGGCCGCCAAGGGAAACTGGGCGGCGGCCGCGCAGTTCTACAGGGAGGCCTTGAAGATCGCTCCCAATGACCCGGTGATCCAACAGAACCTCAGGAACGCCGAAGCCCGGGAGAAGGCCCGTTCGCTCAACCTCCAGGGAATCGCGGCGTCCCAGAACCTCGACTGGGCCGCGGCGGCACGATACTTCCGCGAAGCGCTCCAAGCCACGCCGGATGACCCGGTCATTCAGCGGAACCTGAAAGAGATGGAGGGCATCCTTGCCTCCGAGGAGCGGAGCCGGATAGACCTGCAGAACGCGACGAGAGAAAGGAAGATCGCGGAAGCGGCGCGGGAGAAACGCGAGGCGGAGCAGAGAAGACGCCTGTCGCAGCAGAACGCCGCCTTTGCCGACCTTCAGGCCGATGCGGGCAGCTTCCTGGGACGGCCCGCGACCGGCGCGAACCCAGGACCATCCCGTGTACCGCTGCCTCCTGACTTTCCCGTCTCGAAGACCGCAGCGATCGAGAAGGACTCTTCCCCCATCCTGGAACTGTCGTCCGAGACGTACCAGATCATCGGACTGATCGGCAAGAACATCAAGGAGGCCCCCGCGAAGTTCGGAGAAGCAGTGATCAGCGCGCTGGGCTACGAGCGGCAACTGGGCGTCCTGAAAATCGCCAAGGGACTGAGCGACGAGGCGGGACGGTCCATGCAAAGCGCCGTCGATCTCATCGGACGCGGGTACCCTGAAGCCGAGACGATAGATCAGATCAAAGGCTCGGAGACTCGCGCCATGAGGATCTACGTCGACAGCTTCTCGAGCATCCCGCTGCCGCCTTCCGAGGGGGAGCAGCAGGAGATGGAGATGAACGGCCGAAAGTGGTTCAAGTGGGTCACTCAACCTGTGGAAGGGTCCCGGTGATGCGGTATTTCCTGGGCATCTGTGTGTTCGTTCTTTCCATGATCTCGCCCCTCGCGGCAGAGACTCCTGTCCCCAGCCTGACCGTCATGCTGACGGCCGAGCGGGTGAAGACGGCAAAGCTGGAGCCCCTCGCCCCGGTGCTGGCGGTCAGCCATCGCGGCGCCACGGTCGTGGCCGAGCCCAACAATCTGTTCCTGGTCAACAACCGCAAGTTCCTCTTCGACGCGTCCACCCCGGTGAGCGACTGCGCATTCACGCCCGACGGAGCCCTGCTGGTCGTCAGCGGCCGAAAGCTCGGATACTGCGCGGGCGGACGGTTCCACCCGCAGGTCGAACTGCCGGAGAACGCCATGCGACTGGCGATCGGACAGAACCGGATTTACTTCTATGGCGGGGACAACGATCAAGCCACGTCCATCTACGTGATCGACCCGCAGCGCGGCCATGCCAAGCTCTGCACCATGCCGTCATCGGTCGGGGCGGCGGCGGCCGTGGGCGACACGCTCTACTTCTCCGTAGCGAACGACATCTTCCAGGTGGCGCCGGGCGGCGAGGTCAACCTGATCTGCCGCCTGCCGGGACCTCCGGTCACCTCCATCGCCCCGGCCGGCGAAGACACCCTCTACTTCCTCGCAGGCCGGACCCTATATGCATGGCAGATCGGCAACGTGGCGATCCTCGGCGAGAACCTCGGGGACATCGTGCGTTGGCAGGATGGCAAGCTCTACGTTCTCGATGTACAGAAACAATCGCTCATCAGACTTGAGAATCTCCCGACGCGAGTAGAAGCGCCTCCCGAGACGCCCTGAAGAGCCATCGAAAAAGAGCGACGATGTCGCTCTGCCCAACGACGGATGAAGAATAGGCCCACGTCGGCGAGCCAACCAGGACCTCTACGTCTTGAACTTCCGAACTGGCGGCCTACTTTGCCCACAGGTCTCGGTAGCTGACCAACTGGATGCCCCGGCGTTGGATGACCTCTTTGACCTTGGGACTACAGAAGGACTTCGTCACGGCGTCTCGGTGGGAGGCGACTTCCCAATAGCCCTTGTGGCCCATCGCCTGCATCTCCGAGGTGTCGAGCCCTGGGTGCTCGATCACGATCCATATCCCGGGCCCGATCCCCTCCAGGGCCTTGACCAGCGCGGCCTCCCGCTGTTGAACGGTGGCCTTGCTGTCCGCTGCCCATTGCAGGTGCTTGGCCCCCGGCGTCTCGATGGGCAGCTTGTACTCTTTCGCGAGCCGAGCCACCAATTCGCGAAGCTGCGGCGTACACGTCGGCGTCCCCATGTGGCTGCTCAGGTGCGAGACCTGCGGGATCTCCTTTTTCGCCAACTCGATCTGGGCCCGCAATTCCTTCTCGACCTCTTCGATCCGCCATTTGGACTCCAGAAAGCCCGTGTTGGGCGGAAAATCCGACCGCTGGCTGGTCATCGGGAAGAAATGCCCCTGGGCATCGACCAGGCTGGGCGACTGCGTCAGCGGACCCCACTTGTAGTTCTCCCACTCGCTGGTCAGCGTCAGGTGCACGCCCACGTCGTAGCCGGGGTTCTCGCGCAGCATCTTGGCGGCCTCGATGAACCATGGGCACGGCGTCTGCACCTCGACGCTCCTGGCGATCCCCTCGCGGTAGACCTGGATGCAGGCGAGATTGGCGGTATGGCACGAGCCGATGTCGTCGGCCCGCACGACCAGCCGGATCGCCCTGTCGGCCTGTTCCGGCTGCGACAAAGCCCCCCCGACCCCCATCGTCAGAACCGTCGCTCCCGACGCCCAGCCCAGCATCCTTCTGCGTGTCATCATCGTCTCACCGTCCCATTCCATACGTCAAACCGCCAAATTCGAACCTCTGCCCCCGCCCGGAATCGCCGCTGGGGGCACCAGACTGCATTATAAGCTCCCCACCAGCCCCCGCAAGCGGTCGATCGGTCCGATAGGCCCGCGGATTCGGGGTCAACTTTCTTGTTGAACTCCGATTGCGGAGTATGATATAAAGGAATCGGATGGGTCATCGGTCGGGATCTGAACCTGGTTTCCCACGCAGGATTTCGAGTCTGTCGAGGAGCGAAAGAGCGTGCGACGGGAATTGACATCCAATTAGCGCGAGACACACACGATCCTAATCTTCGAGGCGCAAATAGACAGGCGACTTCGGCGTGACGTACGCACGGAGCAGAGAGATCCAATAACGAAGTGAAGGGGTGAAAAGATGAGAAGCGTTGCGTGTTTTCTGCTGGTTGTGGCTGCGGTCCTGGCCGGTGCGGCGCAGGCCCAGACCACCTACGTATTGCTGGAGGAGGATTTTGAAGACCTGACACTGGGTCCGAACGTGGACGAAGGAGTCGCCGGGGATGCGGTCTGGACGAATGTCCCTCCGGCGGGGTGGATCAACGACGCCACCGGAGTCCCCGGCTACGGCAATCCCGCCAACGATGGCGTAACCGAGTGGGCGGGATGGGGATTCGCGAAGAAGGATTGGTGGATCCAAACCGCTGAAGATCAGCGTCGTTCGGAGTTCAAGCTGGGTCAGGGGACCGTGGCGATCGCCGACCCGGACGAGTGGGACGACGCCGCCCATCCGAAGAACTACCCAGCAGATACCTATGACGTGTGGTTGATCACGCCGCCCATCGATCTGTCCTCTGCCAGGCCGGGCACCGTACAACTGAAGTTCGACTCGAGCTGGCGCCCCGAATACGACAACGATTACCATCAGACCGCCAATATCACGGTCTCCTTCGATGGCGGACCGAAGATCGAAGTGCTTCGGTGGGAGTCCGATTCCGCCAGTCCTTTCTACAAAGACGACAACTCCACCAATCAGACGATCTTCGTGGACATCCCCAACCCCGCGGGCGCAGGCAGCATGGTCCTGACGTTCGGCCTGTTCGACGCCGGCAACGACTGGTGGTGGGCGATCGACAACATCGTCGTGACCGGTCAGTGGAGCGGAACCCGCGCCTCCAAACCCAGCCCCGCCAACGGGGCGAAGGAAGTCCCCGTCAAGACGACCCTGAGCTGGACGCCGGGGGACTACGCAGGCCAGCATCGCATCCTGCTCAGCAGCGATCTGACCGCGGTCACCGCAGGGACCGCGATCGTCGCCACGCAGGACGCCAACAGCTACGACGCCACCGGAAAACTCGCCTTCGGGACGATCTACCCTCCAGTTGCATAAGGCACTCCGTCAAGTCTTGCGAATGTGCAGTTTTCATCGGGAAAGAGGCGTGGATTCGTAACCGAGGAGCCGATTCGTAAATCTCACCACAGGTGAGGTTCAGATTCGGCAAGAGAATCGGGG
>DATIKY010000346.1:0-14938 GCA_035476995.1 Sedimentisphaerales bacterium | reverse complement strand
GATCAGTTCCGATACAATCATCGTTGGACTCCTTTCACCAAACCGCAAACTGTTTTCAGACAACAACTTGCAGTTCTACGAAAAGGAGTCCACCTCCGTCCAAATCACTCAGATCCTACGTAAACTCAAACCTGCACCCGCCGCAATCTCGAGCATCTGCAATCCCCTGCCGTGCCTCAACCTTTGGCCTGCCGGGCGTGCATCGTATCGGATACACCGCCCAATCGCAAGCTCCGCAAGCTTCAGATCTTCGCGCTACCGGCGACGGGAAGCATATGCCGGAATCCCTCTGCTCTTATTCCCGATTGACACCCCCACAACAACTCGCGTCTTCGCCGCCTTCGATCGAGAAAATCTCGGAATCTCCGCAAAAAAACTGATGTCCGATTCCTCCGGTTATCGGGTTTAAGTCGGGCAAGCTGTCGAAGCTCGCCAAACCCGCCGGCCTGTCCGCCAGGTAAGCACGGGCAGACTGGGAGCCGCCGGCGAAGGGCCTCCGCAAGCGCCTTTCTATCCCTCCGGTCAAGGGCCTGCGACAGCGCCGTCGAGCCGCGTAGAATCGCTCAAGAACCGAGAAAGACTTTGCCGAAGGGTAGACTGTACATGGGGTCAACGAAAAAGACATCATCCAATAACGATAAGCACAAGACGACAATGTGGAGGTGCTGAGAGCCAAGAAGAGCAAGACAACAAGTTTCGACGCCCGCCCCTGATTGAGCAGCAAGCGGGTATTTCAAACATACGAGCACACTGGCTTACGGGAATGTCCTCGCTTCAGCGCTTCAGGGGCTCTTTTTTTGCGCACATCGCCCTCCCCTTTTCGGTTTGCGTCGACGTTTCGAGAGGATATAGTACGGCTACCGGCGGACGCATCGATCCGCCACGTGACCGTGCAACGCATCCGGATTACGGGAGACAACAGATGACGAGCCGAATTCACCTCAGCGGAAAAGCGATGACTCTGGTCCTGGCCTTCCTTCTGACAATCGTCGCGACGATGGGAACGACGGTGGTTTCCGTCCCGGCCGTCGCCCAGCAGAACGTCAGGCCCGATCCCGACGAACTCCGCGCCGGAAGAAACTACATCATGACCAAGGTCTACACCGAGCAACAGGACCAGGAGATCCTGGCGTTGTTCGAGGGACTCCGCGTCGCGGACGTCTCCGACGGCATGGACAAGGTCGGGCTGGCCAACGTGGGCCTGATGTCGCCCGAGATCCACCCGGTATGGAAGGACACGAAGGAATACAAGCACCGCTTCATCGGCATCGCGGTGACCGCTCGCTATGTCCCGACGAACAGGGGCTTCGCCCCCGCCATGGAGACCGCGGCGTTCGACAAATGGGTCGGCAAGACCTACAACGAAGTGACGCCGGAACCGTTCACGCCGCTGATTCGCAAGGGAACCGCGCTGGTGATCGACGACGCGCCCAACTCCGACGTCGGCACCATCGGCTCGAACAACATCATGGGCTGGAAGCTGCGAGGCTGCGTAGGCGTGGTGACCAATGCCGGCAGCCGGGACACCGACGAAGTCGCCACCCAACAGATGCCGCTGTACCTGCGCCACGTGACGCGGGGCATCCGTCCCGGCCGCAACGAGATCGAGTCGGTCAACCGCCCCATCGAGTGCGGCGGCGTCCTCGTCCGCCCGGGCGACGTGATCGTCGCCGACGGCGACGGGGTCATCGTCGTCCCGCGCGAGAAGGCCAGAGAAGTCGCCGAATACGCCAGGCACATCCTCGAAGGCGACAAGGCAGGCCGCCGCAACCTCTACAAGCAACTCGGCCTGCCCGACGACGACTCCGTCAGATGAACTCGGGCGCTCTCGCATCCGAACGGTCCGACTCAACGAGTGAGCAAGAGGAGGTGCGTCCAGGTGTTGCGTTCGCACAATCTCAAAGCTTGACTTCTCTCAGCGAAAGGGATAGTTCATATTCGTAAAGTTGCACGTCCACGAGGTTTGAACACGCCAACAGAAGGTCTTCGGATATCTCCCTGGCGACGATGATTCCTCTTACTCCTTGTCCTTCTTCTGCCTGATTTCTCTTTATCCAAGACATGTATCTGAGCAACTGCCCCACGACTCGGTCATATCCTCTGGATACCTTCAACTCAATAACCACGTACCGCTTCCTGTTGTCCACACCCAAGATGTCGACAAAGCGACCGCCAACGGGAAACTCGACGCCGGTGATTCCCTCCTCCTCGTAGAGCCGTAACCCTGGTTCTATGATCCCCAAGTTCTTCGCGAGGAAGTTGCGGAGGTCTCGTTCGTAGGCGAACTCCGAAATCATCCCCTTTTCCCCCTCTGACTCTTCAGGTGCGTCGGACGGTTCAGGCATCGTCGCCGAGGAAATCGGCCGTGGGTCCTTGCCCGGTTCGTACAATCGGAACTGCGTTCCATCTATCTGAAAGAAGAGATCGTCTTCGCCAGCCCTCGCGCTGTAATGAACACGGCTTGGAGCATTGGTCGACATTCGAATCAGGTGACACGAGATTGTCCCCTCCTTTATCTTCGGATACTTGTCCCTGAACCAATGGCGCACTCTTTCCCTCGTAATGATCTGACCACGGCGCAGACTGAGATCTGTCACCATGTCCTTCATCAATACGCGAACCGGCTTGTCATATATTGAATTCATCGTCTCGGTATCGCCTCAAGAGCCTGACTCTTGTCCCAGCAGCCAGACCATAGCCCCATCCAGACGAAGGCACTTACCCAACGGTTCACATCAGGAGCATGGGCAGGGGCTTGAGCTGCCTCCTGATCGGATCGAGAATCATCCCCAGGGCCTCAAGCGTCGTTGCACCCAGCAGGAACACGCCCTCGTCTCCAAAGACCACCGGGGCTGCTCTGACGTTGCCCTGATATTCATAATAGGCGTTGCCGATGGCCTTCCGGACGATCTCCCCATTGGCCAGGATGAACTCCTGCGACGACGTGGGTTTGATGCCCAGCTTCTTCAGAACGCTCTGGGGAACCACGGAATACACCGCGCCGGAATCCACGAGGAACTCACACACCTGCGACTTCTTCGGGCGTTCCGGATTCGCCACCTTCACTTTGAGAAATGTGATGCCCATATTCTCGCCACTGCCAAAGCACTCAGTGTCTGTTCCACACCACGGCAACCGGTTCAAGAATCAATGCCGCTTCCTCAATTATACCGTATGGATTCCAGAAATAACACGTGAATTCACGGAGCGTCGCCGATTTTCGCGATCGCCTCCTCTCGCGTGGGGATCAGCGGACTGTGGTGGCGGCAGCGGTCGCAGTGGATGCAGTCGAGATGGTCGCGGCCGTTGAGGCCGAACTCGCAACGGCCGAACTTCTTGGCCGGCAGGAACCGCCCGAGCCAGCCCGCGAGGTTGAACAGCGACAGGAAGGCCCCCGTCGGGCACAGGTAGCGGCACCAGACCCGAGTGACCAGCGGCGCCGCGAGCAAGACCAGGATCGCCAGGATCAGCCCAGGCGACGACGACAGCCCCTCGGACCACAACTGCCGGCTGAACACCAGCGTCAGAGGGTCCAGGTCCAGAAGTCTCCTGCTCCCTGTGAGAAAGAAGACCGCAATGAGCGAAAACAACACGCCGTACTTGATGAACCTGGCCGAGGTCATCGTCGATATCCGAGGACGGGCCTTGAATCGCTTGGGGAGAATGAATCCGAGCAGTTCCTGGACGGCGCCGAACGGGCACAAGTATCCGCAGTAGATGTTCCCCAGCAACAGGACGACCAGGGGGATGCCCAACAGAAGGCAGGCGTTCGCCCAGGGATTGCTCAGGAGCCCCTGGCCATGGAGCAGGCGGACCACGTGGTCGGTGGAGTACTGACGATTCAGCCAGATGCCGCCGACAGCGGCGGTGAAGACCAGCACCGCGATGCGTCCCCACAGGCTGCCGAGGTGGATCGCCGCCAAAGCCAGAGCGATCCCCCCAATCCAGTAGACGACCGGCCAGTCCACCTTCTGGAGCCAATCCGCCTGGGCGGAATCGACCACCTCCTGGCCGGCCAGGACGGAGGCGTCGAACCGGCTGCCGGAGTTGCGCAACAGGCGGAGAATCGCGTCGCAGCTCTTGGTCGCCCCGCTGACGGCGTTGACTCCCTGCATCGGAGCGGGACCGAGGACCTTGTGTCCCTTGAGCGACTCCATCCAGCTTCGGATGCGGGTGATGTATCGAGGCGTCTCGTAGGACCGCGTGATGCGAAAGTCGACCAGAGTGCCGGCGGGGTCCGCGAACATGACGAGAGCCATCGGGCCGCCATACCCATAGACCGTGCCGGAGAAGTCCTCCGAACGAAAGACGTAGCCTTTGAGCAGCGATCCTTCCCGCACCTCGTGGTATGTCGCCCCTTTGGCGGAGTCGACGGAGGGGACGGTCTTGGCCGAGAGCTTGCGGCCCTGGACCCAGTCCTGGATGGCTACCGTCGCCTGCGCGGTCGCGCGAGACCGCTCCTCATAGGCGAGGATGTGCGAGCAGACGATGAGGGACAGCGCCAGAGCAAACAGGCCGTATCCGATCGGGGTGAGCACCCGATGGGCAATCGCACGGACGCCGGGACGCATCGACCACAGTGGGACTCCCGAAGCCAGAGCCGCGACCGCAAAGGCCCCGAGCGACGCGACCCAGAGCGATGTCCCGAATCCCATCAGAGGGACCAGGCCCAGACTGGCCAGACAACCGCAGGCGGCGCCCAGGCAAACGTCGCGGACCAGCTCGATCCAGGACGAACCGGTCTCGCTCGTACAGCCATCGAGGACCTTGGCCGCCAGAATCACAACCGCGCCGCACGAAAAACCGAGCGCCGCGACCAGCGCCGCCAGCGGCGGCCACGCGGTTGAATGTTCAACCACGAAACCCGCGACCAGCACAATGACCCCCTGGACGCTCAGAATCGCAGCCAGAGCCCACGTGACGGGCCGCAGACGCGAAACGCCCTGGGAACGCAGGGACGAGACGGCCCATCTCGCGCACACGGCGCCCGAAGCCAGGCCGAACGCATACAGCGACAGCACGTATCCGACGTGTTCGGGCACGACCAGGCGATTCGCCAGCCAGGCCTGCGTCAGAACGATCAGACCCGCCAGACTCACGCCGGCCGAGCAGCCGCTGACGAACCGCACGTCGGATGGCAGAGCCGTACCAGGCGCCAGGCTCTGCGCGGTCTTGGCGCCAGGAGCGGTCCGGACGACATACGCCAGACGGACCGCCGCCAGCACCAGAATCGGGACGATCACCAGAAGCAGGCCGCCACGCGAGAAAGCCTGGACGGGCTTGTCCAACGACACTCCCGAGCGGCTCGCCGCCTGCAGGAGCCCGCTGAGACGATGGCTCGGCCTGCCGTCATGGCTGGTCAGCCGCTCCTTGGGAATATTGACCGCGTCATATGACTCCACCCTCTTGACCGACAGATCGGGTCGATACACCTGCTCCAGCGATTCCACCGGGAAGATCTCGCCGGCGTTCTCGACAAGGCCAAATCGCGTCTGCAAGACGACGGGGAACACCTGAAGACAAGCCTCCGCCGCCGAGACGAAGAAGGTCCGCGGCCCATCGGGCACCAGGATCGTCTGTGCGAACACAGCCTCCAGGGCGCTCTCGACGCATGCGCCTTGGTGTCCCGGCTCCCCATCCGACGGGTCCCGATCGCCCACGATCCCCACGACCGCCACGCCGAGGGGACGCAGGGACTTTTTGGCCGATTCGAAGAACTCGACGGATGTGAGTTCTTCGAGCCTGCCTTCGACTATGCGGGGCAGATTGATCACGATCACGTCGTAAGCCCCCTGCCTCTCGACCAGCGCAGTCCGGACTCCCCCAGCCAGGCAGCGGAGACGCGGATCGGAAACGCGGAACTGCTCGGGCGCGTGGGCGAGCAGTTCCTGGATGTACTGCGGATCCGAATCGATCCAGTCCACCGCCTCCACGCTCGGAGTCCTGAGAAACCGTTCGCAGACGGCCAGTCCCCGTCCAATCACCAGAATGCGTTTGGCCGCGAAGTTCTGAGACAAAGCGATGGCGGCGATTCTCCCCGCCTCGGCGCGATCGCACAGAACCTCTTGGACAGCGCCCCCTCGCGCAACAACCCAGCGGTCGCCGTCCATCCCGTAGAGATACTCGGCCTGCGCCGTCCGGAAACTGCCCTCCAGAGTCCCGCCGGGCGCCATCCGGTGCCATCGCCATTCCTGGACGACTCGCGCAATGGCAACGTCCGCACGCAGGATCAAGGCCGCCGACACAGCCACCAGACAGACCGCTTCGAACCACCCGCGTTTCCTCGCCCCCGTCCAGGCGGACCACGCGGCGCCGCTGCACGCGACAAGAGCCGCCGACAGAAAGACCGTGGGCACGCTCGTTCCGACGCCAAGCATGACAGCGGTTCCCGCTCCTCCGACGACCCCGCCGACCGCGATCCAGAGGCATCGGCCGAGAATGGGCCGACCGAGAGCGGACACGAGCAGGCCGGCCATCACTCCCCCTGGCCCGGCAATCAGCAGCGACCGGCCGAAGATCTCGTGCAAAGGCAGGATCAAACCGGCGTCTTGGCCCGATCCTGTGAATAGAGAAATCGCCAGATATTGCAGCAGGAAGACAGGAATGAAGACCAGGCAGAGGGTTTCCCGCGAAGGCGTCCGGCGAAGCCTGCGAGCGACAGACGCCCCGGCGGCAGCCGCGAGAAACCAGGTTCCCAAGAGGGAAACGATCCAAATCTCGCCGGCGGGGAACATCGTCAGACACTCGCCCAGAAGCAGGGTCTGGGCGACGATGCCGAACAGACCGCAACAGAATGCCAGGAACGCATGAGGCTGCATCGCGTCTTGCCCACCACGGTAAACAGACGTTTACACAGATAGTGGACGAATCCCGGCACAGGTGACAAACTTTCTTTGCCCGAAGTCTCCGATCCTGTGCTCCGAGGGGAGCGGATCTTTCGATCGCAGACGTGGACTTTCCGAGCCGGCGGCGATCAGAACTGCTGGAGGAAACGCAGGTCGTTCTCGAACAGCCAGCGGATGTCGGAGATCTCGTACTTGCGCATGGCGAGCCGCTCGATGCCGAAGCCGAAGGCCCAGCCGGTGTACTTCTCGCTGTCGATGCCGACCGCGTCGAAGACGTTGGGGTCCACCATGCCGCAGCCGCCCATCTCGACCCACCGCTCCTCGCCATTCTTGCCGACCAACAGCAGGTCGATCTCGGCGCTGGGCTCGGTGAACGGGAAGAAGCTCGGGCGGAACCGCCACTTCGTGTCGGGGCCGAAGAAGACGTGGATGAACTGCTCGATCGTGGTCTTGAGGTCCACCATGGTGACGCCCTCGTCGACGACGAGCGCCTCGAGCTGGTGGAACATGTACATGTGCGTCGCGTCGACCGCATCGGGACGATAGACCCGGCCCGGCGCCACCACGCGGATCGGAGGCCTGGTCTTCTCCATCACGCGGATCTGGATCGTCGAGGTCTGGCTGCGAAGCAGGATATTGTCTTCGATGTAGAAGTTGTCCGACGGGGTTCGGGCCGGGTGTTCGGGCGGGATGTTCAGGGCGACGAAGTTGTGCCACTCGTCCTCGACCTCGGGGCCGTAGGCGACGCCGAAGCCCATCCGGCCGAAGATGTCCAGCAGTTCGTCGATCGTCTGCATGATCACGTGGCGGTTTCCGATCGGCACCGGCACGCCGGGCAGCGTGACGTCGATCAGCTCACGCCGGCCCTTCTGCGTTTCTTCGAGGGTCTTCTTGCGTTCCTCGAAGGCCGCCATGACTTCGTTCTTGGTCTTGTTGGCGAGTTGGCCGCCCCGCGGCTTCTCCTCACGGGGAAGCTTGCCGACCTGGCTGAGCAGGTCCATGATCAGCCCCTTGCGGCTGAGGTACTTGATGCGGAACTCCTCCAGGGCCTTGAGGTCCCGGACTTTGAGCAGCTCCGCGAGGGCCTCTTTGCCAACCTGTTCAAATTGCTCCAGCATGACCGAGTCTCCAACCCGCCAAAGAACGATCCCCCGGCGTCGGAGCGCACCCCCTGGTGCGGCCGACGCCGGGGGGGATCGAATCCGCTTGCGAATGAATCAGGCGAGGGCCGCTTTGGCCTGCTGCAGGATCGCATCGAAGCCCTGCGGATCGGCGATGGCGATCTCGCTGAGCATCTTGCGGTTGATGGCGATCTGGGCCTTTTTGCAGCCATTGATGAACTCGCTGTAGCGCACTCCCCGCTCCCGGCAGGCGGCGTTCAGACGGATGATCCACAAGGCTCGGAAATCCCGTTTCTTGGCCCTGCGGTCGCGTCGGGCGTAGACTTCGGCGCGTCGAAGGGCCTCGGTGGCCAGACGCCAAGTGTGCCCCGCCATTGCGCGATGGCCGCGCACCCGTTTCAATTCTCGCTTCTTGGCCTTGCGAACGGCATGACCTTTTGTTGCTCGTGGCATGTCAGCTTTCTCCTCACTTCAAAATCCCGCTTGCTACGGCAGCTGAAACGCCGGGAAGCAAGCCATTCGTTTCTCTCGACTGCACGGCGCGGACGCTCAACTGTGCAGCGCAGCGATCATCTTGGCCGTGTAGGCCGGGCTGGACACGGTCGCCGGACGGCGGATCTTCCGCAGCCGCTTGGAGCTCTTGACGCTCATCAGGTGCCCCTTGCCGGCCTTGCGGTGCTTGATCTTGCCATTGGCCGACACCTTGACCCGCTTGGCCAGCCCCTTGTGTGTTTTCTGCTTCTGCTTCGGCATAAGTTCCTCAAACAGCATGGACAGGTTGCGTACCACAGATAAAACCAGGAGTATACCGCTTGCGACAGGCGCGGTCAACCGGTATTCGCAAAAAAACTGAGATGCCCGTTCTCGCGCCGTCCATAGGGAAGAACTCCTCCGTCCCACCGGAGGCGGCGGGCGGCAATCGCCCCTGGCATGCCCCTTGACGCACGCGGAACGGCTACTTGGGGATCAGCAGCAGGGTCATCCGTCGCCCGGTCAGCGCCGAAGGACGCTCAACCTTGGCGACATCCTGCAGACCGCTCATGATCTCGTTGAGCAGAGCATACCCCTGATCCTTGTGCAACATCTGACGGCCTCGGAACATGAGCGAGAGTTGGACCCTGTGCCCTTTCTCCAGGAACTCCCGGGCATGTCTGACCTTGATCTCCAGGTCGTGTTTGTCGGTTTCGGGCCGAAGGCGGATCTCCTTGAGCGTCGCCACAGGATGCACCGTCTTCTTATGGGCTTCGCGGACCCGCCGCTTCTGCTGGTAGAGCCATTTGCCATAATCCATGATCCGGCAGACCGGCGGCTCGCTGTTCGGCGCGACCTCGACAAGGTCCAGACCCGCTTCCTGGGCCTTGCTCATGGCCTCCTCTTTCGAGACGATTCCAACCTGACTGTTATCTCCATCGACAAGCCGAATCTTCTCGGCCCGGATCCCCCCGTTTATGCGAAGACCTCGTTTCACTGTTTTCGACCACCTTGCCTTCCTCAGAAGAATGAATACGTCAACCTACGCAGGTCGATCGTTGCGATGCTTAGGCCGGTACTGTATCACACTTTACAGATTTCGGGCAAATCAAAATGCCAGATCCGTCGCTTTCTCGGCGATTTTCTGCCGGGTCACGGCCAGAAACTGGTCGACGGACACGGTCCGGGTCTCCTGGCTGCCGCGAATCCTCACGTTGACCTGGCGGGTTTCCGCCTCTTTGGGCCCGACCACGAGCATATAGGGGATCTTCTCCCCATGGGCCTTGGCGATCTTGGCACCGATCTTCTCGTCCGAGACATCGACCCCGCACCGCACGTCCGCTCGGCTGATCGTCTCCTGGACCTTTGCCGCGTAGTCGTTGCTCTTCTCGCTGATGGTCATCACGCGGGCCTGCTCGGGCGAAAGCCACAGGGGCGTCGCCCCGGCGTACTGCTCGATCAGAATGCCCATGAACCGCTCCAGGGAGCCCAGGACGGCCCGATGGATCATCACCGGGGTCTTCTCGGTGTTGTCCTCGTCCACGTAACGGAGCTCGAACCGCTGGGGCATCGAGAAATCGAGCTGGATCGTGCCGACCTGCCAGGACCGCCCGATGCAGTCCTTGACGTGGAAGTCGATCTTGGGACCGTAGAACGCGCCGTCGCCCTCGTTGATCCGGAACGTGATCTTCTTGTGGTTCAAGGCCGCTTTCAAGGCATTGGTCGCGGTTTCCCAGATCTCGTCGGAGCCGATGTGTTTCTCCGGCTTGGTCGAGAGCTCGATCGCGAAATCGTTGAATCCGAAGGCCTTGTAGGTCTCGAAGATCAGGTTGATGACGCCGATGATCTCCGGCTCGATCTGGGCCGGCGTGCAGTAGATGTGCGCGTCGTCCTGGGTGAACTGACGGACCCGGAACAGGCCGTGCAGGACGCCGCTGGCCTCGTGCCGGTGCACCATGCCGAACTCCGCCATGCGAAGCGGCAGCTCCCGGTACGAGTGACGGGTGGTCTTGAACAGCAGGCAGCCGCCGGGGCAGTTCATCGGCTTGACCGCGTAGTCGATCTCGTCGATCTTGGTGAAGTACATGTTCTGTTTGTAGTTGTCCCAGTGACCGCTGCGGTGCCAGAGTTCCTCATTGAGGATGATCGGGGTGCGGACCTCCTTGTACCCGTACTTGCGGTTCATCTGCCGCATGAAGTCGAGCATCTCGTTCCAGACGACCATGCCCTTGGGGTGCATGAAGGCGAAACCGGGGCCCATCTCGCTGAAGCTGAACAGCTCCAGTTGCTTGCCCAGGACCCGGTGGTCGCGTTTCTTGGCCTCTTCCAGACGGTTGATGTACTCGTCGAGGTCCTTCTTGCTCGGCCATGCGGTCCCGTAGACCCGCTGGAGCATCTTCTGGGTGGCGTCGCCATGCCAGTAGGCGCCTGCCACCGACATGACCTTGAAGGCGCCGACCTTTCCGGTGCTGCAAACGTGCGGCCCCCGGCACAGGTCCTCGAATCCGTTGTCGCCGTGCGAGTAGAAGCTGATCACCTGGCTGTCGACCCGCTCGATGTTGTCGGTCTTGTACTTGTCGCTCTTGAGTCGATCGAGAGCCTCCTGCCGGGACATTTCCTTACGGGTGAAGGGCCTGTTGCCCTCGACGATCTCCTGCATTCTGGCCTCGATCCGCGGGAAATCATCCGGCCGGATCGGCTCGTCGAGGTCGATGTCATAATAGAAGCCGTCCTGAACGGTCGGGCCGTAGACGAGCCTGGCCTGGGGCCAGAGGCTGCAAATCGCCTCGGCCATCACGTGGGTGCAACTGTGACGCATCAGTTCGAGGCCTTCTTTGTCCTTGGACGTAACGATCTGGACGCGCGGCGTGCCCGTGAGGGGCGTACTGAGATCCACCAGTTTTCCATCGATCTTCGCGGCCACGGCGGCCTTGGCCAGCCCCGCGCCGATCTTCTCGGCCACCTGCCTGGCAGTGGCGCCGTCGGCCATTTCGAGGGTGCTGCCGTCTGGTAATGTGATTATTGCCATACATCCTTCCAAATTCGCGCGTCTCTTGTGCTTTTCCCGAATATACCGGACCGACCCGCAAAGTCAAGTATCGTCCGAATCCGTCGTCGATGCGACAATTGGCGGGGTCGCAGCCTCGACCCTACCGATCTCCGCAGCCAGAGGATCTGACATAAACCACTCTCCAAAAAGGACTTACAATGAGCTCGCCTCGCCACGGACTTGACGGGTCGGCCTTTCGCTGGTTAGTTGTTGTTATGGGACGGATCACCTGATATGATAAGGGTGTTGGAGCGCATGTGCATAGTCCGCATGTAAGGGACGCCGATGAACGCGAACCTGGTGCTTCTCAGCAAGAACGGAACCCAGAAGACTTTCGCCCTGCCCAAGCAGGTGACGGTCCTGGGACGAAGACACGACTGCGACCTGCGAATCCCGCTGCCCGTCGTATCGCGAAGGCATTGCCAGCTGTCCGCCAACGCCGAGACGATGAAGCTTCGAGATCTGGGCTCCCGGGCGGGGACCTTCGTCAATGGCAACCAGGTCAAGCCCGAGACGGATATCCCCCTCAAGCCGGGAGACTATATCCGCATCGGCCCGCTGACATTCGTCTGCCAGATCGACGGCCAACCCGCCAAGATCGCTCCGCCGCCGAAGAAAGGCGGGACGCAGGCCCCCAAGGCCAAGCCCAAACATCAGAAGCCTGCAGCCCGCGCTGCGGACGAGGATTTGGACGCTGAACTTGACAAAGAGCTGAACGCAAAGGCCGACAACGATCTCCAGAAGAAGATCGGCGATGAACTCGACGATCTGGACGTGTCGGACAGCTTCATCAATCTGGACGAGCTGGACGCCGACCTGGAGGACCTCAAGGACGCTTGATCTTCCGCCTGCCGCAGGATCACGGCCCCTGCTTCCTCACCTGCTCGCATCCGGACTGCCCGGACGCATCGCGAGGTTTCAGACGCAAGCCCTTGCGAATCGCCTTGGCAACCCTGCTGTTGGGCCGTTTGTCGATCCATTTCCGCAACCTGTTCTCCAGAAGGATCCTCAAACCCAGGAACTCCAGGCCGATCAGGATCAGCCACGATCCCGGCGACAGCGGCGTCAGCAACGCCGCCAGTCCCAGGATGACCAGGATCACGCCAACGACCTTCTTCGTCACCGCCTTCATGCCGATCCCCCAGGCCACCGTCGGATTTCGCCAGGACACTACTTCGCCCCCAGCCGGCGAGCCAGGATCGCTTCGATCTCGTCCATCGTCCGGTTCATCACGGCCATCGTCTCTTCGAACGGTTCGGGCGTCGTCATATCCACGCCGGCCTCTTTCAAAACCGCGATCGGGTAGTCCGAGCCGCCGGCCGAGATGAAACGCAGATACCGCTGGGCCGCCCCTTCGTCGCCGCGCCGCACCTCTTCCGCCAGCGCCGTCGCCGCGGTGAACGACGTCGAGTACTGGTAGACGTAAAAGTTGTAGTAGAAGTGCGGAATGTACGCCCACTCGATGGCGTACAGATCGTCGATCCGGCAGACCCCTTGGTCGTGTCCGTAATACTCCTTGAGAATGTCGCCATAGAGTCTCGTGAAGGCATCGCCCGTCAGGGGCTCGCCCCGCTCGGCCATCTCGTGCATCCGCAGCTCGAACTCCGCGAACTGCGTCTGGCGGAACACAGTGCCCTTGATGCCGTCCAGGTAGTTCATCAGCAGCGACAGCCTCGTGTCGTTGTCCTGGATTTCGCGGAGCATCTTCTGGATCAGCAGAGCCTCGTTGAACGTCGAAGCGACCTCCGCCACGAAGGTCGAATAGTCCGCCAAAAGGAACGGCTGGGCCTTGTTGGAATAATAGCTGTGCAGGGCGTGCCCCATCTCGTGGGCCAGCGTGCTGACGTCGTCGTACTGACCGTTGAAGTTCAACAGGATGTAGGGGTGTACGTCGTACGCGCTGCCGTTGGAGTAGGCCCCCGACCGCTTGCCGGGCGTCGGATAGACGTCGATCCAACGCTGCTCGAAAGCGGTTTCCGCGGCCCGGCGGTACTGGGCCCCCAGCGGCTTCAACGCATCCAGATACAAATCCCGGCCCTGATCGAACGTGTACTTCAGATCGAGCCCCTTGACCACCGGCGCATACAGATCGGAGTACTTGAGCGTGTCCACGCCGAGCATCCGCTTGCGAAGACGAAGATACCGGTGAAACGTGTCCAGATTGTCCCGCACGTTGCGAATCAGGCTGTGATAGACCTCGACCGGGATGTTGTTGCGATCCAGCGCACGATGCAGCGACGATTCGTAGTTCCTCGAACGCGTGTAGAAGATGTGCGTCTGCAAGTGAGAGTAGAGCTGAACGCCGAAGGTCTGGCGGAACCTGTTGACCGAGGTCCAGAAGGCATGGAACACCGCCTCGCGATCCTCGCGGTTGGACGAGGCCCGGTGCAGGGCGTAGCCCGACTTGTTGAGCGTGGCGACCGTCCCGTCGCTCAGCGTGATCTCGGGGTATGGCATCTCGGCATTGCTGAAGACCGTGTAGACCGAGCCGGGTCCGTCGGCCATCTGCCCGGTGCGGGCCAGGATCTTCTCCTCCGCCTGCGAGAGCGTGTGCGGCTTGGCGCGGAGCACGTCCATCAGGTACATCCGGTAGACCTTCAAGCCGGGTTCAGCCGCGATGAACCTCTCGACCGTTGCCTGATCGAGCGCGACGAGTTCGGGCTCGATGAACGAGGCCCGCGTGTTGTACTCGGTGATGAGCTGCTCGATCTCCTGCCTCATGGCCAGGTAGGTCGCATCCCGCGTGTCCTGGTCGGCCTTCATGTGCGCGTAGCTGTGCAGGCGTCCGAAGGCCTTGGAGAAATCGCTGTTGAGCGTCAGGCACGCCAGCAAGGGCGCCGGCGATTCGGTGAGTTTGTCCTTGTACTGAAGGATCTCGTCCAGCCGGCAGGCCACCTGATCCTTCGCTTCTCGCCAGGCCGCATCCGAGGCATAGAGGTCCTCCAGTCGCCACTGATGGGCCTGCGGAACCTGTGCCCGATCCTGCATCTGCCCCCAACCGCTCTCGGCCCACGAAATCGCCATCATCATCGAAGCACCCGCTACCCACCGGCGTCTCATTTCGATTCCTTCTTCCAAACAACGTACTGCCGCTCAGTCTGATCCCGGCTGACTATGAGCGAATGGGCATCCTAAGGTTCGGCCCGCAACCGCGTCAAGGCCCTTCGCCGTTCCGCCGTGGCCAGGATGTCCGGGCAAATTGGGTTCGTTTCGCAGGATCGATCGTGAAGCGTGAAGGGTGAAGCGTGAAGGGTGAAGCGTGAAGCGTCGAGAACGGTCCTTCTTCGACTCCGGGTGGCATCGACAAACTGGTGCTCCGTTACGCGTGATTTGATATAGAGTTTCCGGTCTCTTTGCCGATGGGATGGTTGTACCCAGGTAAGGAGACCTATCATGAAGAAGAAGTATACTGTCACCCTGATGGAAGAGGAACGGCGGATGCTGCAGGAACT
>DATIKY010000345.1:0-20787 GCA_035476995.1 Sedimentisphaerales bacterium | reverse complement strand
ACGCCGAGGAACCGGGGCCGGAAGATGGATTGAAAAAGTGAATAGGAAACAATTGACACCCCGGATCGCACGGGGTACATAGGGCCGGGGTGCCGCAGTTTTGGTCCGCCACCCGCCGCACTTTTGCTCCGCCCTTCACATCCTACGTTCCATCCGCTAGACATCCTCCTGTACGGGCTCGCCCTATACCTCGCTTACCGCCTTTCCTTCAGGCGGATCCCACGGCCGTAATCCAGCCTTGTCCTGTGTCTCCTCCAGGGCCTCGATGCCCCGAACCGTCGCCGGCGAGAGGCGTCTACCCCTTCAGCCTTCCGGAAAATGCCTTGACACTGCAATTTCGTGCTCAGATAATGCGTCCTTACTGGCGGCGCTCGATATGAGTCTGGAGTCTGTGGAGGGTGCTTTCCGGGCGTCGAGCCGGGGACTGCCGACGCCGCAGAGGACGCCTCGGCAATCCCTATCGCAGGGAAAACGCCAATGCAGGACAGTCCAGTTATGTCCGGAACTTTGAAAGGCCGCAGGATGGGTCCAGTTCGCAGTACACGCCGGGAGTTCCTCAGGAATACCATGATCTTCGGCACAGGAATCGTCGCGGCCGGTCCGCTGGGGCGGATCGCGACCGCCCGGCAGGCGGGGCCCGGAATGAGATTCGGGCTCGTCACCTATCTCTGGGGCCAGGACTGGGACCTGCCCACTGTGATCGCCAACTGCCAGAAGACAGGCGTCCTGGGAGTGGAACTGCGAACAGAGCACGCGCATCGGGTCGAATCGAACCTGACCGACGCCCAGCGTCAGGACGTCCGAAAGCGATTCGCCGACAGCCCTGTGACCCTGGTGGGACTCGGGACCAACTTCGCATTTCACTATCCCGATCAGGACCGGCTCAGGAAAGAGATCGAAGGAGCGAAGCAGTACGTCAAACTGGCTGCCGACTGCGGCGCCTCGGGCGTCAAGGTCAAACCCAACGATCTGCCCAAAGGCGTACCCTACGAAAAAACCATCGAGCAGATCGGCCGATCGCTCAACGAGTTGGGCAAGTTCGCCGCCGGCTACAATCAGCAGATCCGCCTGGAAGTCCACGGCAGTTGCTCGCTGCTGCCCACCATGAAGGCGATCATGGACGTGGCGAACCATCCGAATGTCGCGGTATGCTGGAACTGCAATTCCCAGGACCTCGAAGGCCTGGGACTTCAATACAACTTCAACCTCGTCCGGTCGCGGTTCGGCGACACGGTTCACATCCGTGAACTGAACCTCACGGATTATCCCTACCAGGACTTGATGAATCTCCTGGTGGCCACGGACTACTCCGGCTGGGTCCTGCTCGAAGCGCGGACCAAACCGCAGGACCGCGTCCAGGCGCTGGCCGAGCAGCGTCAGGTCTTCGAACGAATGGTGGCCAAGGCCCGAACGAGCGACAGCGCCCTCGCCGAAGGCGTGAAACTCACCGAAAAGGACGATCGCATCACCGTCGAGATCAACGGCAAGCTGTTCACCGAGTACCGATTCAAAGAGCCTCAGAGGCCCTTCTTCTACCCGGTCATCGGACCCACCGGGGTTCCGGTCATCCGCCACTGGCCCATCGCGGAGGGCAGCCCGGACGAGGAACGCGATCACCCGCATCACAAATCGCTCTGGTTCACGCACGGCGCCATCAACGGCGTGGATTTCTGGGCGGACGGAAGGGGCAAGATCGTTCATGACAAGTTCGTCGAGGTGAGTTCCGGCCCGAAAGTCGGCGTGATTGTCGCACAGAACAAATACATCGCCCCCGACGGCAAGGTCGTCTGCACCGACACGCGGACGCACCGCTTCCACAACACGCCCGACGGGCAGATCATGGACTTCGAAGTCGCCATCCACGCCTCCCAGGGCGAGGTGAAAATGGGCGACACCAAAGAAGGCTCCATGGCCATCCGCCTGAATCCCACCATGCAACTGGCTGCGACGAAGGCCATGAAGGCCAGAGGCGAGACCGCCAAGGGACGCATCGTCAACAGCGAGGGCGTCACCGACGGCAACACCTGGGGCAAGCGAGCCGCGTGGTGCGACTACTACGGCCCCGTGAACGGCGAGATCGTCGGCGTGGCGATCTTCGACCATCCGAGCAACCCGCGTCACCCGACGTGGTGGCACGTGCGGGATTACGGCCTGTTCGCGGTGAACCCCTTCGGCATCCACGATTTCGAGAAGAAACCCGCCAGCACGGGCGATCTGCTCATCCCCGCCGGCCAGACCGTGACGTTCAAGTATCGTTTCTACTTCCACAAGGGCGACGAGAAACAAGGCCAGGTGGCGGACCGCTACGCCGAATACGCTGGATCGTAATTGATTAAGGATGATTGATTATGGATGATTGGAAGAGCCGCCCGGCTCTCTTCCACCAATCATCAATCATCCATTGTCCATCATCAATCAGAAAGGATCGACCATGAGCAAGTTGACGCGTCGTGATTTCATTCGCAGTTCGATGGCCGTAGGGGCGGGCCTGGCGATGGCGGGCCCCGCATCCCGGGTGCTCGGAGCCAACGACGACATCCGCCTGGGCATCATCGGCGTCGGCAGCCAGGGCGGCGGCCACATGGGCCAGTTCAGCAAAATCCCCGGCGTGCGGCTGGTTGCGATCTGCGACGCCGACCGGAACCAGCTTGAGAGGAGAGCCGCTGCATTTGAAAAGGACCGCGGGGTCAAGCTCCAGACCTACACGGATATGCGTGAGCTGCTCGACAACAAGGAAATCGACGCGGTCACGTCCGCCACGCCGAACCATTGGCACGCCCTGACCACCGTGTGGGCCTGCCAGGCGGGCAAGGACGTCTACATCGAGAAGCCCGCCTCCCATGAGATCTGGGAAGGGCGCAAGATGGTGGAGGCCGCCCGCAAGTACAACCGCATCGTCCAGATCGGCACGCAGAAACGGTCGTCCGAGGCCCATCCGGCCGCCTACGAGTGGATTCGCGAGGGCAACATCGGGCAAGTGAAATGGTCCCGCGGATTCTGCTACAAAGCCCGCGGCCCGAACACCAACGGCATCGTCAAGGGAACCAATGGACCCAAGGCGATCCCTGCCGGCGTGGACTACAACCACTGGTGCGGTCCGGCCGACATGGTCCCGCTCCATCGCGAGCAACTGCATTACGTCTGGCACTGGATGTGGAACACCGGCAACGGCGACATCGGCAACCAGGGCCCGCACGAGATGGACATCGCCCGCTGGGCGCTCGGCGATCCGGGCCTGCCGACCCGGTGCTTCAGCATCGGCGGCCGGTTCGGCGTCAGCGAAACGGGCGACGTGGGCGAAACCGCCAACACGCAGATCGCGTTCTTCGACTATAAGCCCGCGCCTCTGATCTTCGAGGTTCGCGGCCTGCCCCGCAAGAAGGGCGACAGGCCGGACACCATGGACAACTTCCGCGGCACCCGCGTCGGCAACTGCCTCCAGTGCGAAGGCGGCTATTTCGTCTCCGACGATGGCGGCGGCTGGGTCTACGACAACGAAGGCAAGAAGATCAAGCAGTTCACCGGCCGCGGCGGCGCGGGCCACCATGAGAACTTCATCAAGGCCGTCCGCAGCCACAAACGCGAGGACCAGAACGCCGATATCGAGATCGGACACATCTCCGCGGCCCTGTGCCACATGGCGAACACGTCCTACCGCCTGGGCAGGAAGGCGACCGTGGACGACGTTCGGGCCGCCATCGGCGACAACGCGGAGATGATGGACTCGTTCGACAGAATGCTCCAGCATCTGGCCGCCAACGAGGTGGATCTGGCGAAAGAGCCGATCACGCTGGGCCCGGTCCTGACGATGGACCCCGCCAAAGAACAATACGTCGGCGAGAACAGCGACCTGGCGAACCTGTTCATCAAGCGCAACTACCGCGAACCGTTCGTGGTGTCCGAGAAGGTCTGACGAATTGATGATTCATGAGGGATGATGGATGATTGCGAAGAGGCTCGACTTCTTCCAATCATCCATCATCGATCATCCATAACCGATTGGTGACGAATGAAGTTCGCCCTCTGCAATGAGATGTTCGAGAAGCAACCGATGGCCCAGATCGCCTCGGTCGCCGCTCGCCTTGGTTATCACGGCATCGAGATCGCGCCGTTCACGTTGGGCCCCTCGGCGACGGAGATCACCGCCGGAAGACGCCGGGAGACCCACCAGGCCATCGAGGACCATGGCCTGGAGACGGTCGGCCTGCACTGGCTGTTCGCCGGGCCCCGGGGCCTGCACATGACCACGCCCGACCAGGCCGCCTGGCAGCGGACGCGGGACTACCTGGCCTCCCTGCTGGACCTGTGCAGCGACCTGGGCGGCAAGATTCTCGTCCTGGGCTCGCCCAAGCAGAGGAACGTCCTGGAGAATCAGACGAAACAGGGCGCCTGGAAACAGGCGGTCGATCTGCTCCGTTCGGTGGTCGAACGAGCCGGAGAGTTGGGCCTGACGATCTGCCTGGAGCCACTGGCCCCCGTCGAAACGAACTTCATCAATACGGTCGCTGAGGGCATGAAACTCGTTCGCGAGGTGAACCACCCGAGCCTCAAGATTCACCTCGACGTCAAGGCGATGTGTTCCGAAGGCACGCACGTCCCGGCGATCATCCGCTCGGTGAAAGCCGAGGACGTGGGCCATTTCCACGTCAACGACCCGAACCTCTACGGCCCCGGCATGGGCGACGTCGATTACGCCCCCATCGCCCGCGCGGTTCGGGACATCGGGTACGACAAGTGGCTCTCCGTGGAGCCCTTCCGCTACGACCCCGATCCCGAGACGGTCGCGAAAAAGAGCATCGACTGTCTCCGCCGGTTCTGGCCCTGACGAACGCTCGCTCAACAACACGATCGCACACCCACGAGGCAGGCCCGCAAGCTTGCCTCGTTTCTTTTGGGGAGTGTCGTGGATGAATGGAAGATGATGGTGTGCACGGCACACCCTACGGACTGAGGCGCGCGATGTGAGTGGTCATGTAGGGTGTGCCGTGCACACCATCTCTTCTCTTGCGACTCCACAATCCTCCGGGTATCCTCATGACGGTATGCCCAATTATCTGAGACACTTCCAGCCGGGCGGCACGTTCTTCTTCACCGTCGTCACCGCGGAACGACGGCGGCTGTTTTCTGATGAGACGGCTCGCACATACCTGCGGACCGCCATCCGCACGGTACAGGCCGAGCGGCCGTTCGAGATGGTCGCCATCGTGCTGCTGCCGGATCATATCCATTGCATATGGACGCTGCCCGAGGATGACGCCGATTTCCCCGCTCGGTGGTCGTGCATCAAGCGCCATTTCACCAAGCAGTGGATTGCCGACCACAATGAAACGATCATCTCCCCCGCGCGTCATCAGCACCGGGAGCACGGCGTATGGCAGAAGCGATTCTGGGAACACCGCATCCGCGACGAAACGGACTTGATCCACCACGTCAACTACATTCACTACAATCCCCTGAAACACTCACTCGCGAGTTGCCCGCATGCATGGCCCTGGTCCAGCTTCCACCGGTGGGTGAAAGAAGGATACTATCGGGAGGATTGGCTGTGCTGTTGCGAGGGACGCCAGCCCGTCGCACCTGATCTCGGCCAGATCATCGTTGCAGGTGAGAGTAATGGTGTGCAAGGCACACCCTACGAATGAGACGTGCGACAAGACGAGCATGTAGGGTGTGGCATGCACACCATCTCTTCCTGCCGGCCATGTGGCGAGTTCTCGCCATCATGCCCGGCAGGCGAGTTGCCTTCTCAGGGATTGCCTGGCCCGGTGGAAGTGAACCCGGGCCTTCTGCGGCGTGATTTGCACCCTCTCGGCGATCTCCGTATACGACAAATCCTCGTAGCACCGCAGATGCACAACGTCCCGCTGCTGATGGTTGAGTTGGGCAATGGCGGTCGAGACCTGCCGGAGGGCCTCCTCGCGGACCTGGGCCTCCAGCGGGCCAATGTTGCCCGCACAGGCGAGGCTCTCGTCGTCGGCGTCACGCAGCGCCGTCTCTTCGTAGTGCGAACGCAACCGCCGATCTCGGAGACGATCGCGGATCTTACTCCACGCAATTCGGTAGATCCACGGCCAGAACCGTTCGGGATCGCGGAGCGAGCCAAGCTGGCGGAGCATCGCCAAAAGAGTCTCCTGGATGAGATCCTCCGTTGCGTCGCGGTCCAGCGTGGTCCGGAAGATGAAGGGATACAGTTGCTCCCAGACCAGCGTGGCCAGCCGGCCTGTGGCGGCCTGTTCGCCCGCCCGGGCCCCGTCAAGAAACTGAATGTATCCGCTATGATCGCTCATCGGAACAGTCCTCGACCTTATAAGGCCGGAACTCCGATGCAGGTAACAGAGATCTCGGCGATACGCGGTATCTGCGACCCCACGTCTCGGCTCTCGACACTCCTTCTTGGTGTGCACGGCACACCCTACGCCGACTGCCTGGTCTCCTGTGCCGGGGCGGGCGCGTTGTCCAAATCCTGCTCCGGTGCACACACCACGCGCCACGCCGGCGGCGTCAGTTCGGGCACCTCCCATACGCTGCAGCAACGGTGGCACTTGTCCTGGTCCGCCCGGCGGCCCTGCCCGCAATTTGAGCACGTGACAAGCGAGCCGTTCGGCCGCGTCATTCGATAAGCGATGTACGCCGGAAGCCCGAGGAACATCGTCGCGAGGATCCAGGCCTTGCGAACGTTTCGAGGCACTCCCATTCGGATCGCCTCGCGATTGAGCTTGTCGCCGAGCAGCCCCAGAAGAAACAGCCCCGGCAGCATGTATCCGAGGGTCCAGAAGAACCGCTTCCAGGCTTCCTCGCCGCGGCATCCCCTCGCGACCATCGCGACGAACGAATCCGGCAGCAGGAATATCGACCGATACCCGCTCGTGGCCTCAAAGTGCGGCCCGCCGAAGTACGACGCCAGCACCAGGACAGGAGGATGCAGATTCTCCAGAAGCAGTTTCATCCAGGTGAGCCCTCGCGCACCCGGCAGGAGGAAGTACGCCGCCTTCGCGGAATCCACCGGCCGGCCCAACCGCACGACTCCGGCGCGCGGGTCGTCGTACGCCGTGGCTGTCGTCGCACCGACGGCGGCCGTTTGCCCGTTTGGATCGAAGTACTCCAATCGCAGGGCCAGCCCGTCGCGAGCCAGCGACGCGACCGCGCACCCGCCGTAGCCCCACTGCGTGGGCGGATCGTCCCAGGCGATCTCGAATCCGCAGACGCCATAAGCGGCCAGATCCATGGGTCTGGCAGTCCCCATGTCGCCGATGGGCGGAATCGGGGACGACAGCCGGCCTGCGAATCCGGCATAGTCGAGCGTCCGCAGATCCAGGCGGTCGATCCGACCGCTTGCGTCGAGAACAAGAACGTGATCGGCACGCCAATAAGGCACTCTCCACGGGGTGGCTGATTGACGGCTGGGCAGATTGATGCGAATCAGGTTGGAGTTCTTCCAGATTACACCGACCTGAACCGGCTCTCGTTCCACGGCGTCTTTCGAAAGCTCCGGCCCTTTCCGCACGCCGGGGGTCTCGGCATCCCACTCGATGGCAAAGAACCGCTTCAACCGGGGATCATACACAACTTGCGTCCGCTCTTGGATTCCGCCGGCAATCGGCGAGACGAATCGGCCGATGCGTCCATCGGGCTCGTCCGCAATGCCTTCGGGGCCGGCATACTTCGTGATAACCTCAGCATCGGCGACCCCCTTGGCGATCCGCTGGTATACGAAAAGCCCAAGCGACGGATCATAGCGAAGCACATCGTCCTTGGACCACACGTCCTGCCAGTAGACGTTTCGATCGTAGCCTTCTATGGACCTGCGCCAAAGAGGCCTCAGATAGCGGGCAATACCCAATTGGGCCTGCGGCAGGTCATAAGGGTTTATCTCCGCCGTCACAATAAGGGGACTCGCGGCACCGACATCCACCGCCCGGCTCGGACCCAGAATCCGCATGGGGGAGACCGACGCTCCCCGCGCCGACCTGCCCAGCAGGGAATCGCGCTGCGCGGCGCAGTACGTCCGAGCCCAGAACAGGCCCGTGCACAACAAGACCATCCCGGTGACGCAGATCGCCGGGATCGCGATGAGATTTCGTCTTCTTGTATCCATGGCGTGCATCCTACAAAGGCGTCGAGACAAATCGGTACCAGACAACCACGAGCGAGGCGGTGATCAGCAGCAGCAGAACCACCACAGCTTCGATGCCGACCCCCTTGACGACAACGATCGACAAGGCCAGCGTAAGCAGCACCGTTCCCCCCGCGAGCAGCCAGACCCGGCTCGCGGTCCAACCGCTCAGCAATCCCATGCAGTAGCAGGCGAAACCCGCCAGGACTGCGGTTGTGGTCATCTCGCCCACGATGCGTCCACGATACGGCGCGAACAGCGGAGACGACTCCAGCAGAATCAACCCCGTCACCGCAAGCGGCAGGATGGTCGCCAGGACCGTCAAGCCCCCTGCCACGACCCTGGCGGCGAAGATCCGATTGCGCGTCACGGCCAGCGTGCAAAGCAGCGTCGAGATCTTGTGGGCCCGATCTCCATACATCTGCGAGGCGCCCAGGCCGAAGTATCCCAGCAGCAGAGCGGGGATCACGAAGCCGGCGACGACGCCCGTCATCTCCGGCTCCTGGGCCCAGAAGACTCCATAGCTCCAAAGCCAGATCGTGAAGACCACGACGATGCCGGCGCCCGCCACATAGAACAGATTGTCGGCGATCTCCCGACGGATCAGAGTGAACATGCTACACCTCGCTTTCTTGCGGCACGACCGCCGGTGCGGACCTCGTGCACTCGATGAAGATGTCTTCGAGCGTCATCGGCATTTCCGTGCAGCTTTCGGGCCGGAACGTCGCCAGGATGGCCTGTTTCTGCGGGTTCCAGTTGGCGACGGTCAGAACCATCTCGCGACCCATTGCCCGGCTGTTGATGATGTCGGTCAGGTACAGGTCCTGGGGCGTCCGTTCGGGGAAGATCACCCGCAGCTTCTTGACCCGGCTCTTGAGTTCGTCCAGACTGCAATCGACCACGAGCTTGCCTGCGACGAGGACCCCGATGCGGTCGGCGATCCGCTCGACGTCCGCCAGGATGTGCGAGCTGAACAGGATCGTTCGCCCCTGCCGCTGGATCACGTCGATGGCCAGCTCCAGGAATTGCCGGCGGGCGACGGTATCCAGGCCCAGCGTCGGGTCGTCAAGGATCACAAGCTCCGGATCGATGGCCATCGCCAACGCCAGGTTGAGCTGGGCCCTCATGCCGGTGGAGAGATCCTTGACCTTGCGGTCCATCGGCAGGCGGAAGGTCTCCATGAGCTGGCCGAAGAACTCGTCGTTCCATTGGAGCGACAGCCCCTTGCACAGGTCCACGAGCCGACGGACCTTGTAGCTCTGGATCAGGTGGTGCCCCTCGGCGACGTAGCCGATTCGCCCGTGCGTGTTCGCGGACAGCCCGCTGGAGTCCTCGCCCAGGACGAGCGTCCGCCCCCGCGTGGGGGGTTCCAGACCCAGGAGGATGCGAATCATGGTGGTCTTGCCCGACCCGTTGCGGCCGAGCAGGCCGTAGATGCACCCGCGGGGCACCTGAAGGCTCACCCCGTCCAGGACGCACCGCCCGTCGTAGAACTTGACCAGGTCCTCGATGACAATCGGTTTGTCGTTCATACCGATCCTCTCCTACTGTGACGAAAGGTTGAATTTCTCCGCCGCCGCGTGGAACCATTCGGTAAGCGTTTGTTTGTCGATCTGCATGTGGTAGGCCGTGACGACGATCCTCTCGATATCGTCGCAGATGAGCTTGCGACGAACCGTTCGGCTCAGGTTGCTGTCGAGGCTCGCGACGAAGGCGCCGGCGCCGGACCGCGTCACGATGATCCCCTCCTGCTCGAGCTGGCGATAGGCCTTGGCGATGGTGTTCGGGTTGATCGCAAGCTGCTCGGCGAGCTGGCGGACGGTGGGAAGCCGTTCGTCGCGGACCAGCCTCCCCAAAGCGATGTCGCGCTTCACCTGGTCGATGATCTGCAGGTACACGGGCCTGTCCGATGCGTTGTCGATTCGAAACTGCATGGGTCACCATTAGTTGTACTATTATTACTAGTACAACTGTACACTCCTCGGTTCGAGCCGTCAAGAGAATTTCTGACTTTTTTTAGGGCTCATCCGATTCTTGCGCGTATTCTTGTGTTTCGCGGGCTGCCCCCCCCGACACTTGTCGCATGGGGCCAATAGCATGAGAGCGGAGAGGGAAACCGACGGGTTGGTCGTTGCCCCAGAGGGTCGCAATCCTCGGTATCTGCTCAAGAACCAGGGGCACAGTTGACCGCGCAAAGACCCGCGAGCGTGCGGTGAAGATTAGCCGAAGGTCAGGTGAACAGGCTTGGCGCGCAGTTTGGCACGCAGGCTGGTTGATCGAAGCTGGTAAGATCGGTCCAATACAGAACGCCTTCTTCGCCCCGGTTTAGGGGAGGCATCTGTCTCCTGGCCTGCCAGCAGCCGCGCGCCTCGATGGGCTTGATGCCGACGATTACGCTGCTTTAGCCACTTGCTGCTACGGCCGAGACATCCTTCCGTCGGCCGGCCGTGTGCCAGTAGAGTGTCGGCAGGACGATCAACGTGAGCAGGGTCGAGGATGCCAGCCCGCCTACGACCACGATGGCCAGGGGACGTTGGATCTCGGAGCCCACGCCGGAACTGAAGATCAGCGGGAGCAGGCCGAAGACCGTGGTCAACGTCGTTATCATCACCGGCCTGAGCTTCGACACAGCCCCTTCGATGACGGCGTCTCTCAGGGCCAGGCCCTGCTTCTTGAGGTATTCGAACCGCGAGATCAGGACCAGGCCGTCCGTGAGGGCGGCGCCGAACAAGGCGATGAAGCCGATGGAGGACGGAATGCTCACGTTGGCGTCGGCCAACCTCAGAGCGAAGACACCGCCAACGAGCGCCAGCGGGATGTTCAGTACGATCAGGGCGACGCTTCGGACCGAGTTGAAGAGCATGTAGAGCATCGTCAGGACCAGGAACAGCGTGATCGGGATGATGATCATCAGTCGCTTGTTGGCCGCCTGCTGCAATTCGAACTGGCCGCCCCAGACCAGGGCGTATCCCGGCGGCAGCGAGACGGCGCGGGCGACGGCTTGCTGGGCTTCCTCGACGAAGCCTCCGCTGTCCCGGCCGCGAACGTTGCACTGGACGGAGATGAACCGTCGAGTGTTCTCCCGGGTCATCTGCCGCAGGCCGGTGACCGTGCTGATCCGGGCCAGTTCCCGCAGCGGCACGGTGTAGCCGGCGGACGTGCGGACCAGTAAGCCTTCGATGGCCTCGATGTCGTTGCGGTACGGTTCGTCGAATCGCACGTGGATCCAGGAGCTTCGTTCCTGCTCGAAGACGGTGCCGACCATATCTCCGCCGATGGCGGCATGGATGGTGCGCTGGATTTGGTGGGAGTTGAGCCCGTGGCGGGCGATAGCGCCCCGGTCGAGCGCGATCTGGACCTGCGTCTGGCCGCTGAACTGGTCCGTCTGCAAGTCGGCCACGCCTCGGATGCCCGAGACAACGGACTCGATCTGGGCGGTCTTCTCCTTGAGAATATCGAGGTCCGGGCCGAACAGTTTGGCAACAACCTGTGCGCCTGTGCCCGTGACGAGGCCGTCTACCTCATGCTGGATGGGCTGGGCGAAGCTGATCGAGACGCCAGGGTATCCCTCCAACCGGCTGGAGATCTCCGAGACGATGTGTTCCTGGGTTCGGCCTCGTTTCCACCGATCACGCGGGCGCAGAGTGATTGTCATGCAGGCGTAATTCGTGTGGTGCACGTGGGGTCCGATTTCGCCGTAGCCGATCTCGGACAGCACGCCCTCCACTTCCGGCGTCTTGAGGATGTCCTTCTCGATCTGGGTCGTGGTGCGGGCAATCTCTTTGAGCGAGATGTTCGGGTTCATGTGCGCCAGCACCTGGATCGCCCCTTCCTGCAACGTCGGCAAAAATTCCCGGCCCAGCCGCTGGAAGGTCAGCCAGCCCAAGGCGAGCATCATCAGCACGAGGGCAATGACGGCTGCCCCCTGATTCAGCGAGAATTCCAGCACGCGCCGGTACTGGCGGTGGAAGACGGTGGCGTGCGACGGCCCGCCCTTGCCGCCGGCGCCGCGGCGGTGCAGCAGGCCGCACAGAACAGGCGCGATGACCAGCGCGTACAGCAGCGAGCCGGCCATCGTCGCCACTACGGTGAAGGCCAGCGGACGGAACATCTTGCCCTCGACGTCCTGCAGGGCGAAGATCGGCAGGAAGACGATGACGATGATCGAGGTCGCGAAGAAGATAGGCTGGCCCACCTCACGACCGGCGGCCGCGATGACCTCGCGCATCGAGCGGTGGTCCGAGGGGTCCCGTAGAAGGGACTGGATCTTCTCGACCATGATGATGGTGGCATCGACGATCATGCCCAGAGCGATGGCGACGCCGCCAAAGGAGAGCAGATCGCCCGCAATCCCATAGCGGTACATGACGGCAAACGCCAGCAGGATGGAAAACGGCATCGAAAGGACGATGACGAGCGCATTACGCAGGTTGCCCAGGAAGACCAGGCAGATCACACTGACAAGAATCAGCCCCACGATCAGGGTGCTGCGAACGGTGTTGACCGTATTTCTCACGAGCGTCGCCTGATCGTGGAACACCACGACCTTCACCCCCGGCGGCAGCGTCTTGTTGATCTCCGCAATCCTGGCTTGGATCCGCTGAATCACCTGGTAGGAATTGGCCCCGTGGAGCTTGTACACACCGCCGACAGCGATTTCCTTGCCGCCGTTGAGGGTGGCAACGCCCCGGCGGAACGCCTCGCCGAACCCGACGAGGGCCACGTCCTTGACGTACACCGGATTGCCGCGATGGCTCTTGAGGACGATGTTCTCGATGTCCCGTGCGTCCGCGATCTGCCCGAGCGTGCGGACCATCAATTCCTCCGCCCCGCGCTCGACCAATCCCGCTCCCATGTTCTGGTTGTTCCGGCCGATCGCTTCGACAACCTCGTCGATGGTCAGATCATATTTGAGCAGGTTCTCCGGCAGCACGCGTACCTGGTACTGGCGTACGAACCCGCCCTGGCTGAGGACCTGGGCGACGCCCGGAACGGTCTGAAGATCTCGCTTGACCACCCAGTCCTGCAAGGTGCGCAGATCGGTCGTACTGTAGCCTTCGCCCGCGTCGAGATAGTACATGAGGATCTTGCCCATGCCGCTCAGGACCGGCCCCTTCTCGACCCCATGCGGCATGTTCACGCCTTTGGGAATCCCCTCTTCCGCCAGCTTGAGCCTTTCGGCTACCTGCTGGTGGGCGAAGTAGATGTCCACGCTGTCCTCAAAATAGACGTTCACGGTCGCCAGGCCGTGCGAGGACAGCGAACGGATCTTCGTGACGCCGGGGATGCCCATCATGGCCACTTCGATCGGCCGGGAGATCAATTGCTCCACCTCCTCGGCCGCCATGCCCTCGACCTCGGCGAACACCTGCACCAGCTTGGGACTGACATCCGGAAAGGCGTCGATGGGCATGTGAGTGAAGGCATAAACACCCGCGCCGCACACGGCGACAAGGAGCAGCAGGATCAGCAGCTTGTATCTGAATGAGAACTCGATGACCTGTTCAATCATATCTCGTACGCTCCCAACTCTGTGAGGACGTTTTTCAGCACTACGCCGGTTTTGGGCGGTCAATGCACGTGGCCGTGTCCGCTCACGGCGGTCTTGGCCTTTTCCATCTCGGCCTTGATGCGGAATGCGTTCTTCGTGACGATGGTCTCGCCCGGCCGTAAACCCGCGGTGATTTCAACGCACCGGCCGTCGGTTCGGCCGAGCATCACGTGACGTTTTTCGAAGGCATGGCCGTCATGGGCGAAGACGCACGGCTGATCGTCGATGTACTGAATGGCGGACTTCTCGACGATCACAGGCACTTCAGTGTCCTTGAGCGTCACGACCCCGCTGACGAACGTACCGGGGCGCAACCGGCCGGACGTATTGGGCACGAAGACTCTCGCCAGGGCCGTCCGCGTATCGTCATCAACCACGGGCGACAGGTAGGCGATCTTGCCTTCGACCCGGTCCGGGCCGCACTCCATGACCATCGTCTGGCCCAGTCCCACGGCCGGAAGGTCTTTCTGGTGAATCCGGAAATCCACCCAGACCGTCCCCAGATCGGCAACCACGAACGCATCCGCATCGTCCTTCACCGCCTCGCCCAGCGACAGACGCTTGTCGATGACCGTGCCGTCGAAGGGCGCTCGCAGCGGATACCAGGCGAGACGCTCATTGTGAGTTGCATGGTCCTCATCATCATGGGGTTTCGTGGGACCGGCGTCCCGGTTGCCCTCAGAATCCTGGCTGTGTGACGAGTGGCTCGGAGCGAGTGATTTGAGGAGTTCCGTGTCGGCCGCCGTCAGGCCCAGGACGTAGAGATTGCGCTCGGCCCCGACCACGTCGAGTTCCCGGATCTGCTGGGCGTGTGTGGCCTCGATCAGCCCGCGACGGATCTCGAAGGCGACTGTATCCCGTGTCGCCTGATAGACCGCCTCCGCCTTCTTCAAGTCGCTCTGAGCCTTGTGGAAATCATCGCCGCTGGTAATCCGTTTTTCAAAGAGCTGTTTCTCTCTCTCATACGCGGCTCCGGCGTAGTGCAGTTCCGCGTACGCGCCGACCAGTTCGCTGCGGACGCTGCCCATGGGGCCCCAGTCCTTGTCGCGCAGGGTCTCCAATGGCGGTGCGGATTCCAGCGCCTTCAGCAGGTGTGTCGCATTGTCGTGGATCTCGCGGGCTCGCGCCAGTTCCATCGCCTGGCACGAGATCTCCGCGAACTTGGACAGGTAATCGATCTTGGCCTGTCCCAGCGCCGTGCTCTCCAGCCAGGCCATCACTTCCCCGGCCAGGACGGGATCGCCCACCTCTTTGAGCACTTCACGGACCCGGCCCGGAACCTGGGGGACGATGTGCGCCACCCTATTGGCGTTGAGCTTCACTTCGCCCGCCAGTGTCGCTCGCAGCTCCAGAACGCCCGGGCCGACCGGCCCGGTCTCAATGCCGAATCGGGCCGGGTCGCTTGCCGCTGATGGGGCTTCATCGTGGGCGTGTTCGACTCCGGCGTCCTGTTGCTCGGCCTCGATCACCGCCGCGAGAGCTTCGCAGATGACCTGCTCGCCCTCATTCACGCCGGACAAGACCTCGACCATGCCGGCATCCGTCTGTCCCAGCACAGGGTAACGCTTCTGGACGGTCTCGCCGGCGACCTGAACGAACAACGCCTGCTTGCCGCCTTCTTCGAACAAAGCCGACCGCGGAACAGCCAGTGCCTGCTTACCGCCGAGGGTACGGCTGCGCGCCGGCTGTACCTTCATCCGTACCGGCCATTGCTGCTCCTTCAGGAAACTGACGCCGGCGGCGGTCTCCTGGGCCGGCGCTGCGTCGGCTTGGGCCTGTGACGCATATACCCGGACGGCGGGCAGTTTCACTTCGTGCTCGACGCCGTCCAGGGGGACCTTCAGCGTGACCGCCCATTCACCTGGCGCTGGGAAGGTCAGTTGCGGAATGTAAATGCCTGCCCGCGCGGGCACGGGTGCGACGTATTCCCGCAGCGTCCCCGAACTGTTCGTAATGACGAAGATCACCGGCCCGGCAGTTCGCGGCTCGCCGGTCGTCAGGTCGGAGACGTGCGTCACGAATCCCGCGGGCTCGCCGGCCACGAGGTATGGATGCTCCAGGAACACCTCGAAACGCTCGCCCCAGACGGTGATCTGGGTTGTCTTCTCGTCGCCATGGCTGTGCCCTCCCTCGTCGTGGGCGTGCCCCCCGGCGGCGTGGTCGTGTGCGTCCTCCGCTGTGGCGGCGACGGCCGCGAGATTGCTCCCGGCGCCGCCGGGCAGGAGGCCAAGCTTGGAGGCTCCGATTCCCAGGGCCACGCCTGCGACAAGCACGATGATGACAAAGAAACCGTTCTGTTTCATGGGTCTATCCTCACTTCTCAGAGATCCTGTTCGGCGGTATCGATGGGCCGGCCAATCAGCAGCTCGATGTCTGTCCTGGCCTTGTGATAGGTTGTCAACGCATGGAGGTATTGCTGCTGGGCGTCGAAGTAGGTCCTCTGTGCATCCAGCAGACTCAGATAGTCGAACTTGCCCTGACGATAGCCCTCTTCTGTTGCCGCCAGTGTGTTCTGGGCCGACGGGAGTATCTCCTCGCGCAGGGCGGTCACCTCGGCCAGGGCGCTGGTCGCCTGCCCCATAGCCTGCGACAGACTCGTTCTGGCGTCCAGGACGGCCACTTTCGTATTCTCTCGGGCTTGCGCCAGTTGCAGGGTCGCCTCCTGGACGCCGGCCTGGTTCCTGTCAAACACCGGCAGTGGAATCGCAAGACCGACAACAAACGCGGTGTCATCGCCTTCGGCGGCGTATCGAAGCCCACCACTGACGCCAAGGTCCGGCGTGACCCTCGCCTTCTGAAGAGCCAGATCGGCCTTACGCGTCTGCTCGTTGGCGATCCACCGCTCGATGGCAGGATTCGCGGGGATTCGCCCGACCAACTCCTCGAAGCCAGGGATTGCCTGGACTGCGTGCAGATCACCTGTCGCACTGTCGAATCGGGGAGTCTCCCCGCCCCACGCGGTCGCCAGTATCCGTCGGGCGGAGGCCAACCGTTCCTGGGCTGCTCGCAACGTGATGCGTGCCGACGACAGAGCCACCTGGGCCTTGGCCTGCTCAACCGGGGAATCCTTGCCTGCCTCGACGCGCTGGCGCACGACCTCCTGGACCTTCTCGGCCAGTCGCACGAGGCCCTCCGCCACATCCTGCTGTTCCTGGGCGGCCAGAACCTCAATGAACGCCAGCGTGACCTGGTTCATCACGTCCAGTCGCCTGGCCTCGTAGTCCAACTGAGCCAACTTCTCCTCGGCGGCAGCGACGGCCACGCGTTTCTCCCGCTTGCCGGCAAGCTCCAGGATCTGGCCGATCCCGATGGTGGTCTGCGCTGCGTCGAAGCCGCTCAGATCTCCCGAGCCTGCGAAATCCTCCACCTCCAGCGTCAATTCGGGGTTGGGACGCAGACCCGCTTGCAGCTTCCTCGCGTCGGCAATGCGGGTCTCAATCGAGAACACCTTCAACGACGGGCTGTTCAGCAGTGCGTGGGCAATGGCCTCCTTCAGGGTGATCGCCCCCTGCGGCTCAGCGACCTCCGGCGACGCGACGTCGCCGGCAGGATCGATCTGACGAGGAGAGTCAGCCGGCGGTTCCTGTGACCTGCTGCGCGTCATGCAGCCTCCGGCCAGGGTAGCCACCGCAATTCCAACGATCAGGGGAAACACGCAGACGGCACCGAGGATATGCTTGTTCATTCTCGGACAACCTCCAGATGCAAGAGTAGTCAGGTGTTTGGAGAGAGCCTCACACGCGCCGGTTCTGAGCCGCCTGTTTCGGCCAGGCAAGCCCCTCGAATGCCGACAGGCAGAGACCGGTGGCAAGTGTGCGGCGGGAAACGCAATGCGGTATCTACAGCAGCAATGTCTGCGCAGAAAGGTAGCGCGGCGGCTCTTGCGCGGGTGGGTAAAGGACCCGTGTAAGGGAAAGCAGCAGATGCTCTTGCGGGTGAGTCCCAACGGAGTCGAATACGACCGGGGTCTCAAGCGTCATCACGGGCTTGGCGACAGGCTTGGCCGGCACGACAGAGTCTTGAAGATGCCTGTGGGAGTCGCAACCGTGGTGGTCGTCATCGGCATTCCCCGGGTCGTCGGGAGTGGAAGAATCGTGGTTATGTTCGTCGAAACACCTGGCCGGTGTCGCAGCGGGATCGCAGAACGAACCCGCGTGGGCCACCACCTCGTGCGCGGCAACCCACAGGAAGCACCCCAAAACCGTGAGCCAGAACAGTCGCATAGAGGTAATATACAGGAACTACCCCGTCCTGTCAAAAAAAACTTTTTCCATCACCGGCTGGGAGAGTCGGCGAATCCAGCAACCGAGCATAATCCCCATATACGATGCTCCCCAGCCGAGTGTTCATGGACGGTGGGCAATTCCGTCTGCGCTTCGATGATGTCGATCAGGCCCAGACCTGTGATTGTGTGCGATTCCTCCTGACCGAAGCGAACCAGGAACTCGACGCTGAATCCATCGGACCATTCGATGTAGACCGACGCCGATTTCGCCATGGCCTGGATCGAGGAAAGCGTGGCCTTGCCGCGGCCGGCCGGCCACCTCTACGACCGCAACGAGGGACCGCCACTACTGCCCCCGGGCCGACCACGCTCTTGAGGATCTCACAGCCGCCGCGACAGTTCCCATTGTGGAAGCAGAACTGCCCGCCCAGATCCTCGACCACTCGGCGGTAGTGCGTTTCCAGCCGATCGAGACCGCCGATCACGGCCACGCGGAGGCCCTTCAGACAAGGCGGCGCACAGGCGGAATCCGCCATGGCGACCCGATCGCCGGCCGAGGCCGCGTCACGCTCGCAGGGATGCCCCGTCGCTTCGCAATCATCGAACCGCCACTGCCCCTCTACGTTCCCATCCACCGTGCCTTCGCTCTCCTCGGTCCCGGGACCGGTCCGCTGGGATCTCTGGGCCAGATCGTATTCGAGCATGCGAATCCGGCGACCCAGAGGATCGCCATCAGTGAGCCCTGATACTGTTTGGAGGTCAACATTGTCTTGTCCTTTCATCCTTCGTTCTTGGTGCCTGAAAACACTCTGCGAGCCAAAACGAAAAGGCAGCCTGGACGATACGTTTGCATCGTCTCCAGGCTGCCTTGCCTGCATCTGCGTGCTCGCTTGGTGGCCATTGCCCGACAACGAGTCAGGCCCACAATCCACTCACTCTTAACTACCGCTCGAACGACCCCGTCGCACCGGAAGTCGCACGGCCTATTGGAGACTCGTCTCCAGGACCAGTCTCGGCAGGTACGTGGCGCCGCTGACGGTGTCGACCAGATCGACGCTGGCCAGCGCGAACTCGCCGTCGGGCGAGCACGAACAGACGAAGCCGGCATACCCAGCGCCGTTCTCCAACAGCCGACGGACGGCGTCGGTGACGTCGATTCGAATCGTGAACTGCTCGCCGAGCCCCGGATCAACCAGTTTGTACCAGGACAGGGCGAAGTCGGTGATCGGATCGCCCGCGGCCGAGCCATCGATGGTCAACCAGACCGCCGCATCGGCTTGCTCATGATTGATGCGTTCGAAATCGGCCTGGGCGTTCTCGAACAGATTCAGGATGCCGTCGCCCTCGTAGGCGTTCACGTACAGGATCGAGGGAATCAGCACCATATTGTTTCCCGTGTGGGCCATATCGACGACACGATCGATGGTCAGTTCCAGACGGGCCGAAACCAGATGGCCGGGATCGAGACCGTAGCGCCCGGGCCGCATCAGGTTGAACTCGCTGAGCAGGACCTGTTGACGGTCGGTCCGGCCCCCGACGGGTATGCCGGTGTTCCCTATGTTGAGCGTTCCGTCCGCAATCTCGGCTTTGTAGTACAATTTCTCCAAACCATCCGGTACATCGCTCTGATCGGCGACCAGGGTGTAATCCCCTGTGGCGGCGTCCCGGCAGACGTAGAGCGTATTGCCCGCCGCGTCATAGGTGACGACTTCCGGGCGATCCGTTTCACCCGTGGGGTCCGCGAAAACATCCCAACTGATGATCCCGTCGGCCAGCGGCCAGGTCCACACGGCATTCGGATTGTGGCCGCCTTGCCACTCGCCGACGGTCAGGTAGATGGCTTCGTCGTCCACACCGTTGAACACCTGGTACGGACGTCCGGCATGCCTGCCCTGCAGCGGACCGGAATCGGTGGACTGCAAAGCGAAGACCAGGGGTTCTTCGGCGACCATATCGACGGCCAGGCTGGGCAAGTATCCCTTAGGATCCATACTGGTCCAGTAGCCGCCTTCATTGTTGCAGATCCAGCGAAAACCCACGTACGTGATGTTCGGATCGTCCATCACCGCCCGCAGGGCATCGGCCACGTCCACCTCGAAACCGATCATGCCGTAGATGGCCAGTTTGTCGTCGTCGAAAGCGGCAGGGAAAGGCTCGTCCGGTCCGAACATGCCGACGATCTTCTGGCCCGCCTGCAATCCCTCGACCTGTCCCGCGACGAAACGCCAGCTCTGTACAACACCGCCTTGCCAATCGTCGGGCCCATCGCCGCCGACGGTCGCGTCCGCGTCATTGGCGTCCACCCCGTCGAGACGCCCGTTGGCCGTCTCCGTATACAATTCCAGAGTGAAGTCCTGGGTCGTGTAGGGCTCCGGCGAATTGCCCGGGAAGATCACATCGTCGAAGTAGAATCGCAGCAGCGCCGACGTGACGGCGTTGGGATCAACGGAAACGTCGCGCATCGGCTCCAACGCGAACTCCGCGATTGCCCGGCGTTCCGCCGAATGGCCTCCGCCGAAGAAGGCGGTGCTGATATACGGTTTGGCCGGACCGGTCATCCCCGCCGCCACTTCCGAAAACGCGTCCCCATCATAGTTGTTCAACGCCCCCATCACCGAACAGGGGTCTTCATACGTCAGTGTCACCGTGACCGCCGACGCCGCACTGCCGATCGACAAGAAAACAAGAGCACCCATGCTCAGTACAAGCATCCGTCTGGCATTCATGATCAGACTCCTCATTAGCTCGCATACATAGTTTGGGTGCAGGTTTCATTTTACGTACCGGGTTACGCACAGCGGCGAAGCCGACTGTAGGTATCCCAGAATTCCTTCCACAATCCGGATTTGACGTAGCAGCGGAAGTTGAGGATTCGCTGTCCACCTTGTCGTGACCATC
>DATIKY010000344.1:0-70773 GCA_035476995.1 Sedimentisphaerales bacterium | reverse complement strand
TTTATGGTGTTCGGCGAGCTTTTCGCTCCAATCAGTCTCGTTCGATAATTCTGCAGGTCCAGAGTCGAAACATCGGACACCATTCGGTGGGGCCCGACAGATCTCACAAATGCCTTCAAGAGAGAGACTTGGTCAGAAAGGTGTCGTGGCTTAACCTCACCGACGGCGACCCTTGACTCCTGGTGATCCAGGTACAGGTTACACATCGTCTTTATGGAAAGCTGCTCGGCTGTCGGGCTGTGACTCACTGGTCGGCCAGCATGCAGGGAGGCAGCCTGCTCAAGATAGCGATCGAGAGCCTTTCGCCTATCGGTCCCAAAATAGTATATCTTGCCTTTGATCTTCTTGCAGAACTGGCCCGTCTTGTGTAATGTAAGTGGGAATTTGTCAGAACGTATCAACGTGGGCTTTGTCATGATAGAGACTCCTTGCTACAGCCGAAGGACTCAAGAACGCACTGAGAGTCTATGGGAGTCTATGGTTGTAGTCAAGGTTGTAGCAACCAGAATGTTCGTTCGGGTTGATTTGCTTCAAACCCTTATTTGATAATGATTTGCGCCCGTAGCTCAGTAGGATAGAGCACCGGTTTCCTAAACCGGGGGTCGCAGGTTCGAATCCTGCCGGGCGCATTTTGCTCTGAAGCGGACTGATTGGGGCTGGCGTCTTCAATCTCCCCTCGGCGTCCAGCAGACTGGCCTTTCGATAAATCTTCATGGCTTCTGGCTTCAGAGCCGTGAGGGGGCAATCAGTGCGTCATCGCGTACAGGATGATATTGATCCCCATCTGAATGGTCTTGCGGTATCCCTCGGGTCCCCACTCGACGCCGTGGCTGTCGCACCAGCCGCAATGGAGGTCGTTGGAGCTCAGGAAGACAGCCAGGCGGTTTTCCAGGAACAAACCTCGGGCCCCATGATTCTGGCCATGCGTGCCCCGTCCGCCAGCGTATTGCAGGTACGGCAGCCCGGTTCCCCCCAGGTCGAAGACATTGTGGAACACCTCGTGGTCGCGGGGGATCGCCTTGACGGAGCCCCTACCGAACAGCCCCTCCAGCAGTTGAAAGCAGCTCGTGTAGAAGAAATCGCCGCCGGAGCCGACGACGCAGTCGTCCATCAGGAGGAAACCGCCGGTGGTGAGGAAGTCCTTGAGATTGCCCTTCTGATCGGAACTGAGTTCGAAGTGGTTCTCGCCGGTCATGAAAAGAAATGGATAGTGACGAAGCAGTCCGGGGTCGTCGAAAGTCACGGCGGCATTGAGCTGCCCATCGTAGGCATACTGCGGTTGCCAGTCCATGGCGCCCGAAATGGGCTTGACGTGGCAACGCACGATGCGGGCCAGTTCGCGGAGCAGATTGGCGTCGCCGCCGGGGCGGACGTTCCAGACGTCGGGCCCTTTGCCCCGGTCTTTGAACGCCAGTTCCACCACGCGGACCCGAGGCAGAACGAAATCGTACTCGTCCAGGTCGGTCGGCTCAGCCGGCGCGTTCGGATCGTATGGCGAGTTCGGTGGACCTGAGCGTGTCCCGGGACGGGCTGTGCGAGGCCCGTTGGCCCCCTGTGCGGCCACGCCCAGCAGCGCGCCGCCTGCGAGCATGAGGAAGTCTCGTCGTCCTATCGATTCCATTGCGTCACCTCACCCATATGGATGGTTCCCCTGTTCAGGACCCTGGAGCAACCACGAACTCTGCGGCCAATCGGCCATCGCAGCCATCCTGCGGATATCGCCAGGGCTGCTCCGAGGGCCGGCCGTCGCCATTGTCCTCGATGCATGGGGTTTCCGTTGGGAGCAGCTTCATCTGACGGTACCACTGCTCGATTTCGCGAGCTGTCGCGGTGAAGGCTTCGAGCACGCTTACGCGGCCGTCATGATTCGTGTCGCTCTGCGGTCGGGCCAGGGCCGGAACGAAGTGCAGGCTGAATCGAGGGCTGTACACCTGTGTTTCGGTCGCAGCCATGACGACGACTCTGCCGGGGCGGGCAAGGGCTTTGGCCGCGGCCGCGGCGCAGGGACAGTCCAGAACGACAAGCTGGGTCCTGGCCTTGACTCCCGACAGCCACCGGGCCCAATCGTCCTGCGTGACATCCGGGCCGGGCAGGTTCAATCGCAGGGAGCCTCCCGCCGGGTTTGCCTGGCCGATGTAATAGAAGACGAATCGATCGGTCTCTCGTGCGGTTCGGACCACCGCGTCGATCGCGTTCTTCACCTCCTGCGCCGTCGCGGCGTCGGGCGCCAGGACCGTCAGCCGTTCAGGCTTGACGAAAGCTTTTTCGCTCAAGTACGTCCGCAATTCACTCAGCACCTGTCCCCTTGCGACAAGGTCCTGCGGGTCCTTGCCGACCCCGCTGACGACAACCGCGTAGGTTTCGCCCGCAAGGCGATCCTCCGCGACCCCAGCGGTCGCGACCAACATCATGCAAGCAGCACTCACGATTGTTTGAACCATCCGAATACTCCTCACACCAATCCAATCGCCCGGCGGATGAACCAGCCGGTCGAGAGCAACAAACACAACACCACCAGCAAGGGCCATCTCGGCCAGACGCTCGTGACTTTTTCGATCGTTCCGATCTGACGCCGGGATTCGAAGGTCTCGGCGGCCTTCTCGTTCAGATCGTCGATGTGAACATAGCGAGCCTTCATTCGCTCCGCCAGCATACGCAAAAACGGCTCGTCCAGATCGACGCAGGACATCTCGTCGCGTACCGCCGGCAGGGTCGTCGCAAGAGTCCGCTCGCCCAGGAACGAACCGTTGAGCTCCGCCTGGGCGGTGGCGACGACGGATTGCCCCGGGCCCCAGTCGAGCGTCGCCCGGTAGTAGCCCCGACCGATCGGCTCCATGCCCACGACCTGTTCGCCCACGGTCAGCAGGACGTTCGCCCCTGGAGCCGGCTCGAAGGACTTATCCATCACATGGGCGTTGAATTCGACCCGCCGCGGGTTTTCGACGGTCCGCTCGGCGAACAGCTCGACGCTCGCTCCCTGCGAAGGAGTGCGACCCAGATACGCCACCAGGCCGCACATCAGTTCGCTCAGCGCGCCGCCTTGCCTGTCCTCGCGGTAGAGGGTGAACAGCTTCGAGATGTTGAGCAGACATACGCGACCCCGGCCGACCCTGTGCACCGAGACGATCGGCGTATCGCCGACCATCGCCAGCGTCGTGGCTGCGGGTTTTGTCGCGGCAATCCCGTAGTACGGCGAGACCCGATACGGCGGCTCCGCCAATACGCTCGGATCGAACACATGCGCGATCTCGGCTTCGAAGGACAGCTTGATCGCATCGCGCTGCGGCGGCCACACCCTCGCGGGACTCGGAATCGCCGTTGTGGGAAAGGCGCCCTGCTCTTGCCGCGCGAACAGAACCGGCAGCGTGGACAGGCCGCGGCCCTGGCTGTCCGTCGCCAGGGCGTGCACCGTTTCGCCCGGCAGAAGGATCATGGCGCCGCCCCGCTTGGCGAAGAAATCGTACAGAGTGTTCTCCTTGAAATCGTCGCCCGGGAAACCGATGTACGAGGATCCCATGATGATCACGTCGTATTCATCCTGCCGAGTCCGGAACTTCGCCAGGGTCACATACCCCGTGGCGCGCGTCGCCCGATCCGACAGAGGCCTGTTCTTGATCACGTCGAAGCCCAGGTCCAGTCGAATGCGTTTGTCCCGCGACAACGCCTGGCGGATTTTGCCGATGTTGAAGTTGGCCCATTGCGAGTGCAGCAGGACCCGCAGCGGACGGTCCTGCATCACCTCGACCGACGTCGTGCGGGCGTTGTTTCCCAGATTGATCTCGCCCCGGCCCGGTTGGACGCGGGCGGTCAACACGTGGACGCCGAGCCCCTGCGCCGGGACGGTGAATCTGGCCGTCGCCTGTGCGGTCCCCGGGCTGCCGGCCTGGAAGGCCTCTCGATCGATCTGACGTTTCTCGACAATCTCGTTGTCGCAGAGCAATTCAAGCGTCACAGCAGCATTCGGCACATCCGCGGCGGACACCACGACGCCAACGTCATATGTCGTGTCGACCCAGGCGGCCGCCGGGCTCATGAGCATCTCGACCGCCAGGTCGGGCCGCGGGCTGCGGGCCCCCACGCCCACGATCAGGATCGGCAGGTCTTCCCGCAACGCAGGCAGATAGCGCCGCGGGTCCCGGTCGTCGGCCCGCCCGTCCGTGAAGACGACCAAACCGGGGGGCTCGTCCTGCGTCGAACTCTGCGCATCTTGCGTAACACAGTCGGCCGCGAGCGAGACCGCCTCGTGCAGATTGCTTCGCGAGCCCCACCGCCGGAGGAGACCCGCAAAACCGCAGTGGTAGGCGCGATCGTCGAAGCCGTAGACACGGTACTGAGGCCCATCCCCGCCCGGCTTGTCGAAGCATTCCTCGAATCGGCTCAGCGACCGATCGAGACGCGACTGCCGCCCATCGTCGGCCACGGACATGCTCTCGCTCGTATCGAAGACCGCCAGGACGGTGTTCTTCCCGAACGTTTCTTCCTTTTGCCTGGCCGAGGGATTCCAGAGGATGACAAGCACCAGCAGAATCGCAGCATAATGCAGAGCCGCCAGGAGCCGGCGGTATCGGTTGCGCTGCGGCGTCTGCAGCGGGCCCGCGCGGAAGGCGACGAGGACAACCGCGGCGGCCGCCAGCGTCAGCCCCAAAGCAACGAGATGTCCTGGGTAATCCACGAAGATCATTGCTGCACGCTCTGCGATCCGAATTTCGCCGCCTTCTCGAAGAATTCGGTCTCCGCTTCGAAGAACTCCACATCCGACGATTCCTGCTCCATGAGCCGACTTCGACGGTTTTGTCCCTTCAGGCTCATCGACCAGAACTGCCGAGCGAGCAGGCGAGCGGCCTCCGCGGGCGAGGTATGCGGATCTTTCGTGTAGACATGACCCATGCCGGGACCGCCTCCGCTGGACATCGTGGTCCATTGCGCCCCGGCCATGCTCTCCAGCAGCCGCTCGGCGGCCTTGAGTCGATCCTGCATCTTCTGCTTCTGGGCCTCGCTGAGCGACTCGTCGTACGCTTGTGCATCCCGCGCGAGCTGTTCGGCGATTTCGCGGGCCGCTTCCAGCGAACTCTCTCCCTCGCCCAGAAGCCCGCGGCGGATCGTCTGCCCCGCCTCAGCCAACCGGCGGGCCGCGGATTCCGCCAGATCGGCCATGCCCTCGGATGAAGGCCCGTCGCCGGACCCGTACCGGGCGTCTTCAAGATGTTCTTCAAGCCGCTGCATCGCCTCGACCGCCTGATCGAGATGCCCTTTGGCCTCCCGACCGGGTTGCCCCTGCGAAGAATCGTCGGAAGCGGTCAGCCCGTCCATATCCTTGCTGATTTGCGAAGCTTGCTCTCGCAAGGCCTTCTGGCGGGCCTGGAGCATACGCATCTGCGCATCGGCCTGGGCGGAACCTTGCCCTGGTATGTTGCCAGCTTGCCCGGTTCCTTCCCTGCCGGGACTGTTTCCGGGATTTCCGCTTTGTCCGGGGCTGGATTGTTGGCCTTGCTGCCCACTCTGTCCCTGACCCGATTGTCCACTCTGCCGGCCGCCGGATTGTTGGCCTTGAGACTGACTTTGGCCGCCCGATTCGCCGGAGCCATTTGCTTGCGACGACGCCTGCCCGCCATCCTGCTGCTGCCCCTGGCTCCCTTGTGTCCCCGACTGGCCCTGCGGCGAAGAAGCCGGTTGCTCACCGTCATTCTGTCCCTGCGATCCTTGGGACGAGCCGGACTCGCCGGTCGGTTTCCCGGAATCTCCCTCGCCGGACGAGCCGGCCTGTTTGTCATCCGCCTGATCTTGAGACGGGTTCCCGTTTCCGCCGCCGGAATGGTCCGCGGATTGGGCTTCAGTCCTTGAATCCTCTTCCCGCCGCATCGCCTTGGCGAGGTCCGCCTTGAGTGATTGCTGCTGTTTCGAGAGCGAATCGACCTTCTGCTGCATCTCCTGGAGTTGGTTTTCGATGCGGTCCTTGTCCATCTTGGGGTCCTGCGGCTGCTCCTGGATCTTGACCTTCTCGGGAGTCTCCTGCGGCGCACTGGTCCCGCTCTCCGGCGGCGTCCATTTCAGATGCAGCTCGTCGATGAACATGCGGAGGACACGATAGGCGTCCTGGCTCGGAGGCAACGCGGCGTTCGGATCGGCGTTCTTAAGGTGGGTCTCCGCCTGCCGATAGGATTCGAGCACGCGATTCATCACGGCTTTGTCGCCCTCGGCGAAACCGTTCTCCGGGTCGTCGCGGATCGTGGTCAGCCGGGAGGCGCAGTACTGAACGTCCTCCGCCAAGGCCTGGAGCCTGGGACGGTCCTCCACCGCCGACTGCGGCGATCGGGCCAGCGTCCAGGTCTTCTTCACCACCGCCCGCGTGTATTCCAGAACCGCGATGAGGTCTTCCGGGATAAGTCCGGGAGCCGCATTCGACTGGTTGCCGCCCGACTCCCGGTGCCAGTACTGCCGATACGGCCGGATCTCAATCAGATAGACCTCGCTGCATACGTTCGCGTCGGTGGGCCGATGGCCGGTGTCGATGTCCCTGGCTCTGGCATAGAAGAGAATCGCGTCGCCGACACGCAGCTCGTGCTCCTCCAGTTCGAACACGTGGGCGAGCGAGACCTGCCTGCCCCCCTGAGGCGAGACCGACTTCAGCACGACGGCCTCCCGGCCTGGCAGTTCGCAAAGCAACTCCGCTCGCTCAAGCCCGAAATCGTCCGTCACCTCGAACGCGATCGGGATGCTGGCGACGTCGGTGGCCAGGCAGTCGCCGTCGGGCGAGACCAGCTTGAACTCGGGCCGCGCGTCCGACTTGAGCACGACCCGCAATTCCTTGGTTTGACCGCTGGTCAAGCCGTCGACGCTAACGGCGTTGAGCTGAATCGAGGACGGTTTGTCGGCGGTGAATTCGAAACCGAAACGGTTCTCACCATTGAGCGGCTGCGTCACCGGTGTGCCGTCGGGCCCGGTCATCGTCGCCTCGCGAAGCGGGGTCGACGCCTGGGCCGTCAGCTCGACCCGGCTGTGAGGCAGCACTTCCAGCGGCTTGTCGGCCAGCTCCACTTCATACGGCTGCATCGGGGTCGCGGGCGTTCCGTTCGGATCGGAGTCGCCGCCCTCCGGCGGCGCGCCGGGCGGAAACACCTTGGCCGTGATGCGATCGATCGAGGGCGACTCGCACACGCGAAGTTCGTGCGAATCCGACCGAGCCTGGGGCGTCTCGAACCGGTACTCGAACCGGCCCGGAGCGTCGAAGGATTCCGTCGCGGTGAACTTCGTCCTGCCATCGGAGTCGGTGCTCCGTGCAAGTTCGATCCTCTCCGTGAGGGACTCGCGAGGGGCATTCGCATCGTTCGGGTCACACCGCGTCAGCACGAGCGAAGCAGATTCCGGGACACGGCCCTCGACCGCCAGTTCGAACGTCACCGGGTCGTCCACGCCTGCGACGATGTCGCCCGTGGCGGATTCCAGGACTGTGTCAGCCGCCGGCTGGACAGCGGAAAACGGCCGGAGCAACCGGGCGAGGTACGAAGAGAAGAACAGCACGTTCTGATGGACGAAGAACCCGACGACGCACGCACAGAGCAGAACGAAGCCGGCGAGCAGATACCCTTGCCACTTCTCGATCGTGGAATCGAAGCGGTATCCCTGCGTCGCAGAGTCAACCTGTCGGACCAGTTGGGCCGCGAGCGACTTGGAGTAGGGGTAATCGACGCGTCCTTCGTAGTATTCCACCGCCGCCACAAGCTGCTGGTCGAAGCTGCGTTTGCCCTCGATGTAGTTGGCGGCGTTGGCGTAGGTCATGTCGCGACGGAGAACGCGGACGATGAAATGCAGGCCGACAGCCAGCAGGGCCAGAAACAGAACCAGCGACGACAACCTGCCAATCGAACCGAAGTGGATGCGATGGTCGAGCCAGGCGTATCCGCCGATGTACAGCGAAATGCAGGCCAGCCCCAGGGCGCCAATCCGCAGAGCGCTGAGGGCCAGCAGCCACCGCCGCACGCGTCCCACCCGGGCGATCAGATCATTCAGAATGTCGTCAACCGCAGCGGACATACTTCATCTCTTCAGCCTGTTTGTGACCACGGGCTCCAGCAGCAACAGCGGCACGATCGCCCAGGCGAACGCACGCCAGAGGAGCTTGCTCTGCACGGGCGGAATCCCTTGTGCAAGCGACCGCTCCCGACCGGGCTCGACCAGAAACGCCCGCTTCATCGCGGCGGCGACCGCGTCCTCGGTCGGTCGGAGAAGATTCGTCTCGCCCTGGGGTAGATTGACGCCGACGTGCAGCATCGGCTCACCTTGCGTCCGCATCCAGCCGATCCCCTGCGGAGCGGGCAGGACCAGTCTGGCGCCTTCTATCGCGGCGCGGGCCTTGCCGCCATCGCAGTTCTCCACATGGACGAGGGTCCGCCCGACGGCCCGCATCGAGGCGGGCAGTTCGAGCGTCGGACGATCTTCCGCACGGAGACAGAGCCGCCGGACCCGCTCGCCCTCGCCGACCAGGAATCGGCAGAACGCCACCCAGGCTCCGGATTTGGCGAGCAGCCCGCGCGAATCGTCGATGCTCGTGTTCACCAGGATCGAGATGCCCGTGTTCTGAGCCTGGGTGTAGATGAAGGCAGCGTCATTGGCCAGTCGCCACACGCATTGTGCCTGGCTCGACGTCCGACACAGCCAATGCCCCTTCAGGGCGATCTTGTCGAACCGATAGCTCGCGAGGGTTTGGATCGTCGCCTCGCTGGACAGGGCCTCCTCGCCGGCGACGGGCTGCGGCTGGGGCCACGCGAGTCCCTGGCTCCACCTCTGGGGCACAGCGGGAATCAGTCCCTCGCGAAGCAGCATGTCCGCGATCTGGGGGCTGCCGAGATCAGTCGCAAAGAAGACGAGCCGCCCGCCGCGGGCCAGGCAACCTCGAAGCAGGCTGATCGGATAGGAGGCGTTCGTCGGCAGACTGGAGAACACAACGACGTCGGCCCATTCCAGGTCGTCGCTGCGAAGGTCGCTCTCGCGGGTCTTCCGCAGGTTCATGCCGCCGGCGGTGCCTTTCTCCATGAGGGCCTCGACAGCGGTCTCAAACAGAAATGCTTCATCCCCTCGGCTGATCACGAGGACCTTCGTGGCCGCAGTCTGGACCATGCACACGCCAAGACGATATACGTCATCCGCCTCCAGACCGTCCCGGGGCTCGAGACTCAGTCCCAGCGGAAGGCAGGACCGCCCGGTACCCTGCCCTCGCGGTCCCAGATCGATCCGGATGCGAACCGCTTTCCGCTCGCCTGCCGACAGCGTCACGTCCGTGGAAACGGGCCTCAGATCATCGAATTTGGCGATTAGCTTGCGATGCTCCTGCTTGTCCCCACCGTTGGCGACGACCACATCGATGTCGAGCTTGTTGTCTGCGGTCTCGATGGGATTTGCGTCGGCAATCGCCACGTTGCTCACGGGGTCCCTGGGAGCGACGATCTCGTGCGACAACGCGTCGACGGCCGCGGGCTTGCGAATCCGCTCGAACTGCCGCAAGACGTCCGGACTGAAATCGCTGAGCACGACCGCCGAGAGCACGCCGGCGCGAAATCCAGCGGAGCCCTGCGACTCCAGGGCTTTCACGAAATCCGCAGGCCGTGCGCTCCTGGACACGACGGCCAATCGCCCGATCTCCGCGAGGGCCTGACTGCGAGTCAATCCCTCGGCGGTTCTGCCCGATGCGAGTCCGCACACGCCGAACACGGCATCAGACGGGGCTTGACGCACATGGTCGATCGCCTTCTCGATCATCTTCGAGAACAGGCTCTCCCCGCGATCGCGATAGGCCATGGACGCCGAGTCGTCCAGGGCCAGATAGAGTACCGGTTTATGCGACTGCGGCGGCGACTGAACCTCCAACACCGGCCGGGCGAACAGCACCGCGATCAGCACGATGATCGCGCATCGCAGGAGCAGCACGAGAATGTCGCGGAGCTTTCGGCGGGAGTGGCTCTCCTGTCGGCCGGCACGAAGGAATTGCAGCATCGTGAACGGCACCCGGCGAAAGCGAGGCTTGGCCAGCAGGTGAGCCGCGATCGGCCCGATCACCGCCGCCGATCCGAACAGGAAGGTCCACGCCAGAAAGCTCACATCAGCCTCCTTCGCCTGAGCAGATAGGCGAGGAAGGCCCGGTCCAGGGGTAGCGAGGTCTCCAGCAGACAGTAGTCGATGCCGCTCTTGCCCAGGGTCTTCTTGACGTTGTCGAGAAAGTCGGTAACCCGCTGCTGGTAGCCATCGCGGATCGACTGGGGGAACGTGCGGAACTTGTCGCCGGTCTCCAGGTCCTCGAACTGGATCAGGCCCTCATACTTGAGGTCCAACTCCCGGGGATCCATCACATGAAAGACGATCACGTCGTGCTTGAGGAACTTCAGGTGGGCCAGGCCGCGGAAGATGTCGTCTTCGTCGTCGAGCAGGTCGGAGATCAGGACGACCAGACCCCGGCGTTTGGTCGTCTCAGCGACCGTATGCAGGACCGAAGCCAGATTCGTCTGCCCTGCGGTCGTCTGGCGGTCCAGGGCCTGCAGAATCGCGTGAATGTGCGTCCGCCGGGAGGCCGGAGGAACTTGCGAGATCACCTTCTCCGCGAAGAGCATCAGCCCCGTGCTGTCGCCCTGCTTGAGCATCAGGTACGTCAGCGCAGCCGACAGGCAGCAGGCGTAGTCGATCTTGCGGATCGAGCCGCCCCCGAACGACATGCTCTTGCTGACGTCGAGCAGAACGTACACCGTCGTGTTCGTCTCCTGATGGAACCGCTTGATGCAGAGCCGGTCCGTGCGGGCGTACACCTTCCAGTCGACGAACTTCACCTCATCGCCGGGATGGTATTCGCGGTGGTCGCTGTACTCGACGCTGAAGCCCTGGAACGGGCTGGGGTGCAGGCCGGAGAAGAACCCCTCCACCGCGTACCGAGCCACCAGTTCCAGGTTCGCCAGCTTGTTCAAGAACAGCGGATCGAGATACTCCCGACTTGACGTTGTCATGATCCCATCCGTCCTATACGTACTATGCCGCCCTTCATTTCGGCGTCGCCACCTTCTCCACCAGGTCGCCCAGGATCGCCTCGGTGCTGATCCCGTCGGCCTCGGCGTTGAAGTTCGGAATCACGCGATGACGCAGGACCAGCCTGCAGATCGCCTTGACGTCGTCGAAGCTCGGCGTGATCCGCCCCTTGGTCAAAGCCAGGGCCTTGGCCCCCAGCGTCATGAACTGTCCTGACCGGGGACCCGCTCCCCACTTGAGGTACTTCTTCACCATGGCCGTCGCCAGCGGGTCCGTCGGCCGGGTCGCGCGAACCAGGCGGATGCAGTAGCCGATCACCGTGTCGCTGACCGGGGCCATCCGCACGATTTCCTGGAACAGCACCATATCCTCCGTGTCCAGCACAGGGGCAATCGAGTGCTTCTTACCGGTGGTGGTCTGCTTGACCATCAAATGCTCTTCCTTGGCGGTCGGATAGTCGATGTAGACCATGAACATGAAGCGATCGAGCGCGGCTTCCGGCAGCGGATACGTCCCCTCCTGCTCGATCGGGTTCTGCGTCGCCAGCACAAAAAAGGGCTCCGCCAGTTTATGTGTGCGGCCGGAGATCGTGACCTCCCGCTCCTGCATCGCCTGGAGCAGCGCCGCCTGCGTCTTAGGCGGCGTGCGGTTGATTTCGTCGGCCAGCACGATGTTGGCAAAGATCGGTCCTTTGACGAACTCGAACTTTCGCTGCCTGGACTGGGCGTCCCGCTGGATGATGTCGGCGCCGGTGATGTCCGAGGGCATCAGGTCCGGCGTGAACTGGATCCGGTTGAACCGCATCTTCATCGCGTCGGCAATCGAGCGGAGCATGAGCGTCTTGGCCAGGCCCGGCACGCCCTGGACGATGCAATGCCCGCCAGCCAGCATGCAACAGACCACCGAATCGATCACCTCGTCCTGTCCCACGATCACCTGGTGCACCTGTCGCTTGAGCCGGATACACCCCTCATGCAGCTTGGCAATCAGTTGACCATGATCGACGGCCGGGGCCCCCTCCGCCTTGGGCCCCACCGTCAGTTCCACACCATCGTTCTGCGTTTTCTCGATTGTCGCCATATCCCGAACCGCCTTTGCATCATTGGACCGTCAGCTTTCACGATTAAGACGCGACGACCCAGCCGCCGTTTCAGGATTCCCCGACTTTCGAGCGGATCGCCCCACGGGAGTTGACCCCACGCAAATCGAAACCGACAGGAACCATCTTAAGTCCTTTCAAAACAAGAACTTGAGACATGCGTCGCAGCGACGCAAACCCATCGTCCTTGACATCTCGTCAGCGAGCGGACATCATCCATCCACGATCGCGGCCTGCGATCGATACCGATTCCTTTGGAGAACATGAATGCGAAATCGTCGCCTGGCAGCAATCATCGCCTTCGCAACCGCTGTTCCAGCCTTGTCTGCTGACTGGCCCGGTTGGCGAGGACCAGCCCGAAACGGGATTTCGCCTGAAATAGGCCTGAGCTGGCAGTGGCCTGCCGACGGGCCAGAGGTGCTCTGGAAGGCCTCCGTTGGGACGGGTTTCTCATGCATCGCGGTCGCAGGCAAACGGGCCTACACGCTGGGCAACCGCGACAATATCGACACCGTCTACTGCCTGGACGCCGAGACAGGCAAAGAGTTGTGGAAACACTCCTATCCCTGCGGACTCGATCCCAAAGCCTATGAAGGCGGCCCTATGGCCACGCCCGCGGTCGAGGACGGTCGCGTCTACACGATCAGCAAACTCGGCCACTTCTTCTGCCTGAACGCCGAGACCGGGGCAGTGATCTGGTCGGCCAAGTTTGAGCCGCCGGTTCGGACGGAGGCCGATTACCAAGTCTGGTGGGGCTTTGCCGGCTCGATCCAGATTGCAGGCGACAAGCTCATCCTGCCCGTCGGTACGGCCGGCCTGGCGGTCGACAAGCTCACCGGCAAGACACTCTGGGACAACGGGCCAGGGTATTCGGGCTACTCATCGCCCGTGCGGTTCGAAGTCGATGGGCAGGCTTGTTTTGCGTTCGTCAGCGGACACGAAGTCGTCGCCGCTGGCATCGCGGATGGGCAAGTCCGCTGGAAGATCCCCTGGAAGACCACCTGGGACCAGAACGCCTCCGACGTGGTCATCGCGGACAACAGGCTCTTCGTCTCCTCCGGCCACGGCGTGGGCTGCGGCCTCTTCGACCTCTCGACGAACCCGCCCACCCCACTGTGGCGCAACAAGAACATGAAGACCTATCTGAGCAACTGCGTGCTCTGGCAGGGTTCGCTCTACGGCTTCGACGACAAGGAACTCCAATGCCTCGACTGGCAAACCGGCGAAGTCCGCTGGACAAGCCCCCGACTGGGCCTGGGCTCACTGATCCTGGCTGAAGGCAAGTTGATCGTTCTCCAGGAGAACGGCACACTGCGGATCGTCGAAGCGACACCCGAGGCGTACCGATCCCTCGCCGAGGCCAAGACTCTCACCGGACGCTGCTGGTCGGCGCCATCCCTCGCCGACGGCTGCCTCTACCTCCGTAATGCGGCGGGCGACGTCCTCTGCCTGGACCTGCGAAAGCGGAAAGCGAGGGGAAACGTGAGGTTGTCTGAACATGCGACGCGATAGCAGAGACGAACCGGCTCGTCCGGGCTCGGGCTTCTGCCTGCGTCTTGGATGGAGGGGGGGCCTCAACGTCTGACGGCTCAGGAACCCTGGGCGACCTGCGTCGTGTCGGCGGTCAGCCGGGGGCTGCAGATTTCCACGGTGGCGTCGAGCAGGGCCTCGTTCGTGGCGTCGGTGCGGAAGTAGAGGCTGCCGACGCGGACGACCGCCTCGGCGGTGTCGACCTCGGTAAGGAATGCGACGAGCTGTCGCGGGGCGATGTCCTGGAGCTCGATCGTGACCACCGTCTCGGAGTAGTCCGGGCGGACCTGTACGACGCCGGGCTGCATCTTCGTGACGTGGGCGTCCAGCTTGTGCCGGCTGATCATCGTTTCGAGGAATCGAGGCAGCTGGAATCCAGGGTCCTGGGAGGCGATTCGCGCCCGCAGGCCTTTGAACTGGTTCGCCAGAGTCTGGTATTCGACGCTTTGGGCCTGAAGCTGTCGCACCTGATCTCGTTTCTCGGGGAGGATGCGTTCGAGGGTCCGGATGCGTTCCCGGGCGGGTCGGAAGACCGCCGTCCAGGCCGCGAACACGACCAGCAGGGCGACCACGCCGATCGCCAGGTTTCGTTCCCGTGGGTTGATCTGGATCATGATGCCTTCTTCTCCGTTGTGGACAGCGAGATCTTGAACTCCACCTTTTGCGATTCGGGTCGTCTTTGCGGCTGCGGAGCGTCCACGAGCCTGAGTCCCGGCGTGTTTTCGAGAATCCGCTGCCAGTCGCCGAACGTGGCGAACGAATCGCAGGTGCCGGTGATCCGAATGGAGCCCCCGGCGATCAGCATCTCGTGCAGTCGCAGATTGCCCGAGGCGGGGATCTGCCGGCTCAGCGTGGCCAGGACCTCCAGCGGGCCGGGCTGGTTCGGGTTGAAGCCGGCGAACAGCTCGCAGTCTTTGCGGAGGGCGTCGAGCTTCTGTTGGAGCTGCGCCGCGGGATTGACGACGGTGCGCTCCTCGGGGACAGCGCGGAGGAAGGTCGCTCTTTCCTGCTCTCTGAGCTTGGTGTACTGCGACTCCAGCGACGAGAGCTGGAGGAACAGGCCGATCACCCAGATGGCCACCGCCGCCGCAGCGAGGCCGCCGCAGATGGCCATCTCCCGGCGCACCCGCACGGCCGGCTGGGTCCGGGTCCGATAGGCCTTGAGGAAATCGGTTCGGCTCGTCGCCTGCGGCTGGAGCGTCCGCAGGGCTAGGCCCTCTGCGACACACAGGGCCGAGTCCGCGTCGGCCGCTGCCGACCGGATGACGTTCACGCACGGATTAACCGGCACGATCCGGCTGTTGATTTTCTCGCCCATCGCGGGCGGGAGAAGCTCCGCCATCCGGCCCGAGGCGATCAGGAAGATGTACAGGCCGGCTTCGGGGTCGCTGTGAAAGAGCCGTCTCCAGGTGATCTCGATCTCCTGGGCGAGGATCTCCGCGGTCTGCTGGACGACCGTTTCGAGGTTCTGCGTTTCGCTGGAGAGCATCGGCAGGGTGCGGACGAGCAGCAGATAGCCGTCCTGCGTCGCGGCGAGGTTGATCGTGGATTCGTCCACGTACAGGACGGCCGCCCGCCCTTGAATCGCGGCCGGATGGTTCGCGGCGATCGCGGCCTGGCCGGCGATCGTCGGGCAGTCCACTCGCACCGGCTTGATCCTGGCTTCGTCGAGCGAGGCCAGGTGCGCGGCAAACTGGTCGCACGACGTGGCGGCCACCAGCAGAGAATGGCGTCCGTCCGGAGAAGGCAGGGCGGTGCAGACCTGGGTGACCGCCTCCTCAGTCGGAATGGGGAAACAGTCTCGCAGACTCGACGCGTCGCCCGCCTGGAGCGCCGCCAGCCCGGCCGCGTCGGTCTGGATGTCCGCGAAGAAGAACGTGTGGGAAGGCAGAGACACCGCGACGTCGGCCCGCGGGTCGAAGCCGTGGTCCTGGATCAGCGAGCGGAGAATCGCCGACGGCGAATCGGTGCTCCGTCGGGTTTGCGTGGCGAGAGTTTTCTCCAGGCAAAGACCCTCCGCGGTCCGAGCGATCTGCGCGGCTCGGACGTGGTTGCGTCCGATCTCGATTCCGATGCATTTCTTGGGCGTTCTGATGCCTTCACCTCCTGCAAAGGGTCGCCGGGGGGCCAAGACGCGTCCTCGGCGTCTCTACAGTTCCCGGTATAGAATCATATCGACCGTTCCGGCCTGCGTGTTTCTTCTGAGCAACGCTTCGGCTGCGCGCGTGCGGTCGGCCAGGCCGGCCCGCGAGAGAACGCGGTAGAATCGGTCCTGGGGACGCACGCAGATGCGGTCTTTAATCGCCCGGTAGACATTATCGGTCATTCCGGGCAGGCTTCGGAGCTGCGCGACGTTTGCGAACGGCTTGATCCTGCGCTGGTTGAGGATCATCTGGGCGACCGCGCCGTCCATCTGCTCCGAGAGCGACTGGAGGACGAGTTTCGGCGCGGCGTTGACGTTGATCTTGCCGTCGCCGACGCAGGTCAGGAAGGGCCGCAGCCGGTTGAACGCCTCGGGCGTGACGCCTTTGACCCAGAGCAGATCGTCCACCGTGTCGAGCGGTCGGTTGCGGCAGGCGTACGGTCGGGGCAGGGCCTGGTAGTGATCGTCCTCGGTACCGGTGTTCTCCCGCTGGATGAACGGCAGACGCGTCACTTCGTCGTCGGAATCGATCCAGTCGATCAGGGAGGGGACGACGCCGTAGCCGATTCGCTCGGAACGGTCCTGTTGGGCGTTCACCAGATCGATCAGTCGCAGAAACTGGTCGATGACCGGTCGATTCAGTTGCCCGTCGGCGGTCTTGAGATGGTTGACGTTCAGCAGCCCGCTTTCGTCGCTGACCGTGACGGAGCAGTTGGCGTCGTCGATGAGGAACGAGTTGCCCCCGGTCAGAAGGCTGGAGAATCGCGGGTCCGCGCCGAGGTCGTTGACGTCCCGAATGGCGGCGATCGCGATCTCAATCCCGGCCCGTGCGGCGGCGCCGACCTGTTCGGTCCGGTGGAAACTGTCGGCTGAATTCAGCCGCGTGCGGGCCGTCAGGTTGAAGCCGAACAGCAGGCTCGATAGCACCAGGACCGCCCCGAGCACGACGACGAGGATGAAGCCGCCTTGTCTGTGACCTGTGCGGGTTCGTGTCATGGCTGTTTGCTCGGGGCCCTGGTTGGTTGTCCGCGAGAAACGCTTGCGCATGCGACGGGGACCGTCGTCGCATAGCGATGCACGAGCCCCTGGCGATCCGCGACGCCGATCGCGATCCGGACCGCATGCGGCAATCGTCCGGCCCTCCTCGAATCCCAGGCGGTCTGCCATTGTTTCCCATCGTGGAACTTCAGTTCGATTTCCGTCAGGCCGGTCAGGATCGGCCGCCAGACGCCGGTCTCCTGCAGGGTGTTTGTGCGTTGGACGAAGGGCTCGCAGCCGATCAGCAGGGTGTCTTGCGCATCTTCGTAGCGGTACGCAATGCGGGAGATCCCCATGGGTCTGTCCAACCCGAGGTCGAATCCGCCTGTCGTGACGAAGCTCAGGAGATCGCTGCGCAAGGCCGCGGGTTCGGCGTAGAACGCAGCGGCGGGTTCCGCAGGCTTGATCGTGCGTCCGACATCCGTTTGGGTCGGGTGCGCAGCGGTCGGGGGCAGGTACGCGCAGCGGATCTGGCGGGCCATCATGCGAAGCGCCAGATGCGCGCGTTCCGAGCACGCCATGCGGGAGCCGTAGACGTCCAGAGACCGGGCGGTGGCCGCGTAGCTGCCGTAGACCATCGTGACGATGGACGCGACGATCGCCAGCGAGACCAGCATCTCGATCAGGGTGAACGCTTTCTGTGCGGCTCTACAGTGCACGGATCTTCCTCTCCGCAACGTAGGTGGTCAGTCGGACGGGGCTGTTGGCGGGGTTGTCCCCGGCGGCGACCTCGACCGAGAGTTTCCGCAGGCGGTCGAGCCGCACGCCCAGGGATCGTTGCTGCGATCCGGAGGCGTCGGTCACCTCGGCGCGCCAAGCGAACCGTCCCTCGCCGCTTTCCACGACGCCGGAGCGCGTTCCAACCGGGGGAAATCCCGACTCCAGCGTCTCGGCCATCTTCTCCTGGGCGACAAACACCGCCCGGGCGGTCGTCTGCGCCTTGTCCGCCACCCGGATGCTGGTCAGGTTCAATTGCAGCAGTCCGAGCAAAGCGATCGAGACGATCGCCAGAGCTGCGACCGTCTCGATCAGCGTGAAGGCTTTGGCATGCCTGGGTTTCATCGTCCCTCCTCGTTGCCGACGGTTTCCCGCGTCTAGCCCTGGAGGTTCCAGCTTTCGATGTCGGCGTCTTTGTCTGTGCCGCCGTCTTCGCCGTCCTTGCCCAGGGACTTCAGATCGTAATCCTTGCTGTGCAGGCCGGGGCTGATGTAGATGTACGGATTTCCCCAGGGATCGGCGGGCACTCGCTCGAGGTAGCCGTCGCTGTTGAACCCCTTGAGTCCGGGATTGGCGACGAGCGCCTGCAAGCCCTCGGCCGTCGTGGGAAAGCGTCCGACGTCGGTCTTGAACATCGCCAGGGCGGACTGAATCGCGCGGATGTCGACGGTGGCCTTGGTCTGGCGAGCCTGGTCCGGCCTGCTCAGGATCTTGGGCATCACGGTCGTCGCCAGTAAGCCCAGGATGACCACGACGATCATCAGCTCAATCAGGGTGAACCCCTTGGGCATGGATGATTGATGATTGATGATTGGTGATTGGTTCATACTCAAACGTCCTTACTTGTCACAAGGCTTGATTGATTTCGAAGATCGGCAACAGAATCGCCAGCACGATGAACGTCACGATGCCTCCCATGACCAGCAGAATCACCGGCTCCAGGAGCGAGGTGAGCGTCCGCACGGAGGCTTCGACCTCGCCGTCGTACATCTCGGCGATGTCGATCATTCCGTCCTCGATGTTGCCGGACATCTGGCCGGTCGCGATCAGGTGGTATACGACCGGGGGGAACAGGCCGGTGGTCTTCATCGCTCCGGCGATGTTGTCCCCTTTGTGCACGGACTCGCGAATCGTCTTCATCGCCTCCGCGATCAGGCTGTTCTGAATCACCCGCTGGGTGATCTCCATCGCCGCCATCACCGGCAACCCGCTCTTCATCAGCGTGCCCAGCGTCCGCGTCAGTCGGGCCAGCTCCAGCCGGAACAGCAGGGGACCGAACAAGGGCAGCTTCAGGACGATGCGGTCCAGCCAGGCCTTGCCTTCGCGGTTCCGTCGCAGGGCTGCCAGGCCGATCACCGCTGCGCAGAACAGGCCGAGAAAGACCATGAGGTACGTCTGCGAGAACTCGCTGACCGAGATCAGAAACCGCGTCGGCCAGGGCAGCGCGTGATTCATCTGGGTGAACAGCCGCGTGATGCCGGGCACCACGTAGGAGATCAGGAACACCACGACCGCCGCGGCCACGGTCGCCATGACCGTGGGGTACGTGATCGCGGCTTTGACCTTGCCGACGAGCTGGACTCGTTTCTCCAGGATGTCGGCGATGCGTGCGAGCACCTCCTCCAGGGCTCCGCTGCTCTCGCCGGCCGAGACCATGCTGACGAACAGCGGCGAGAACACGCCGGGGTGCCGGCCCAGGGCTTCGGCCATGCTCATGCCTTCGTTCACGTCGTCCCGGACTTGCCGAATCGCCTGGACGAGCGGTTTCTTACGCAGCGAGGACGACCCGCTCCTGGCGTTCGTGGGGCACTCCAACTGCTCGACGAGGGCCGACATCGCAGGCACCAGGGGCATTCCCGCGTGCAGCAGGGCCGACAGTTGCCTCGCGATCCGGCACAGGTCCTTCGTGCCGGCCCGCCGCAGGATGTCGTTGCCGGGCCTGGCCGGTGAGACAGGCCGATGGGCTTGTCGCCGGGCTGCGGCGGCCTCTCTCCGCACGTCGTTCATGAAGTCCGATTCCAGCACGGGCATCTCAGTTTCCCTCCAGTCCGATCTGCACGCTGTCCTGCGTCACGCGATAGACCTCTTCCAGCGTGGTGGCTCCCTCCAGGGCCCGCCGCAGTCCGTCGTTTCTCAGGGTCGTCATGCTGTGCCGGACGGCCGCTTCCTTGATGACGTGGGACGCCTGCCGCCGGACGATCATGTCCCGGATCGGGTCGTCGACGAGCAGCAGCTCGAAGATGCCGGTGCGGCCCCTGTACCCGCTGTCGAGGCACTTCTCGCAGCCGGCGCCTTTGTGCAACCGGATGAATCCCGTGGCGATTTTCTCCAACTCGCTCCAGGAGACCGTTCCCTCCTGCGGCGTGTGCGGCTGCTTGCAGCTCGGGCAGATCACGCGAACCAGCCGCTGGGCCATCACGCCGACGACGGTCGAGGAGATCAGGTAGGGCTCGATCCCCATGTCGATCAGGCGCGTGAAGGCCGAGGCGGCGTCGTTCGTGTGCAGGGTGCTCAGCACGAGGTGCCCGGTCAGCGAGGCCTGGATTGCGATCTCGGCGGTCTCGCGGTCGCGAATCTCGCCGATCATGATGATGTCCGGGTCCTGGCGGAGGATGTGACGCAGGCAACTGGCGAACGTCAGGTCGATCTTCGGATGCACCTGCATCTGGCCGACGCCGGGCAACTGGTACTCGACCGGGTCTTCGACGGTCAGGATGTTCCGTTCCTGGCTGTTGAGCTCATTCAGGGCGCCGTAGAGCGTCGTGGTTTTGCCGCTGCCGGTCGGGCCGGTGATCAGGACGATCCCGTGCGAGACCGCGATCAGGCTGCGGAACGTCTTGAGCAGGTCCGGTCCGAAGCCGATCTCTTCGAGCTTCAGCTCGCCTCGTCCCTTGTCGAGCAGTCGCAGCACGACCCGCTCGCCGCCGGCGGTGGGAATCACCGAGACGCGGATATCGACGACCTCGTCGCCGATGCTGACGCGGCTCTGTCCGTCCTGGGGCAGGCGGTGCTCGGCGATGTTCAGATTGGCCATGATCTTGAGCCGCGAGAGGATCGGGCTGACCTGGATCTTCGGCAGGCTCAGGATGTTCCGCAGGACGCCGTCGACGCGGAAACGGATCTTCACCTCCTGCTCGTAGGGCTCGATGTGGATGTCGCTGGCCCGGCTGTGCACCGCGTGGAACAGGATCTTGTTGACCAGCTTGATCGCGGGCGCCTTGTCCGCGATGTTGAGCAGGTCCTCCGCCCGCGTCTGGACGCTGCTGGCGAGGTCCTGGACGGACGACGCGGGCGCGTCGGTTTGTCCCGACGACTCCGGCGCATCGGGCGTGAAGTAGTTGTCTTCCTCGCCGGGGCTGAGGTAGTAGCATCGGCTGATCGCCTGTTCGATCTCGGACGGCTCGCAAAGGACCCGGCGGCAGGGCCGGCCCAGGATGCCCACGATCGCGTCGTAGGCGCCGATATTGAGCGGATCGGCCAACGCCACCGCCGGCTCATTCTTCTCCAGGAGGATGGGGATCGCCCGTTGCCTCTTGAGAAACTCAAGGGGCAGTCGTCGCATCAACTCCGAGCTCAGTTGCTCGGGGCGGATCGGATGCCGCTGTCGGTTGTCTGTCCGTTCGATCACTCCCTGGCTCCCCTGGGATCTCACCGTCTGAAGATTTCTGCCGGCGCCCGGCGAAGGCCCGCTCGGAACATCAGTTGTCCTTTGGCTGGGCCAAGGTCATTTCCTGCCTCTTTCTCTCGCTCATGTTGACCAGATCCTCCTGGGTCGACATCACGTGCGGCGTGATGAACAGCAGGAGGTTCGTCTTCTGCGTTCGGTTTCGCTCCGAGCGGAACATCGACCCGACCAGGGGCAAGTCCCCGAACAGGGGGATCTTCTTGACCGCGTGGGTCGTGTCGTCGCGGATCAGACCGCCGATGACGACCGTCGCGCCGCTGCCCATCGTGACGACCGTCTGGGCGGTACGCTTGGCGGTGGCGGGGGTGTCGATCGAGAGGGTCGTGACGTCCTCGATGAGCTTGGTGAACTCACTGTCGATTTCGAGTCGGATCAGGCCGCCCTGGCTGACGTGCGGCGTGATGTCCAGCGTGATGCCCACGTCCTTGTATTCGAAGCTTTTGATGACCGTCGGGTTGATCGGATCGGTGCTCTCGGTGATCCGGGACTCGGTGACGAACGGGCGGTTCTCGCCGACGATGATCTGGGCCTTGCGGTGGTTCGACGTCAGGATCGACGGCGTCGAGAGGATGTTGACGCCCGATTGTTTCTGCAGGGCATGGAGGATGGCGCCGATCTGCGCGCCGCCGGCGCCTCCTCGCCAGGCGCCGACGTTGAGCCCTTCGGAGGTTCCGCTGAGGAAGTCCACGCGCGGGCCGAGATTGGTCATGCCGAAGCCTCGCACGCTGTCGGCCACCGCGTTGTCGAGCGTGGCCCAGTCGATGCCGATCTCTCGAAGCGATTCCTCCGTGATCTCGAGGATCAGCATCTCGACCAGCACCTGGTCGCGAACGATGTCGAGCTTCTCGATGATCTGCGAGACCACCTCAAAATCCTGCGGCGAGGCCACCACGACCAGGGCGTTGGTGCTCGGGTCGGGCGTGATCTGGACCTGCTGGGAAGCCTCGACCGCCCCGGCCAGCTTCATACCCGCCATGGCCTGGTCGAGCGAGCGGCCCACCTCGTTGGCGTCGGCGTTCTTGAGGTACACCACGTGGACGTTGTTGACGCCGACGGGTCGTTGAATGTCGAGCTGTTCGACGAGGCCACGGATCATCTCGGTGTTCTGCTCGCCGGCGATGACGATCAGCGAGTTGGTCCGGTCGTCGGGGAGTATCCTTGCGCCGGTCATCCCGCCGCCGGGCGAAATGCGACCGGTCTGGGGGCCCGCGCTGCGGTTTCTCTCCAGGATCCGCGTGATCTGTTCGCTGAGCACTCGGGCCGACGCGTGGGTCAACGGGAACGTCAGCACCTTTTCCTGCGAACCTTCGACGTCGAGCTGCTGAACGACCTGCGCGATGTGACGGATGTTCGCGGAGGTGTCGGTGATCATCAGGGAGTTGGTCCGCGGATACGTCGCCAGTTGTGCGCCGGTCGAGATGATGGGTTCGATGATCTGGCGGACTTCGTCGGCGTCCGCGTACTTCAGCGGCATGATCTGCGTGACGACCATGTCGACCTTCGGGATGAAGGCCGGGTCGGCGCCGATCCGAACCTGCAAGTGGTGTCGGGCCGCGTCGGCCTTGGGCACCACCTTGACCGCGTTGTCCATCTCGATCGTGGCGTAGCCGCGCACGTCGAGGATCGACTGCAGGAAGGCGTAGAGGTCGCCCAGCCGGATCGGAGTCGGAGACATCACGGTGACGTTGCCGGTGACGCTTTCATGCGGAATGAAGTTGATGCCGGTGATGTCGCCGATGGTCTTGAGGACCGTGCGGATGTCGACATTGTCGAAGTTCACGGAAACGGGCTCGTCGGCCATGCCCGGCCTCAGCGAAGGCATGGCTTGAGGCGGGACCGCCGCCTGCGGTTGCAGGGGCGGCTGCGACGGGACCGCGACGAGCTCCACGGGTTTGGGCGTTTTGGCCGGGGGCTGGGGCGAGCCGAACTCGACGGGACTGACGACTTCTTCGGTCAGCCATCGGCGGCTGGGGCTGTCTTTCGGGGACGCGCCGGTGATGCGCTGGGTCGCAGGGGCGGGCTCGACGCGCGCCGGTTCGACGGCAGGGACCGTGGGACTTTGCCCGAGTCGCTCCCTCTGCGGCACGGGGACTGACGAAGCGGATGCGTTTTCCTTCTGCGTCTGGCAGCCCGTCGCGGCGGTCAGGACCAGGACCGTCAGCGTCAACAGGGCGGTTCGGCGTCCGTGCGGCGCATTGCCGCGAGGCTGCCTTGGGTTGCGAAGAGGTTGTGGGTTCACGGTGCCCTCCATCGTGCTAGAGACCGAATGACAGATCTTTGCTTTTGCCGTTGCGTAACAGTTCAATATCCACCTTCGATTGCGTCCGGGCTTTCATCAGGACCTGGAACGCCTTCTGTTTGCTCGTCAGTTGCTGGCCGTTGACTTTTCGGATGACGTCGCCGTTTCGCAGGCCGAACAGTTCGGCCATGGGGATTTTGTCCAGACCGGTGATTCGCAGACCCTCGGTCCGGTCGTTTTTCACATAGGGTTCGATGGTCGCCTTGCGAAAGACCTCCGCGACGTAGTCGGCTTTGACCGGGGGCATCGCCGCCTTCTGGGCCGGGGTCGGGGCCTTCTCGGGAGTCGTTGGAAGCATGGACCCGGAAGAAGGCGTCTCGCCTCCGGCGGTCCCGGTTCGCAGCCGCAGGATCAACTGACGGCCTTCGTGCCGGAGCACGACCGCGTCCTGCTGGATGGCTTCGATCGTGGCCGAGGCGACGGTGTCGCCGATTCGGTACACGCCGGTGGTTTTGCCTTTGGTGTCCTGGATATTGGCTCGGGAAATGGCCGGTCCGCCGGCGATGGAGCCCACCAGACGCAGGCCCAGTTCCTCCGCCGAGGGCATGGAATCCAGGGCCTGAACCTTCCGCGGGTCCGTCGCGGAGAACAGGTTGCTCTGGAGAATTCCCTCATAGTCCGCGGAGGATCGGGGACCGGTCGCCTCCGGACCGGCGTCCGGCAGAGGTTCCTCGCCGACCGCGGCGGCCGGGTCGAACGCCGCGACGTGCAGGTGGTCCATGGCGGCGCGAAAGCCGCCGTAGACCAACGCGGCCACGAGGGAAGCCTTGACCAGCCAGACGACTCGAATGACTCGTTTCTCGTTCATTGACACCCTCTTCCGATGGGGTTCCTCCGGGGAAATCCCGCGTCAGGGAAGACCCGCACGTAGTTTTGCCACAGCGTTCATCGTCGCGTGGGGGTATGCACTTGATTCGAATGGCGCCGGACGAGGAGCTTGTGCCGTGTGGGTCGGCCTTGTTCCGTCGGGCAGGGTTTTATCGGTCCCCGCGTGTCCGGAACTTCAGCAAGCCCCGATAAGCACCTCCGCGCGAGGAATCAGGCCAGGATCGCGGCCATGATCCCATAGGAGACGTTGGCCAGGCCGTGAAACAGGATGGACGCCAGCAGGCAGCGCGTTCTCACGAACAGCCAGGCCATGAGCAGGCCGGGCAGGAATGTCAGGGCCGATACTATCTGACCCTGGACCACGACGTGCGCCAGGGCGAAACCGCCCGCGGAGATCGCGATCGCGATCCACCGCCGGGCCGGCGGGGACAGACGGCTTTCGCCGAGCCGTCTCATCGTGTTGGCCTGGAGATATCCGCGGAAAAATACTTCTTCGGCCGCCGCCACGTACAGGAACTGGTACAGCAGCCAACTGAGCCGGTCTTCGCCGGGGGCCAGACTCGGACGCAGCGGGATGGGAACGCCCCGGCAGGTCAGCAGCCACAGTCCGATATAGACCGGCGGCAGGACGCACAGGCAGACGACCGCCGTGGCCCGCAGCGACGGACCGATCGTTTCGACGCGCAGGCCCACAGGAGGGAAATCCCTCCGGGCGATCCACGCGGGCGCCAGGGCGGCGACCGCCAGCGTGCACGGGATCAGGAGCCAGTGGAGACCGAAGGGTCGGTGCACATGGAGCAACCGCACAGCGGCCACTGCCGCGATCGCCACCGCTGCGGTCTCCAGGACCAGCGACGCCGACGGACGGATCGACGGGGTCGGCACCGGCAGCGGCGCCGATCCGGCGATCGCGCACGGCCCGGCGTCGCTGCTCCAGTGACGGAATGAACCTGCAAATCGACTCATGATCCGATGCGTTCGGCCGCTCTTCTTCTGTCTCTGTGCCGCAGGATCGCCATGAACACGACCACGATGGCGTACGGGACGAGCAGGTGCCTGGGCGAACCGCCGCCGGTGGCGGACATGGAACAGCCGCCGTTGCCGTCGGCGCCCGCGAAGGCCATGACCTCCGCATCGCTGGCGACGAGATAGTACGGCGTGAAGTGCGTGGTCTTGAATTGCAGGGCGTAGAGGTCGCCGCTGATCGCGATAGTCTCGATGTCGGTGATGCCCTGCTGGCTCAGAGCGCCGGTCAGGGAGTTGTACCAGTAGGCCCGCGCCTGGCGGTTGGCGGCGTCGGCCTGGTAGGGGATGGTCACCGTGACCGGCTGGCTGAACTCGATGCCGCTGGGCCCGAAATCATAGCTGCCCAGGCAATCGTCCGGCGAAACGATCGGGTTGAGAATCTTCGAGATGCTGACTCGGACGCTGCTCAGGCAGGCGCCCGCCGGCACGACGATCGAGACGTCCGAGGCCCGCGTAATCGCGGCCGGCGCGGTTCCGATCGTGGTCTGTGCGTCGGGATTGATCAGGGCCGAATACAGCGGGGTCGAGTCCAGATACGTCGTCGCGGCGCAGTAGATATCCGAGGATGAGTTGCGGGAATCCGCCCAGACGATGTAAGGCTGGCCGTCCGTGCTCAGGGCGATGGCCGGTTCGGTCTGGCTGCCCCGGGCGCCGCCGTCGCCGAGCAGGACGTTCGTCTTTACGGCGCCGTCGCTGAGTTCGGTGAAGTAGACGTCGGTGTCCGCCCCGTACGGGCCGATGTTGCGGTCGTCCTGCCAGCAGGCGAAGACTTTGCCCGCGGCGTCGCACGCGACGGACGGCGCGGTCTGGTCGGCGCCGGTGGTGTCGTCGATGATGCTCACGCCGGTCAGCGGGGACGAAGGAAGGCCGTTGGACGACGCGTAGCAGACGTCCGCATTGCCCGAGACGCGGTTCACCCACAGCAGGTGGACGGTGGAACCTCCCGCAGTCACGGCCAGGGCCGGGCTCGTCTGATCGCCGGCGTCGGTCATCACCGGGACGTTCGTCCACGAGGCGTTTGAAGCCGCGGCGTAGAGATCCGCCTGTCCGCTTCGCCTGTCGGTCCAGACGAGGTAGACCGTGTTGCCCGCGTCAACGGCGATGTCCGGCTCCGTCTGGTCAGCGGTATTCGTCGTGACGCGAGACACGGTCGCGCTGGCGAAGGCGTTGGCCGAGTGGGCGACGTAGATGTCCTGATTGCCGTTGCGGTCGTCCTGCCAGGCGACGTAGACCCGGCTGGGCGAGGCGCCGTCGGCGACCACCGCCGCAGCGGTCTGATTGTCGTCGGCGTCGACCACCGCGGTTTCTTTCGAGAAGGTCAGCCCGCTGTCGGCGCTCACCGACGCGTAGATGTCCCAATCGCCCTTGCGGTTGTCCTGCCAGACCACGTACAGGGTCCGGTCGTCGGCCAACGCGAGGTCCGGATCGCACTGATCGAGCGGATGGTTCGTGATCTGGACTGGGGCATCGAATCCGTCCTGGCCCGCGGCCATCCGCGCCAGGAAGATGTCCCTGGCGCCGACGGGACCCGCGTGCCAGGCCGCCCAGATGTTGCCGGCCGCGTCGCCCACCGTCGCCGGCGATCCCTTGGCGAGGGCGCCGGTCTGGCTGACGCGACGGTTGCTTGCGAAGGTCCGCATCTCGGTCGAGAAGGAATACGTCGTCGGGCTCATGACGTTGCCCGCCAGATCGGCGGCGTTGACCGTCATGCGAATCTCATGGTCGAAGTCGAACAGATCGTTGTGCTGATAGGTGAATCGATAGTCGTTCTTGGAGCCCGACCGGATACACCGGCCCCGGGCGCTGGTGTACAGGGGCGTGTTGCCCTGGTAGATGATCTGGTCGTCCAGCGTGACGGTCACCGACGAGACGTTGACTCCCTTGCCGGCGTCGGTCACGTGGAACGTGATCAGGTTGTTCAGCGGCACCTGGATCGTTCCCGGCGCCGGGGATTGCCTGGCCACGACCGGGGCGGCCGTGTCCGGGCCGGCGCCAACGACCATGACGGCGATCGTCTCGGAGGCGGTCAGCGAGCCGTCGCTGACGGTGAACGTGATCTGGTGCGAGCCGACCTGCTCCGCGCCCGGCGTCCAACGGAAGTCCTGGCCTGCGAACGTCGCGCCGGCGGGAAGCCCCGTGGCCGAGTAGGTCAGGACGGTCCCGTCCGGATCGGTTCCCGAGAGAGTCAGAGCCAGCGTGTTGTCCTCGCTGACCGATCGATCCCCGATGGACGCCAGGGCGGGCGCCCGGTTGACGTCGGCGACCGAGATCGCGACCGTCCTGGAAGCCTGGGCTTTGCCGTCGCTGACGGTGAAGGTCACCGAGTAGGACCCCGCCTGCGTGAAGCCGGGGGTCCAGGAGAACGTCTGGCCGTTGAAGGTCGCGCCGCCCGGCAGGCCGGTGGCGGAATACGTGAGAGAGTCGCCGTCGGCGTCGGTGCCGCTGACGGTGAAGCTCAGGGCCTGATTCTCGTTCACGCTCTTGTCGCCGATGCTGCCCAGGACAGGCGCCGTGTTCGGCCGCGACACGGTGATCGTGATCGTCTCGGAATCCTGGGCCTGCCCGTCGCTGACGGTGAATGTGACCTGGTGACTGCCGACCTGGCCGGACGTCGGCGTCCACGCGAACGTCGCGTTCGTGAACGTCGCTCCGGCGGGCAGGCCTGTGGCGGTGTAGGTCAGCCCGTTGCCCGCGGCGCTGGCGACAAACGTGAGAGTCTCGCCCACCAGGACCTGCCTATTTCCGATGGGCGATAGAACCGGGGCGCCGCCGGCGTCGGTCGCCGGCCAGACGGCCCCTCCAAGCGAGCGGTAGGCGTGCCACATGCTGTCCGCGAAGCCGCTGGATGTGTGCCAATAGCCCGCGTACTCCCCGCCGGGGCCGGTGAACGCCTGATAGCGGTCCGTGTAGTCGAAGTAGGCGTTGTGATTCCACAGGGCCTTCGCCCCCGGCGTCAGGAGCGCAGCCAGTGCTGTGCCGTTGAAGGGAGGGCCAGCCACATTTCGGTAGATCGCATGGAAGGCCTTGTCGCTTCTGTGCGGATTGTGCGAATGCTCGATACCCCATTCCGGCATTCCGATGTCGGATCGCAGATAGGGGGAAGGAGGACCGCTACGCGTGTCCGGATTCCACTTGGGTCCGTTTGTCAGGGCAACGTCAAACTCCGAGACATAGAAGGTCTGGTCGTCCTCGCCGAAATGAACATAATCGGGAGGTGAGTTGCCAGGCCCATATCCGTTGCTGTACAGATAGTTGCCGGACTTCTGGCCGATGGCTTTCATATCGAGGTCGTTGAGGACCATGCCGGCAAAAAGGATAGGCCATTTGCGGCCCCCTCCGTGCCCCCCTTCGCCGACCCAGTTCCAGGTGCCTCCGGCCTTGACGATTCCGTAGAAATCAACTCCCAGTTGGACGTAGCGGACCATCAGCGTCTGTTTCTGCTCCGGCGTGAAGTCCAGGTGCAACATCAACCCCCCGATACCGATGTCCCGATGGATTTCGCGTCCATAGTCCGGCATGTTGAGTTTGGGGTGCTGCATTCTCTGCGGCCAACCCGGCTGGTGGTCGATCCAGGGCGCGGCGAACAGGGCCTCCACGGAACCGAGAGTCGGGGTATTCGCGACCGCAGGCAGACGCCGGAGAATCGCGTAGTTCAGGTCCGATTTGTTGAACCGAACCGTCTTGTCCGTGCCGGAGTAGGCGGGCCTGAAACTTCCCGTCGGAGCGGGCGCGTTCAGAACCGTCAGGACCGCCGCTCGCTGCAACTGCGGAATTACGCCTGCGCCGGGCATGCTGATGGTCGAGACCAGCGAGGAGCCCGGCTGTACGACCAGTGGGTTGCTGGGCGACCGGTTGAACGCCACGTTCAATGCTGGCGAATAGGTATTGGCATACATGGAATTGTCGTAGCCCTGCGACTTTTCCTTGGGACTTGGATTGATCATAGTCCCGTTCATGATTCGCCCGTCCACGGAGGTCGATTGCGGCAGGATCCCAACGATGGTCACCGGCCCGACGACCCAGAAATCGCCGTTGGCGAACTGTCCGACGGGGCGGTAATCGCTGAATTTCCACGTGATGCCGAACTGTTGGATCGTGTCGGCCCGGTAGGAGACGTGGCTTGGCCACAGGGCTGCGTAGGTCGCTGCATCCGCCTGCTGGATGACGACGGTGTCGCCTTCCCCGGCCTTGGATTGCACTTGATCCAGGGTTCTCCACGGCTGGGCGTTGGAGCCGGGATTGTCGACGCTGCCGGTGGTGGTGTTCAGATAATAGGTTGCTCCCCGAGCGGGAATCGCCATGCCCATCAGCAGGAGCGGCAGAATGCAGTGATGCCAAGGGGCGGAGCGACGCGTAGTGTGACCGGTCCGTTCTCCGCCGTAACAATGCCTGTTCGACTGCCTGATTGCCATACGTACCCCCAATACTCTGTGTTGACGCGAGAATGCGCGTAGGAGTTGTTCCCCCGGACTCCTTGTCCAAATTGTAGCAAATAAACTGCCTCGGCGACAATCCATAATGCCGGTTGGCGATCTCCGGGGTTCCGGAGGCCTCGCGTGGCAGGAGATAGGACGATGGGGACTTTCGTGCCGGCGGGGGGGCAGAGACCGGCTGCTTTTTTGCTTGAGTTTCCTTGTGGCTGCGTCGATAATAGCCCAACGGCGACACAAATGAACTGACGGATAGCAGGGGGTTGGCATGCAGGGTCCGGCTGCCTCACATTTCGTCCTGACTTGTGGTGCTGATCGATAACGGGCGTACCACCCGGGGGATACGCAGGTATGCGTACCCCTGTTTCTAAGGAATGCAGGTTGTGCCTATGAGGCATCGACATAACGAAGAGCATCGGAGCATTGGGGCTGTGACCGCGGTCATGGCGACCGTCGTCGCTGTGGTGGTGTTGGTCGCGGGCGGCCTGGCGTATCGGTATCTTGTCCGTCGCTGGAAGATGTCCGCGGACAACCATATCGAGTTGTGTATTCCGTTGAGCCGGATCCCCGCCCGGATCGGCAACTGGGAGGGCCAGGACCTGGAGATCGAAGCCGGCACCCTGCTCTACATGGAGCGGAATTTCGCGGATGACTATGTGAACCGCAGATACGTCAACCTGACCGAGCGCCTGGGGGGCAACCTGTACGTCGTCTACTGTGCGACCCGCCTGTCCGGGATTATCGGACACCGGCCCCAGCGGTGTTATCCCGGGAGCGGCTGGATCTGGGAAAGCACGATTTCTTCTCAGGTGGTCAGTTGGTCCGGCCGGACGGTGGACTGTCTGATCCACTGCTTCCGCAAGCCGGCGCCTACTTTTGAGCGAATCTACGTGCTGAACTACTACGTCCTGAACGGACGAGTCACATTGAGCGAGAAGGATTTCTCGGGCTGGCTCGGCCGCCGGCCGAATCTGGCCGGCGATCCGGCGCGTTATGTGGCTCAGGTCCAAGTCAGTTCGGTCACCGAACAGGCCGCCAAGGCTCTGGCCTCGGACATTGCCGACGTGGTCTTCGCCCACTTGCCTGACCAGGATGGGCGCGTACTCGCGGCGGAGGCCTCGGACGAGGCGACCCCGTTTCCGGAAGCAGCCGGACACGGCGAATGACCGCTCGGCGTGACGCTATGGAGATCGTCACAAATCCTTGAATGGCAATGGATTACGCCTGTTCTTGGCCTGCGGCCGACGGGGACGGAGTGCGCCTGGAGGACGCCGGGACGCCACGACCATCCGTTGAGTTCTCGTCACGGCAGTCGATGCTGGTTTACCGGATGACGATAGCGCGATATGGCATCTCGAGTCGAAATCAGCAAACGACTGTTGTTCATCAACTCCGCCAGTTCCATCGCTGCGCAGGTGCTGCAGTTCTCGGTCCTGGTGTGGCTGCACCAGCATTTGCTGCGGCGCGTCAGCGCAGACGAGTACAGCCTGTATCCTCTCGTCATGGCCATTGTCGGCTTCGTTCCGTTGTTCACGATGGTTCTGACCTCAGGCCTGGGGCGGTACCTGGTGGACGCTTACGCCAGGGGAGATGATGAGCGGGTCAGCCGGATCGTCTCGTCCATGGTCCCGCCGTTGTTTGTCGTTGGCGGGTTGCTGTTGGCCGTCGGCGGGCTCGTCGCCTGGTTCGTGGACCGGATCCTGGTGATTCCCCCGCAGTTGATAGGGGACGCGCGGCTCATGATGTTCCTGTTGTTTTTCTCGCTGGCGGTGCAGCTTCCCTGTGGGCCGATGGGCCTTGGGTTGTACGTGCGTCAGAAGTTCGTCATGGCGAACCTCATCCAGGTATGTTCCGAAGTCACGAAATCCGTTGTGCTCTTGTCCTTGCTGCTTCTGGTGAGCACTCGCGTGATGTGGGTGGTGGTGGCGATGGTGGCTGCCCAGATGTTCGCCCTCGTGGTCAATCTGATGGCTTCCTTGCGAGCGATCCCGGCCCTGAGATTCCGATACCGCCCGGTCCAATGGGATCTGGTGCGAGCCATCACCGGGTTCGGAGGCTGGAATTTCCTTGTCGCGCTGGCCGCCAGGACGAGAGAGTACGCCACTCCGCTCATCCTGAACCATCTGGGCTCGGCCATCGACATCGCTTCCTATCAGATCGGGGCCATGGGGCGTCGCCAGGTGGACCAGTGGTTCGACGTGGCGGCCAGGCCGATCCACCCGATCATTACCGGAATGCACGCGATGGGCGCCAAAGAGCGGTTCAGGAACGCCTACTTGTGGGGCGGCCGCGTTGGGGCGTGGGTGATTCTGGCGGTGTCGCTGCCGGCCATCATCTACTCGGGGCCGGTGATCAGCCTGTACGCGGGCGAGACCTATGCGGCGGGCGCGATCGTCATGTCGCTGACGCTGGCTGGCTATATCCTGTCCTCTGGGAACTGGATGGCTTGGTGCATCTCGGCGGCCAAAGCGCAAATGCGGCCGTTGGGGATTCGCGCGTGTCTGACCCAAGCCGTGGGTGTCGTGGCCATTCTCGTGTTGGCGGGTTGGTGGGGCCTTGGCGCGATGGGGGCCGCCATGGCCAGCTTCGTTGTCCTGGCTCTCTCGGATGTGCTTCTGACGCTGCCTTTGGCGCTTCGCCTGGCGGAAGTGAGACTGGAAACCTGGATTGAGAAGACGCTCATTCCGGGGCTTGCCCCTGGGTGCGTGGCCGCGGTGGTGTGGGTCTACCTGGAGCGCGTGGTTGTGCCTGACACCTGGACCGAAGTCGGGCTGTGCGTGGCGGCCGGCGCTCTGTGCTATGTCGCGGTGCTTCTGGGATGCTGCCTCGGGCCGCAGGACAAGCAGGATCTGGCGATGATCTGGGCCAAAGCCGCAGGCCGCCTGCGCCGCGGAAAGACAGTGCCGAGCGATGGTCCGCCAGACGTTGCGACGCGGTGATGGCCCTTAGAGATGCCTTGGAAGGCTGATCGAAGGTGTGTTCGATCATAAGTATAGTATTGATACGTTCTTACGACGATTCTTCTTCTTGCTCGGTTGGCGAACGCCGGGATTCCGAAACCCCGGAGGATTTGTCGGTGTATTGACATAGGGTGTTTCGCAGAGAACTTTCGTGAGAAAACGGGCGAAATAGGTTGAAATCACAAAACTCCATTGACATCCTTTCGTAATCATGGTATACTGGTTCAAAATGATGGGCTTCTGTAGATGCTTGTGCGTCTTTCGGTGGTCGTGTCCGGACCTACGTTGGACAGACGTCCCGGAATTTGTCCTGGTTTTTTTTAGGAGGATGACTATGGAGAACGTCAAAGTGATTCGAATGTTGGTGGTGGCTGTGATTGCCTGCGTGCTCGGCGGTCAGGCCATGGCTGTCCCGACGATTTACAACACGGGTGTGGACAATTCGTTCGTTCCGCTGGCCAGTGGGGCGACTGACACCCACTACACGCTGGTGACGCCCAGCGGACCGGCCCCCGCTTTGGCCGTGACGGCTCACCCGGCGTGGCTGCCTGCCCCGGCCGACAGCAGGTGGATTGCCCCCACGCAGGGCAGCAAGACCGATGCGCCCGGTGCGTACTCGTTCACCCAGTCGTTCTATCTCTCGTCGGATGATGCTGCAAATATGAAGATCTGGATCACCGGCAAGTGGGCGACCGATGACTTCGGGAAGATCTACCTGAACGATGTGTGGACGGGTATTGAGCGGGCGACCGCCGGCTACAAAAGCCTCGAGGGCTTCGTGATCGATACCGGTTTCATCCTGGACGATTGGAATACCCTCGAGTTCAGGGTCGTGAATGGTCCGTTGTACGCTCATGCAAACCCGGTTGGCCTTCTGGTCAGCGACATGGTCTTGAACGCCGCGGTGATTCCCGCCCCCGGCGCGCTGCTGTTGACGGGTCTGGGTTCCTTCGTGGTCGGTCTGGTTCGGCGAAGAAACCTTCGCTGATCAGTCTGTCTGATCTGTTTCGATGCTTAGCCAGGGGGCGAGGTGACCAACCTCGCCCCCTGGGTTTGTCTTTTGGGGGGATTCTCCGCGACCGTCCTGCGTCGTTCCGGGAAGCGAGCGAGGGGACGCTGACGTCGGCCGTGCGCTGCATGGCGGGGGAAGATACTCACCCCATGTCGGTTTCCCGGCAGGGATGACCACGCGGGCATCCGGACCTTGATCTGCAAGGAGTAGAGCCTGGTGCCAACAACCGTGGTCGCGCCGCTGACCGAATGCCGGGAATCGTCGTGAGATGTTCCTGAAGTCGTTTGAGGGGGCGGACTGCGGAGGATGCAGGCGCCGGTTTTCCGTGGCCGTTGGGCCGACGGCAGGGTTAGTTCCTCGATTCCTCGGTCTGCTCCCGACATCCACGATGTCCCGCCACTGTGTCTTTTCTGATGTCGCCGGTCTGTTCGCAGGGCGGCAATCGGATACTCGGACCTTCATTCTCACCGCTGGTAATCCGGCGGACAGTTTACAGGAATAGATCCTTGTCTGGAATCATGCCTCGGCTGATTCCGCGAGACGGGCCCCGGATCCGCATTTCTCAGTCGAAGCTCTGTCGGGGTTACGGTTCGGCCCGTCTGATGACCGGCCTTCTGCGGGCGTGACGGACAATGATCGCAAGTCAAGTGGAGTGTCGATATGAAGAAGATATACATGGCAGGATGTGGGGGAATGCTGGGAGAGGCATTCTACAAGCGATTTGGAGATGGTTATGAGATCCGTTGCACGGACAAGGATGTGAACGAGTCCTGGTTGAGTTTTCTCGATTTCCGCGATTACGACGGCTATCGCAAGGATGTGGAGGCCTTTCGGCCGGACTACCTATTCCATCTCGGCGCTTATACGGACCTTGAGTACTGCGAACAAAACGCCGACGACACCTACGCCACGAACACGGTGGCGGTTGAGAATGCCGTCCACATCGCAAACAGCCTGGAGATTCCGGTGCTCTATATCAGCACGGCAGGGATTTTCGATGGGGGCAAGGATCAGTATGACGATTGGGATCAGCCCAATCCTCTGGGAGTGTACGCGCGGTCCAAGTACATGGGGGAGCGTTTTGTTGTTGAGAATGCGCAACGCTACCTGGTTTGTCGCGCGGGCTGGATGATGGGGGGCGGCCCTCGCAAGGACAAGAAGTTCATTCAGAAGATCATGGCGCAACTGAAGGCGGGCAAGAAACAGCTTCACATCGTCAACGACAAGGATGGGACGCCCACCTATACGCACGACTTCGCCCGCAATGTCAGGCTGCTGATTGAGAAGGAATGCTGGGGGCTCTACAATATGGTCTGCGCGGGGCAGACCAGTCGACTGGATGTGGCCCGGGAGTTGATTCGTATCCTCCATCTGGAGACGGACGTGTCGGTGATTGGCGTCAGTTCCGATTACTATAAGGACGTGTACTTCGCCGAGCGTCCCCCGTCGGAACGCCTCATCAATCGCAAGCTCAACATCCGGGGACTCAGCATTATGCGGGAGTGGAGGGTGGCTCTGCAGGAGTACATCCAGAGCGACTACGCCGATTATTTGTGACGAGCCGCGATGACGCGGGCCCATGTGCCTCGTCCTGTGGGGACTTAAGTCCGGCCTTCAGATAGCCGATGATGAGATGGAACTGGGATTGTAGGGGTCGGATGGAAGAGTGACTGACGAGGGAATCGGGGACCGGGAGTCCCTGTTGGCCCGTGCACAGACCGAGAGGGAGTCAGATGAGCCATTTGCACAAGCGACCGTGTGACCTGGCGATTTTGAGCGGGCGGGCGGCACTGTCCGAGACGCTCCACGTCGGGGGGCCCAACATTGGAGACCGCGGTCGGTTGAGGACGCGGATTGAGGATGTTCTGGACCGCCGCTGGCTGTCGAACGGCGGGCCGTATGTCCGAGAACTCGAACGGCGGGTCGCGGATCTGGCGGGCGTTCGCCACTGCCTGGCGATGTGCAACGGCACCGTGGCTCTGGAGATCGCCATCCGGGCGATGGGATTCGGCGGAGAGGTGATCGTGCCTTCCTTCACGTTCGTCGCCACGGCGCACTCGCTGCGCTGGCAGGGGATCACCCCGGTGTTCTGCGACATCGACCCTCGAACGCACACCATCGACCCGGCGAGGGTGGAGTCCCTGATCACGCCTCGCACGACGGGAATTCTGGGCGTGCACGTGTGGGGGCGCCCCTGCGACGTGGAGTCCCTGGAGGAGATCGCCCGCAGGCATCGGTTGGGCCTGCTCTTCGACGCGGCTCATGCGTTCGCCTGTTCTCATCGCGGCCGGATGGTGGGCTCGTTCGGAGACGCCGAGGTGTTCAGTTTCCACGCCACGAAGTTCGTCAATTCGTTCGAGGGCGGTGCGATCGTCACGAACGATTCGGATCTCGCCGCCCGGGTGGAACTGATGCGGAACTTCGGGTTCGCCGGGTATGACCGTGTCGTCAGCCTCGGCATGAACGGCAAGATGAACGAGGTCTGCGCGGCCATGGGGGTGACCTCGCTGGAGAGCCTCGATGGGTTTGTCGAAATCAATCGACGCAACTACGAACAGTACCGCCGGGAACTGGCCGACGCCCCCGGCCTGGAAGTGGCCGTCTACGACGACGCGGACCGGAGCAATTACCAATACGTCGCAGTGACGGTCGATGGGGAGCGGCTGGAGTTGTCGCGGGATGACTTCGTGCGGATTCTGGCCGCGGAGAACGTGATGGCTCGCCGGTACTTCTATCCCGGGTGTCACCGGATGGAGCCGTACCGGTCGGAGGACCCCGACGCGTATCGGCGGCTGCCTCACACGGAGATCCTCACGAGTCGTGTGATGTGCCTGCCGACGGGCACGAGCGTGTCCTCGGAGGCGGTGTCGACGATCTGCCACGTTCTTCGCCTGGCGGCGGCGAACCATCGGGAACTCCGTTGCCTCCTGGACGACCGAGGATTGGCCTCCGCAGGCAGAGGACAGGATGTTCGCATTGCCTCGTGAGCGACCTATGACGGATGCCCGCGTCAAAGTCAGCGTGACGATCCTTGCGTACAACCATGAGCGTTTCATCGCGGACGCGATCGAAGGGGTTCTTGCTCAGAATACCGACTTCCCGTATGAAGTGGTGGTCATCGATGACGGCTCCCGCGACGGCACGCGGGACGTCATCGGCCGGTACTGGGAGAGACACCGGGACCGCATCCGCGTGCTTCTGAACCGCCACAACATCGGGGCACGCGCCTCCATCGTGCGGGCTTATCGCGCCTGCCGCGGCCGGTATGTCGCCTCGCTGGACGGCGACGACTACTGGGTGTGCCCGGACAAGCTGCAGCGTCAGGCGACGTTCCTGGACGATCATCCGGACTGTGCGTTGTGTTTTCACAGCGTCCGCGCGGTGTGGGACGAGGAGCGACAACCGCCCGTCCTCATGAGGCCTCCGCGAATCCAGGAGATCTACACGCTGGCGGACCTTCTGGAGTGCAATCTGATCCAGTCCTGTTCGGTGATGTACCGCAAGGGGCTCTTCTGCGATCATCCGGCCTGGGTCTACCTGACGCCCGCCATGGACTGGGCCCACCATATTCTGCACGCCCGGCATGGCGACATCGGCTACATCGACGAGCCCATGGGCGTCTACCGGCATCACAGAAACGGCATCTACTCGATGACCGGCGAGATCGACAAGCTGGAGGTCTCGATGGAGTGTCTTCGTCGATTCCGTTGCGCGATGGACAGGACGTACCATCGCACGATCGCCCGTTCCTTGTCGGCGCACCATCTTGAGTTGGCCCGGAAATGCCGGCAGGCGGGTGACGTGGTGCGATCGCGAGCCTACGCGAGGGCCTGTATCGTCGAAAGCCTTCGTGCGCGAAGGAGGCCAGATCGCGTTCTCACGCGAATGCTCGTCGGGGTGTATCTGCCGGGTTTGCACCAGTGGCTCCAGAAGCTGTTTCGCAGGAATTGCGTGGCGTGATGAGAGAATACGCCGCCAGGCGCATCGGTCCGTCCCGGCGTGGAGGATTATATGTTTGTCAGCGTGACGATCCAGACCTACAACAACGCGGCGATATTGGCCGGAGCACTGGAGAGCCTCAGGTCTCTCCGCTGTCCCGAGAACGTGGAGTACGAGATTCTCGTGGTCGACAACAACTGCACCGACGGCACCGCGGAGGTGCTTCGGCGGTACAGCGATCTGCTGTCGCCCCGGTTTCGCAGCGTCCGCGAATCGAAGCAGGGATTGTGTCACGCCCGGAACTGCGCCCTGGCTGAAGCCGGAGGGGACATCGTGTCCTTCGTCGACGAGGATGTGATCGTGGACCCCAACTGGCTGTGTGCGGTTTCCGCGGCATTCGCGAAGCACTCCGCCTCCGTCGTCGGGGGGCGAAGCTACCTCCTCTATCCGGAGTCGCTGGGCCGGCCGGAATGGCTGCCGGTCGAGCTGGAGACGATGTACTCCCGGCTGGACCATGGTCCCGAGACGCTCGTGGGGACGGACAAAGACCTGTACGGGCTGAACTTCTCCGTGCTCAAGCGGGTGGCCCTTGAGGTGGGGGGATTCAACCCCTTGTTCAGCAGGTCCGTCGGCAACCTGCTGACCGGGGATGAAGCGGATCTGTTGAGCCGGGTTCGGCAGATCGGAGGAATCGTGGTGTACGAGCCGGCCGCGGTCGTGGGGCACAGAGTGCCGGCCTCGCGCCTGACGAAGGAGTGGGTGCTGGCGCGTGCGCGGTGCGGCGCCGTGTCTGCCGAGCGGTTGCTGAGAACCCAGGGGAAGCAGTCCAAAGGAGTGGGATCGCTTCTGATTCATGCGCTCCGCTGCTGGGGCAGCGTGGGAAGGGCCCGGTTGTTGCGAGGCGTGACGCCGCAGGAGTTTTTCGACAGGCAGTATAGCGCGGCGGTAAGCTGGGGACGGTTCATGGGGGCCCTGTCGGCGAGCCCGAAGCCCGAGCGCCCTGTGGCGAGTGCCGGCGTCTTGTCTGCCAAGGGAAGTGGAGGTTGACGGCGGTCATGGCACAGGTCAGTGTGATCATTCCCTTGTACAACAAGGGCCGGTACATTGAGCGGGCTCTGCGATCCGTCTTGAGTCAGACGCATCGCGACCTGGAAATCGTCGTGGTGGACGACGGTTCCACGGACGACAGCGCCGAGGTCGTCCGGAGGTGCGACGACAATCGCCTTCGACTGGTCCGGCAGGCCAACCGGGGGCCTGGTGCGGCGCGCAATCGCGGCCTGAAGGAGTCGAAGTCTCCGCTGGTGGCGTTTCTCGATGCGGACGACGAATGGTTGCCCGCCTACCTCGAGCGGACGATTGACGTGTTGGACAAGTACCCCCAGTGTGCGGCCGCCGCATCGACGTACTTCCTGGGAACGGACAAGGCCGACGTCGGTCCCGTGTTTCGACAGAGGGGCATCCAGGACGGGCTCTGGAACGTGGATTCCTGCCGCAATGCCGAAGAACTCCGCAGCGCGATCTATGCCGTCAATTCCAGCACGACGACGATTCGGCGGAGCGTCGTGGAGCAGTACGGCGGATTCTACGAGAAAGACCATTGCACGCTGGGGGAGGACTACTACCTGTGGGTGCAGGTGTTGTTCGGCCACAGCGTCTACCGGATACTGGAGCCGCTCGTGTGGTACCACATCGAGGCGTCCGAACTGGGCGTCGGTCCCAAGAGGGGGCGGGCGCTGGAGCCGGTGTTCACCGACCCGGAGCCGATTCGCTGCCACTGTCCGCCCCAGCGGCGGCCGTTGTTGGAGTCGTGGCTTGCCCGGTTCGCCCTGGCCACGGCGCACGGACTGGCCTCGGAAGGCGATGTCGCGAGGGCGGCGTGGCTCCTGGAAGCATTTCCGCAAATGCAGACATTTCGGTGGGAGTGCTTCAAGTTGAGGGCCAAGACGGCGATGCCCGGCGCGGTGCGACACGTCCGCAGTCTCAGGGGCCTCGTGCAGAGGCGGCGAAAGGCATGATTGGCTTGGTTCGCGATGCGGCCCGTGCGCCGCGCAATCGGGCTTTGGGAGTCTGTGGATGCACGTGTGTCTGCTGAGTCTGGAGTGGCCGCCCTACGGATGCGGGATCGGGTCCTACATGTTCAACCTGGCCCGAGGGCTCGTGTCGGCGGGGCATCGCGTGACCGTGATCACCCACGATCGCAATCCCGTCGCCTGCTCCGGAGCGAGCATAGTCTCCGTTGCCCTGCCGGATTGCCGCAGGACCCTTCTTTGCCGGGTGAAGAGGGGGCTCAGGCGCGTTCTCGCGGGGGTGCGGCACCCCTGGTCGTGGGAAGCCTGGAAGACGTTCCAGCAGGTGCGCCAGGCCGAGCCGGTCGATGTTGTCGAAACGGCCGAGTTCGGAGCCTGGGGCTGGCACTTCATGAAGGATGCTCATGTCCCGGTCGTCGTTCGATGTCACACGGCCGCCCACATCCTGTGGTCGGCGAGCCAGTCCCTGTCGCACTCCGGGGCGATGCCGGCGTCTCTTCGAAAGCAGGACCGCCTCGAACGGGAGCAGACGCAATCCGCCGAGGGAATCGCCTCTCCCAGTCAGGCGCTGGCCTGCCATCTGAGTCTCGCCTGGGTTATTCCACTGAACCGCTTCGTCGTCATCCCCAATCCGATCGATGCCGAGCTGTTCCGTCCCGGGGATGGGAGTGCGGCAAGAACGGAAATCCTCTACGTGGGCCGACTGGAGTACAACAAAGGGGTCTTCGATCTGGCGGAATCGCTCGTTCCCGTTCTCGAAGAGCATCCGGGCGTCTCCGTACGTTTCGTTGGGATGAACCTGGCCGCGCCGCCCGGCCTTTCCTGCAAGGGCAAAACCGCCTGTGATGTCATACGGTCCGTGGTGCCCGGGCGGTTCGGTGATCGGCTGTTGTTCACGTCGCATGTCCCGGTTACGGAGATCATCAGGCTGCAACAGAAGGCACTGCTGGCTGTCGTGCCGACGCGGGGTTTTGAGAGTTTCTCGTACACCGTGCTGGAGGCGATGGCCTGCGGCACTCCCGTCATCGCAACTCGCTGCGGCGGGCCCGGCGAAATCATCACAGACGAGGTCGATGGATTGCTGGTTCCGCCGGGCAGACCCGCAGCTCTGACGGAGGCGATGCGACGCCTGCTGGCAGACCCGCTCCTGCGACGTCGTCTGGGGACGTGCGGCAGACAGACGGTCGAGGCCCGCTTCTCGATGCCCGCCGTTCTGCCGAAGATCGTCGATTGGTACTCGGACGTGATTCGCGGATTCAAAGAGAGTCGTCGTGCGGGGACGGCACGAGAGTGAAATCGGAGGATGGTGTTTGTTGACCGGAAACCATAGACGCGATTGTGATGCCGACTGTCCCTGTCCGCAGAAGTTGGGAACGGTGGTTTCTGTCGTGATCCGGGCCCGGGACGCTTCGAGGGATCTGGATCGCTGCCTGAACGGCCTGAAGCGTCAGGTGCTTCCCGAGGGCGTGGAACTGGAAATCGTCGTCGTGGACAACGATTCTCGCGACGATTCCCGGGCCGTGGCCGAGCGCCACGGCGCCGTGGTCGTGTCGATTTCGCAGGCGGAGTTCTCCTGGGGCAGGGCGTTGAATCGCGGAATCGCGAAGGCCCGCGGGGACATCGTGATTCTGCTGTCTTCCGATGTGACGCCGGCGGACGAATCCTGGCTGGGGCACATGATCGAGCCGTTCCGCGAGCCGGACGTGGGCATCGTATACGGCAGGCAACTGCCTTATCCCGACGCCCCGGTGGATGAGCGAGTGCGACTGCGGCGAACATTCGGCGACCAGGTCATCGTGCAGGACGGGCGGCAACAGATCGAGGACACCGGGCGGGGCGTCGTGGCGTCCAACGCGTGTGCCGCGATACGCCGTTGTCTCTGGCAGGAGCAGCCGTATGACGAGCAGACTTCCGGCGGGGAGGAAGGGCCGTTCACGCGTCAGGCGCTGCGGCGGGGATTCCGCAGCTTCTACTGGCCTGCGGCCCGGGCATGCCATTCTCACCGGGACGGCCTGTGGAAATACGCCTGCCGCGAATGGGAGATTCTTCATAAGAATCTGGCCTACGCCGGGATGCGATGGAGGAAACGGTCGCTTCTGCGGTGGTGGGCCGGCGTGGCCAAACGCCGCCTCGTGAATTGCCTTGGGCCCGGGGTGCCGTTGTATTATCGGATCGAGGGATTGTTGCGTCTGCCGCTGGATCTTGGCGCGTGCGTGATCGTGGGGGTTTTGATGTTCCCGGAACGCTCCCGGCGTAAGGTCCGGCAGGTATTCTGGCGATAGGTCCAATGCAGACCGTCCGTCTGGGAGAATTGCCCCGGAGGGCCTTGCGGCCGGCAGATCCGATGCTGCGCGGTTTCCCATCGTACCGGTTGCCGCTATACTACGTGGGTGGCGCGGCTCTTCGGCGGGTGGCAGGGCTGTGATCGCCGGAGGTTCTCAGGAAAGGTTGGGTTCTCGACGATGGAACACCCAGTAACGATAACGCAGTTCACTCTTCTGATCACGGTTGTTCTATCCGTGCTGCTTGTGCTGATTCCCAAGAAGTACGTCCTGCTCCCGTACGTGATCGGCGCCTGCTGGGTGCCGGCGGACCAGGCGGTCATGGTGGGGGAGCTGAATTTCCAGGTGCTTCGCATTCTCGTTCTTGTTGGCATGGTGCGGTTCGCCGCCCGAGGGGAGATTGCCGCAATACGATGGAACAAATTCGACCGGATGGTTCTGATTTGGGCTCTCGTCGGCAGCCTGGTCTACACCTTTCAGTGGGCGAGCATGGGAGCGTTCGTGAATCGGTGCGGCCGGTTGCTGGAGTGGCTCGGTCTCTACTGGGTGTTTCGACAGAGCATTCGTTCGTGGGCGGACATTCGATTAGCCTACGTGGGCCTGGCGGTGTGCGCAGTAGCCATGATGCCGTTCGTGGCGGTGGAATGGGTCAATGGAGCCAATCCTTTTGGTGCCCTGGGTCGGGTGACCACGGCCGTTCGCGAGGGGGAGTACCGGTGCCAGGCGACCTTTCCGCACTCGATCATGATGGGGCTGTTCTGGGCGACCCTGGTGCCGCTGTTTGTGGCGTACTCTCGGCAGGGATACAAGTGGTTGTTCTGGCCGGCGGTGGCGGCCAGCGCGTTCATGATCAGAGGAACCAATTCGAGCACGCCCGTGCTGACTTTGCTCGTGGTTGCGGCTCTGCTGGCGGTCTATCGGTGGCGGTATCTGACGGGGACTGCGGCCTGGTGCGTGGTGGGGATGCTGGTGGCCTTGCACGTGGTGATGAAGGCCCCCGTGTGGCACCTCGTGGCGCGGGTCGGCGTCGTGTCCGGCTCGACGGGCTGGCACCGGTACCACCTGATTGATGCCGCGATCCGCCATTTCGGGGAATGGATGCTGTTTGGAACGCGCAACACGGCGCAGTGGGGGTACGGCCTGGAGGACGTGACGAACCAGTTCATTCTGGAAGGCGTGCGAGGAGGGCTGGTGACTCTCGTGCTGTTCTGCGCCATTCTGTATATGGGGGCCCGGGCGGTCCTCCATTGGTCGCAGCGTTCCAAGGACAAGGACGAATCCTATCTGGCGTGGGGCCTGTTCGTGACGGTCATCGCGCACTGCGTCTCGTTCATCGGGGTCTCCTACTTCGGTCAGATTACGATGATCTGGTACCTGCTCTTGGCGTGTTTGGGCCTGTTCTACGGGAAGGCGAAGGAACCGGTGCGTGTGAGCCGGCCTGTGATGGTGCGTCAGCTCCAGCAGGCGCGATCCTGAATGCGTCTCGGTGGATTGGTGCATGCTGTCGGTGGGAGATCCGGAGAACAGAATGAACAGGACGGATGTGACGATCGTCATTGTGAGTTGGAACACCCGTGAGATTCTGCGGGACTGTCTTCGGTCCGTCTACGCGAACTCCGGCCCGGTCGACTTCGACGTGATCGTGGTCGACAACGCCTCGGCCGACGGCTCCGTCGAGATGGTTCGGACGGAGTTCGACAAGGTCCACCTGATCGCCAATTTCCACAATCGGGGCTTCGCCGCCGCCAACAACCAGGGCATGGCCGTCGCTCGGGGGCGATACGTGCTGCTGCTCAACAGCGATACGATCGTCCTGGACGGCGCGATCGCCAAGGCGGTGGCGTTTTCCGACGCCCATCCCGATTCGGGGGTGGTCGGTTGCCGTGTCCTCAATCGCGACCGATCGCTGCAGGCAACGTGCTTCATGTATCCGTCCGTCCTGAACCTGCTGCTGGCGACTCTCTATCTGAACAGGCTGTTTCCGCGCAGCCGTTTCTTCGGTCGTGAGCAGATGACCTGGTGGGGCCGGGACGAGGAACGCGAAGTGGAGGTCGTCACCGGTTGTTTCATGCTGGTTCGTCGCGAAGCCATCGACCAGGTGGGCGTCATGGACGAAGACTACTTCATGTATGGAGAAGAGACCGACTGGTGCTGGCGGTTCCGCCGCGCGGGGTGGCGTCTGAGGTTCACGCCTTCGGCCCAGATCATCCATCTGGGAGGCCAGAGCACCGCGCAAGTCAGGCCGCAAATGCTGCTCCAACTGCGCAGTGCGGTGCTGCAGTTTCTCGGGAAGTGGCGAACGGGTCCGGAGTATGCGGCGGCCTGTCTGCTCACCTCGCTGTGGTTCGTGCTGCGTGTGCCCCCCTGGGCGCTCCGGGCTCTGGTCTCTGGCGCGGACAGGGCGAACAGTCTTGTGCTGGTGCGCACCTACCTCCAGGGGGGGCTTCGCAGTCTCGGGGGATGGAGGATGCTGTGCGCCAGGAGATAGAAATGCTCTTCGCGGGGGGCGGGTCGGTGTCTTCAACGGAGGATCGGAATGACCGTGTCGGATAGTCCTCGCTTCGTCATCATTACGGCCGCCTTCAACGAGGCGGCACAGATCGAGGCCACGATGGAGTCCGTCGTGGCCCAGACGGTGCTTCCGCTGTGCTGGGTGATCGTGGATGACGGATCCACCGATGACACGCGCGGCAAGATCGAACGGATGCAGGGGCGGTTCCCCTGGATCGTCTACTATCGTCGCTGCAGACAGGCAGGGCAGGCCTATTTTGCCAGCAACGTCTACGCCCTCATGGAAGGGGTGGCGCAGACCGCCCGCCTGGATTACGAGTTCCTCGCGATTCTCGACGCGGACATTACGCTGCCCCGCGACTACTATGAGCGGATTTTCTCCCGGTTTGACTCAGATCCGCAACTGGGCGTCGCTTCGGGCGTTTACGAGAACCTGATCGACGGCTCCCTGCGTAAAGTCTTGAGCGATCGACGGTCGACCCCGAAGGCCATCCAGGTTTTCCGCAGGCCGTGTTTTGAGCAGATCGGTGGTTTTCTACCGCTGAAGTACGGCGGGGAGGACACCTGCTCCTGCATCATGGCCCGGATGAACGGCTGGAAGAGTTGGTCGTTTCCCGATGTGAAGGTCGTCCATCGTCGTCCCACCGGGGTCGGCAACGCCAAGAGCGTTTTGCGGGCCCGCTTCGTTCAGGGACTGGCGGACTACGGCGTGTGCACGCATCCGCTTTTCATGCTGGTCAAGTCGCTCAAGAGGGGGCTTCTGGAGTCTCCGAGGCTTCTCGGAGGGTTGCTGCGGCTGGCGGGCTACGCCTATGGGAGCATTCGACGCGAGCCCCGCCAGATGCCGCTGAACGTGGCGCGATACGTGAGGCGGGAGCAACTCAGGCGGGTCTTCGGCCTCAACCACATTCCGATGGCCAAGAGGGCTGGGTCGCAGCCCGCACGGTGCCGTTGAATCCGGGGACATGATGAAACGCAAATTGCCGAAGATTTGTCTGGCGGCTTCCGCCGGGGGACACTTGACCCAATTGCGCAAGGTGGTCGGGGCCTGGGCCGGGCTGCCCACGTTCTGGGTGACCACCGGTCGAATGGTCAGCGGCTCGCTGGGAGAGAACAGCAGGGTCTACGCAGTGGGGGAGTGCAATCGCGATCACCCGTTCCGTCTGATCGCGGTGTTGTCTCGCTGCATACTGATCACCCTGCGGGAGCGACCCGACGTTGTCATCAGCACGGGGGCTGCTCCCGGTTGTCTGATGTGCCTGCTGGGCAAGCTGATCGGAGCCAGGGTGGTCTGGCTCGACAGCATCACGAACGTGGAGCGGCTCTCCCTGTCGGGCCGGCTCGTCCGTCCGTTCGCCGACCTGCTCCTCGTGCAGTGGCCCGAGCTGGTCGCGAAGAATCCGAAGGCTGAGTATGTCGGAGCGGTGATATGATCTTTCTTACCGTGGGGACTCAGTTTCCATTTGATCGTCTGGTTCGGGCGGTGGACGATTTGGCCGGCACGGGGGCGATTGGCGAAGAGATCTTCGCTCAGGTGGGGGACAGCGCGTACAAGCCCCGCCACTTCGAGGCGGTGACCGCTCTGGACAAGAACGCCTTCGACATGCAGTTGGTGAAGGCCTCGGCCGTCATCAGCCACGCGGGGATGGGGACCATCGCGATGGCGATGGACCACGGCAAGGCGATGCTGGCCATGCCTCGCCGACGCCGCTACGGCGAGGTCGTCAACGACCACCAGGAGGGATTGGCGAACAAGTTCGCCGCGTGCGGCCATATCCTGGTGGCCAGGGATGAGACGGAACTGCCCGGGCGAATCGGCCAGCTCAAGGCCTTCGTCCCGCAGATCCGCCGCCCGAGTCCGGATGCTGTGATCCGGCGAATCTCCCTCTTCCTGGAAGGACTCAACAGAGAGGAGGCTCGTGCATGAGCGTGTTTTCCCGTTTATCGGTCGTGAGCCGAAGGAAGAAACTGGAGCTGTTTGACCAGACCATGAAGCCGGTGGAACAGATGCGCGTTCTGGACGTGGGGTCGCAGGCCGGGTCGGACGGAGGCGACGGTTTGCAGTTGCTCGACGTCTATTCGTGGCCCAAGAACGTCAGCGCGCTGAATCTCCTGCCGGAGCATGTAGAGCGGATCAAGGGCCGCCATCCCGATGTGGATGCCCGGGTCGGAGACGCGCGCGCGATGCCTTGGCCGGACAAGCACTTCGACATCGTCTACTCCAACGCCGTCATCGAGCATGTCGGGGGTCCGGAGGATCAGCGCAGGATGGCCAGCGAGATCATGCGGGTGGGCAAGCGATGGTTCGTGACCACGCCAAACCGCTGGTATCCCTTCGAATTTCACCTGCGCCTGCCGTTCGTGACCTGGCTGCCCTGGCATGGATATCTGCTCGCCGGGCGACTGGTGCGGTATAACCACATCGACCGCAGGTACATGCTCGGCGTCCCGGTCAGCGGAATCCGCCTGCTCAGCGCGTCCGATTTGGCGAGGTGCTTCCCGGGGAGCCGGATCGTCAAGCAGAGAGTGACGTTCATGGCCGAGACGCTCATCGCCGTCGGCGGAGAGGCGTAGGCGGGATCCTCCGTGAGGGGCATCGCATGAGAGTGTGCGTCGTCGGCGTCGGATATGTCGGGCTGGTGAGTGCGGCCTGCCTGGCGAAGGAGGGGCACGCCGTCCTCGGCGTGGACGCCAACCGGGCGAAAGTGGACATGATCAACGACGGGCTCTCGCCGATCGTCGAGAACGGGACGCCCGAGCTGATTCGCGAGGCGGTGACGCGGGGGACTCTCCGGGCCACGACGGACATGGAGGAGGCGATGGCGGCCTCGGACCTGTCGCTGATCTGCGTGGGGACGCCCGGCCAGGCCAATGGCGGCGCGGACCTCAAGTCCGTCCGCAAGGTGTGCGAGGAGATCGCCCGATCGCTGCGTCGCATCGACGATTACCACGTGGTGGTCTGCCGCAGCACGGTTCCGCCGGGAACGATGCGGGGCGTAGTGATCCCGCTGCTGGAGGAGCATTCGGGCAAACGGGTGGGCGAAGGCTTCGGCGTCTGCCACAATCCGGAGTTCCTCCGCGAGGGGACCGCAGTTCACGATTATCGCCATCCGCCCAAGATCGTGATCGGCGAAAGCGATCCTGTCAGCGGAAACCGGGTGGTTGCCCTCTACGAGAAGATGGACGCCCCTTTGATCCGCACACGGATCGAAGTGGCGGAGATGGTCAAGTGCGTGGACAACGCCTGGCACGCGTTGAAGGTCGGCTTCGCCAACGAAGTCGGAGACGTTTGTCGGGCCTCGGGCATCGACAGTCACGCGGTGATGGACATCTTCTGTCAGGACACGAAGCTCAATCTGTCCTCGTCGTATCTGAAGCCCGGTTTTGCGTTCGGCGGCTCGTGTCTGCCCAAGGACCTGCGGGCCCTGACCCACAAGGCGCGGACGCTGGACCTGGAGCTGCCGATCCTCAACGCGATCCTCCCGAGCAATCGGATGCAGACCGAGAGGGGCTTGGACCTGATCCTGGACCGGGGCAAGAAGAAGATCGGGGTTCTGGGTTTGAGCTTCAAAGCAGGGACCGACGACCTCCGCGAGAGCCCCATGGTCAATGTGATCGAGCGGCTGCTCGGCAAGGGCCACGACATCCGCGTCTACGACAGGGATGTCAACATGGCCCGCCTGATCGGCACCAACCGGGACCATCTGCTGAATCTGATTCCGCACATTTCGAGCCTGATGGTCGAGACTCTCGATGAGGTCCTCGACCACGCGGAGGCGCTTGTTATCGGCAACAGGTCCGCGGAATTCGAGGGGATCGTGGATCGAGTCCGGCCCGGCCAGGTCGTGGTGGACCTGGTTCGGATTACGCCGCAGACGACACAGGAAGGGAAGTACTACGGCATCTGCTGGTGAACTCCGGCGGATGATCGGAGGCAGTGCTCCGGCGTCCTGGACAGGACGATCCCGGAGCGGCCCGTCGGTTCTTTGAGATTGCGATATGAGACTATGCGTCGTCGGAGTCGGTTACGTCGGTTTGGTGAGCGGAGCCTGTCTTGCCGAGGCCGGCAATCATGTGATCTGCGTCGATAGCGACGCTCGCAGGATCGAGGGCCTTCGTCACGGCGAAATCCCGATCTATGAGCGGGGTCTGGAGGAGATCGTGCGGAGCACCGTCAAGACCGGACGCCTGCGGTTCACGACCGACCTGAAGGAAGGCGTGAGCAACTCGCAGATCGTCTTCCTGGCCGTGGGCACGCCCATGGCCTCGGATGGCTCGGCCAATCTGGACGGCGTCTGCGCCGTTGCGCACGCCCTGGGCGCCGAGTTGGCGGACTATCGCGTCATCGTGATGAAGAGCACGGTTCCGGTCGGGACCCACGAGACGCTGAGCCGGATCATCCGCTCGCACACGGACGTTCCATTCGACTACGTGAGCAATCCGGAGTTCCTCAAGGAGGGGGCCGCGGTCGAGGATTTCACGAGGCCGGACCGCATCATTATCGGAACCACCAGCCAGCGGGCGCGGGACGTCATGGCCGAGTTGTACAAGCCGTTCATGCGAAAGAGCAAGCGAGTCCTCTTCATGGACCCGGCGTCGGCCGAGATGACCAAGTATGCGGCCAACGGCATGCTCGCGACGCGGATCTCCTTCATGAACGAAATCGCCATGCTGTGCGAGCAGATGGGGGCGGACATCGAACTGGTGCGACAGGGTCTGGGCTCTGACAGTCGGATCGGGTCGGCCTTCTTGTTTCCCGGCATCGGATTCGGGGGCAGTTGTTTCCCCAAGGACATCCACGCGCTGGTCCACATGGGACGCGCCCACGGCGCGGACATGCCGCTGATCGAGGCTGTCTGGAAGGTCAACGCCGCCGCCCGTGACCATTTCGCCGGCCGGGTGATCCGGCATTTCGCCGGGGGGCAACCTCCATGCGCTCTGGCCGTGTGGGGATTGGCGTTCAAAGCCAACACGGACGACATCCGTGAGTCCCCCGCGGTGTATTGTGTTCGGCGGTTCGCGGAGGCCGGAATGAGAGTGCGAGCCTACGATCCACAGGCCGGTCCGGCGGCGCTGGCCGCTCTGGACGGGGCCATTGATCTGCATGCGGATGCATACGCGATGCTGGACGGCTGCGATGGACTGGTCGTCCTGACGGATTGGCCGGAGTTCCGCACGCCTGATTTTGGGACAATCCGCAGTCGGCTTCGACAGCCCGTCCTCTTTGACGGCAGGAACCTCTACGATCCCGAGAGCGTGTCCCGAGCGGGGCTTACGTACTTCGGGGTGGGGCGGCCAGCCTCCTCGCGGCAGGGAAGCGAGGACCCTCCTTCCGGGGGAAACGCCCCGGGCGGTCTGGAATCAAAATGGTAGTCATGTAGGGGGTACGCTCGGCCGATGATAAAGACGTGCCTCCGTCGGGTTTGCGGCGACGAACGCTCTGCGTTCGGGCAGGGCCCTGTGCCCGATGGCGGTCGCCGGCGATCATGGAATTCAGTGGAAACCACGACGCCCCTGTGTTAGGATGCGTCGGTTCATGGACGAGGGGTTTTCGCCTCCCGGCGAAACGAGCTCTGGAGAAGTGCCACGGAACGGTGGAGACGCCAGAGTGCTGAGAAGTGTGTCTATGGGTGGGATATCCTGGATTTGTGCCGGTGGGAGACAGCTCTGTAGTGCTCCCGCATCGGCGCGGGGTATTCCGAAAAGATGGATTATGGGGCCTGCCTGGGGAAGTTCTCAGGCGAGACGAAGAGCCAATGGCCGGTGAAAACACAGTGAAGGGCCTGGAGATCTGCACGGTCGTGCTCGTCGGAGGACGCGACTTCGGACGATGCCCGCTGGCTGCGCGTCTGCCTGCGGCGTTGTGGCCGATCGCGGACCGGCCCGCGCTGGCGCGGTTGCTGGATCATCTGGCCGAGGAGGGGCTCTCCGACGTGACCGTCTGTTGCCCGGGCGACGTGGCGGCGGACGTGACGGCGATGTGTCGCGACAGCCGGTTGGCGGTGACGCTTCGGGTCGAAGAACTGATCAACGGAACGGGGGGGTGCCTTCGCGACGCGGCGCCCCGCGATTCCCAGGGTCCGATTCTTGTGCTCTCCGGCAGCCTCGCGGTTCCACCCTCGATCGCGGAGCTCGTCGAGACGCATCGAGCCGGGGGAGCCGACCTGACGATGGTATTCAATCCCGGAACGTCGGATTCCGCGAAGCCCGGTCCGGCGGCGGAGATCTTCTTGTGCCAGCCGCAGGTGCTTGAGCGGATTCCCTGCGGCGGTTATTCAGACATCAAAGAGGGCGTGGTTCCGGCGATTCTGCGCGCGGGAGGAACGGTTCGGCCGTTCGTGCTCTCGCATTCGGTCGGGAACTTCCACGATCACACGGGATACCTTGAGGCGGTCGACACTCTGTTTCAAAGCGGTAGGCTGGTCGGGCTGCGCGATGGAACCTGCGAGATGTCGCGGCAAGGTCCGATATATGAAGGCGTCGAGGCGGTTACGCATCCCGGCGCTCGAATCTGTGGGCCGGTCCTGATCGGTGATCACGCCCGGATTCTGGAGGGCGCGGTGGTCATGGGTCCTGCGATGATCGGACGTAACGTCGTGGTGGGCGAGAACAGCGCGGTGGTCAAGAGCGTGTTGTGGGCGGGGGCCGTGATCGGCAGGGGTTCTCAGGTTCGCGATTCGATCCTGGATTATCGGGTCTCGGTGCCGGACCACGACTGTGTCGTCCGACGGACGGCGTCTTGCGAGGAGGGCGAGCGCGTGGTCGATCCCGCGCAGGCGGTCCCGGTCGGGGCATCGCGAGCCGACCGGTTCCTGCGGTCCCTGGGCGAGCGGCTGGGTCTGTCGCCCGGTCAGACGGCCCTGTTGTCCGCGGGTCTGGCGGTCCTGGCCGCGCTGCTGTGGTCGTACTGGCCCACCATGGGCGAACTGATGGACATCTGGACTCGAAGCGACGAGTATTCCTCGGGAATGCTGGTTCCGTTCCTGGCGGCTTACGTGGTCTGGTCGCGCCGGCAGGAGTTTGGCGCGATTCGACTCCGCTCGGCGATTCTGGCGGGGGGGGCGGCGATCGTCGCCACGCAGGCGCTCCGTACGGCGGGACTGTTCTACATGTATCAGTCGGCCGAGCGGTTGTCCCTGGTTCTGGCGGTTGCGGCGCTGGTGCTGTTGATGCTGGGCTGGCGACATCTGTGGAAGCTGGCGGGCGTGCTGGTGTTTCTGTGCCTGATGCTGCCCTGGCCCAACCGCGTCCAGCAGGCGCTGGCGATTCCGCTGCAGCAGTGGGCCACGGGCTCGGCGGTCTTCTGCCTGGAGTTGGGCGGCTGGGATATCCTGCGGGACGGCAACATCATCCACATCGGAGACACGAGCGTGGCGGTGGCCGAGGCGTGCAACGGTCTGCGGATGATCACGGCGTTCTTCGTGATCACCGGCTTGGTCGTGCTGTTGACGCGGCGGGAATGGTGGGCCAAGGCGGTCATTCTGATCTCCAGCCTTCCGATCGCTCTGTTGTGCAATACGCTGCGACTTGCGGTGACAAGCGTGGCTTTTACGATGATCGAGGGAGAAGGATGGAGACAGGGGTTTCACGATTACGGCGGATACGCCATGATGCCCCTGGCGCTGGGCGTGGTGGTGGTGGAGCTGTGGGTTCTGACCCGGCTGACCACCCTCCCGGTTCCGATCGAGCTGGCCATCGTTTCCCGGCGGCAACCTCAACACGTACCAGACCCTTAATAGTGGGAGAACCGATTTATGAACAACCTGGAGAAGTATCTGGATCAGGTGATCGAGCAGAAGCCGATCGTCTATGAGCCGCCGGCCGAGGTCCAGGAAGCCCCCCCGACGTCGAACCTCATGGAGAGTGTGCGCAGGCGATGGCCCATCGTCGTGGTCGTGGCGTTGCTGATCATCGCGGCCGGGCTCCCTGTGGTGTGGTTCCTGGTCGAGCCGGTGTATGTGGTCCAGGGCCTGGTTCGAGTCAAACCAGTGGTCCCTGGCATTCTGGACAACACGCCGTCGCCCGACGAGGTGTCCAGCTACGCGCCGTTCGTGAACACCCAGGCCATGCTGTTGATAACGGACGAGCAGCGGCTTCAGAAGATCGTAGACGACCTGGCGGGTCGCAATCTGGCGTTCTTCAGCGGCAGGCCCAGCACGCGGATCGAGAAGCTCCTGGCGAGAATTCTGCCCAAGGACGTCAATGAACTGCCCGACCAGGTCCTTCGCAAGGCGATCGCCAAGCAGAAGATTACGGCCGGTTACCTGCAGGGCTCCGAACTGATGGCGGTGACGATGAGGAGCCAGAACGACGACGAGGCTCGGATCATCGTCAATTCATTCCTGCGCAACTACGTCGGCCAGTACGGCGTGGAGACCACGACGAGCGAGAGCCAGAATATCACGATTCTGGAGACTCAGCGGAATGAGTACGGGAAACGAATCGCCGAATCGCGAAGCAAGCTCCGGAAAATGGCGATGCAGTACGGATCGACCGGGCTCGACGCTCTCCAGGCGGTGGAGCTCCAGACCCAAAGCGCCTTGCAGGGCCGACTGACCCAACTCGAGGCGGATCGGGTCAAGATCGAAGCGGACATCGGCGTATACGAGAAGACCGAGGTGATGTCGCTGGCCCCGGAGCAGATCGTGAACGCGCGCACCAACCACATCAACTCGGATCCTATGATCGCGGAGTTGTCGACCAACATCGTCCAGATGGAGCGGGAGTTGATCGTCGCCCAGCAGACGCACCTGCCGGGCAACCCGGTTTACACGCAGCGATTGGCGGTGCTGAAAGCTTTTCAGCAGAAACTCGAGGAGCGGCGCAAGGTTCTCGCGGAGGAGTTCGACGCCAATCTGGAGGGCAGACTCAAGGAAGCGGCCCAGCAGCGGGTGCTTGAAGCCAAGGCCCAGAAGACCCAGGTCGAAGCCCACATCGACGAAATCCGGCGCATTCTGAGCGTGCAGCAGGCGCGGACCGTCGAGATGGGAACCACCAATCTCGACATCCAGGACGAGCAGCGCAGTCTGGAAATGAATGAACAGGTGCTCGATCGGGTGAACCAGCGGCTCAAATGGTTCGAGATGGAGCGGGATCGCCGGCCCCGCGTGGAGATCGCCTCGATGGCGGAGGTGAAAGGCAAGGACGATGACCGCGTCAAATATGCCGGCATGGTGGTGTTCGGCGCGCTGGGATGCGGACTGGGCCTGGCGTTCTTGCGGGATAAGCTGGATAAGACGATCCAGACTCCGGCGGATATCATGCGGCAGGCCGATCTGCCGATTCTCGGGACCACGACGAGTTCGCGGACGGTCAAGCCGGCCTTGTTCGCCGAGCAGATCGCGGGCGACTATCAGACGATCCGCACCAACCTCGGTCTCCTGTACAACGGGGGCACGCCCAAGCGGCTCGTCATCAGCAGCCCCGGCATGCGCGAGGGCAAGACCACGTTCGCGGTCAACCTGGCGACCAGCCTGGCCAAGTCCGGCAAGAAGGTGCTGCTGATCGACGGCGATCTTCGAAAGCCCGACATCGGGCACATGCTCAACGTCCTGAACAACACCAGCGGTCTGCAGAACGTTCTGCTGGGCGAAGACCCCAGCGGCGTCGTGTGCGTGCTGCCGTCGAGCGGCCTGCACGTTCTGGCGGCCAATCCCCGCCACTCGGGCGACGCCTATGAGTTGCTGACCTCCTCCACGGCTTCCGAGCAGATGGAGCGACTGGGACGGGAGTACGATCACCTGATCGTGGACAGTCCGCCGACGCTGGCTTTCCCCGACGCGCTGGTTTGGGCCAAGCTCACCGACGCGGTGATCCTGGTCAGCTTCGCCGGGCAGACGACTGGGCCCGATCTGAAGGAGGCCAAGGAGCGGTTCGCCCGCATCCGGGCGCGAATCCTGGGCGCCGTCGTGAGCAACGTCCCTGCGGATCAGGGCCTGTATCGTCAAGGCTATACGTATCGGTCGCGAAGTGCGGCCACCACCCGCAAGGGCGGCAAACCTAAGAAGCTGCTGCTGGCGTCGTCCGGACCGGGCGGCGATCGTCCGGCGGAGAACTGATTTCCACCGACGGGTGAACAGACGACGGGAACGTGATCTGGTTGGATATGCAGGCGATCGTCATTCGAGACAGTGGAGACAGCGCCGTCGGCGGCAGAGGGAGTCTGCTGCGGTATGGTTTGTCCACGAACCCGTTGAACCGGGTGCTGTTGGACGGGATGGACCATTTGTGGCGGTGCCGCACGGCGGTCGGTCGGCCTCCCATGGCCGGCTGGACAAGCCCGCGTCAATCCCAGTGGATTCTTCCGGAAACCTGGTGCCAAGAGGTCTCGATCGATCGTCTGTCGCGATGTTCCTGGGAACGGGCCCGGGCCGACGGTCTTCCGCAACACAACGACCGGTGGGTCGTTGTCACGGACGGCCGGTTTGCGACGTGCGTGAACCACCTGCTGGTGACGCGCGCGGTGGAGGGGATGCAGGCGGACGTCATCGCGGTGAACATCGATCCGGAACTGATGGCTTATCGGGAACGGGTTCGTCTCACGCCGGACAATCGATTGGTCGGCTATCGGCGGTTGTTCGCCGATTCGGTCGTGCCGATAGCGGTGCCGGCCGGGTGGCCGAACCATCTGCTGGTCCGACCGGACATGTTCGAGGCGGTCGTCAAGCCGAATCTGCTGGCCGGCTTCGACGCGGTGGTCGACGCGTGCCGGGCCGGAAACTATACGATGCGCGGAATGGCCGTCGCGGGGACGGTGTTCGATCTGGATTCCGAGGAAGGCATGCTGGCCGTGTGTGGAATGGTCCTGGGGCTCTCCGAGTCGCGAGAGCCGTCCTCCTCGACCCTGCGCGACCCCAACGACGTCCCTGGCCGCGACGGCGTCGGCGACGCCCCTCGTCTGATCGGTCCGGTCGTGCTGGGCCGGAAGGTGACGGTGGAGCCCGGCGCCATCGTTGTGGGACCGGCCGTCTTGTGCGACGATTGCACGGTTCGCAGGGACTCGGTGGTCGATTCCGCGATTGTGGGGACCCGCGTGTCGGTGGAGTCCGGCCAAGTGCTTCGCGGCCGCCTGGCGCGGGAGCCGGGGCGGAACGGAAACGGAGGCGACGCCGGGACAGTCCGGCGGGCAACGAAGCCGCGAGAGCACGTATGTGGTCGTTTGGAGAGCGCGTTTCGCACGTGGCCGAAGTTTTCGTACGCCCGCTCGATCAAGAGGATGGCGGACGTGTTCGCCGCTGTGATCGTGCTGGCGCTGTTTGCGCCGGTGATCCCGGTGATCGCCCTGGCGGTCCGCTTGAGCTCTCCGGGGCCGATCTTCTTCCACGACAGGCGGCAGGGCCTTCACGGCAAGATGTTCGACTGCATCAAGTTTCGCACCATGCGTCAGGGGGCCGACAAGATGCAGGACAAGCTGCGGTTCGTCTGCGAGGTGGACGGTCCCCAGTTCAAAATGGCGGACGACCCGCGCATCACGACGGTCGGACGCTTTCTGCGGGAGACGTATCTGGACGAGATTCCGCAGTTCTTCAATGTGCTGTGCGGGCAGATGAGCGTGGTGGGACCCAGGCCGTCGCCCGAATTCGAGAATACGTTGTGTGCCTCGTGGCGCGACGCGAGGCTTTCCGTGCGACCGGGCATCACCGGGTTGTGGCAGGTCTGCAGGACTCGTGCGGCCCACAAGGATTTCCAGGAGTGGATTCATTACGACACGGAATACGTCCGGAATCTCTCGCCGGGGCTGGATCTGTGGATCTGCTGGCGGACATTCCGCAGAATGGTTGAGAATTTTGTGAATCAGTTCTGAGACGCAAACGCAGGAATCGAGCCGCGAGTGCGTCTGCGTCCATCGGGTCCCGAACGCGGGCTGTCTCGGCAGCCGCGGGAAGGCCTCTGGTGCAGTAGGAAAGGGCAGGCCAATGGCGATGAGATACTTCAACTGGAAGCTGGCGATCGTTCTGATCGTCGCCTCGGGAGTCTTCGGGGTTTCGGTGTACGCGCTGCACGCCTGGCAGACGACCACGAAAGCCGAGCAGGCGCTCCCGCGAGGGCTCAAAGCCTTCGAAGCGAAGAAATGGGACGAGGCCGCCGAGCAACTGGGCCGCTATATCGCGAGGAACAACCAGGATGTCGCGATGCTGGTCAAGTACGCCGACGCGCAGATGAATCGCCGGCCGATGAGCCAGGGCAACATCCAGCAGGCCATTGCGGCCTACCGGAACGCTCTGCGGTTTCGACCGAACGACATTGAGACGGCCAAGAAGCTCACGCAACTATATCTGGACATGAGAGTGCCGAGCGACGCCATCGGGATCGCGACTCGCCATCTCGAGATCCAGGACGATCCCGGCTTGCGTCGAATGCTGGGGCAGGCCTTCTGGCAGTTGCGAGAGTTCGACAAGGCTGTGGCGGAGGTCAAGACCGTCGTTGACAAATATCCCGGCGAGGTTCCGGCGTACACCGTCATGGGCCTGTGGGCTGCGGAACGGCCCGAAACCGTGAAGCGACCGGCCCTTGCCTGGTTAGACGACGCCGTCGAGAAGAATCCCGAGTCGGCCCGGGCTTATGTCACGCGAGCGGGATACTATCTGGGGCAGAAAGACAAGGACAAGGCGCTGGCCGACCTGACGCGGGCGATGTCGTGCGATCTATCGGACGCGCCGACTCGCTTGCTTCTGGTGGAGGGACTGATCGTCGCAGGGAACCTGGACAAGGCGAGGGAGCAGCTTCAGGCCCTGCAGGAGATCGACAAGACCGACCCCCGGCTGTGGCAGACCTGGGCGGTCCTGGCCTTCCGGACGGCCTCTGCGGACGAGATGTTCATGGTCGCCGACGAAGGCATGAAGGCGACGTCGGAGTCCTGGGATTTCATCGCCACCGCAACGCGTCTGCTCATTTTCGCGGGACGCCTGGACAACGTCGAGGGCTATCTGGCCCGGATGCGTGATCAGGAACTGGATCCGCCGACGCAGGCCTATCTCGAAGGTCTGCTGGCGGAGAAGCAGGGTCGTCTGCGGGACGCCGTGGCGAGCTGGCAGCGGGCGATTTCCCTGAGCCCGCGGGCCCCTGAAGAGGTGTACCGGCGGCTCGCTTCCGCCTATTCCCGCCTGGGCGACACGCAGTCGGCGATCAACCAGTTGCAGATCATGCTGAACAAACGCCCTGGAGAGCAGAGTGGGGCGGCTCCGCAATCCGAGTATGTCCAAGCCCGCCTTTATCTGACGCAACTGTTCGCTCAGGCCAGAAACTGGCCCAAGGTGCAGGAACTGGCTGGGCAACTTGTGGAGCTTGCCAAGACCGATCCGCAGGTCGTCACGGAGGCGAAGTTGCTGGGTCTGCAGGCTCGGACCCAATTGTTGGCCGCCAAGCCTGTCGAGGAGAACAAGGAACAGGCGTGGCGAGAGATTGAAACCGAATTGGCGGTCCTGGACAAGGAGGCCAACGGCGCCCCCGGCGTCAAGCTGCTCCAGGTCCAGATCGCCATGACGCAGGGGAAGTTCGCGGACGCCTCTTCGGCGCTCAGCGAGCTGGAAAGCAAGAATCCGTCCGAGCTCCGCTTGACGCTCGTTCGTGCGGAACTCAGCGCCGCCGAGGGCCAGAACGAAAAAGCCAGGACGTTGTATCTGAACGCGATTGCCGCGCATCCCCAGGCGTTCGATCCGGTGCGGGGATTGGCGGTGTTGCTGGATCGGCAGAATCAGCGGACCGAATGCGAATCGGTACTCAAAGCCGCCATCGCCAGGTTTGAGGAGCCGCAGCTTCGCCGCGATTGCGGTCTGTTGCTCGCCGAGCTGTATTACCGATGGCAGGAACAAGAGAAGCTGTGCCAATGGCTCACCGACCTGACGGTGCAGTTCCCCAACGACATTCAGTCCCGGCGCATGCTGCTGGGCTGCGATCAGTTGGTCCAGGACGCATCTCGATCGCAGAAGGTGATCGAGGAGATCAAGGTCTTGGAGGGGGAGAGGGGTTCTCGGTGGCGGTATGAACAGGCCCGGCTCTGGATCCGCCTCCACTCCGACGAGGTCAAACGGGACCCCGAGAAAAAGTTCAGCCACTATGCTCAGACCGTCAAGCTGCTGCAGGAGAATTTGCTGACCAATCCCGAGGACCAGGGCAGTCGCCTGCTCCTGGCGGCCACCTACGAGATGGCGAGGGAACAGCAGTTGGCCCTGACGATGTACCGCGAGGCGTTCGAGAAATCGCCGAACGATTCTCAGGTGCTGGTGCGGCTGGTTACGGCGTTGCACAAGGCCAACGAGTTCGACGAGGCCGCGACCATTCTGGAGAAAGTGGGACCGCAGCAGTTGAACAACCCGGACCTCCAGCAGTTTCTGGTGGAGCGCGATTACCGCCGGGGCGACATCGACTCCGCGTCGGACACGCTCGAGCAAATGGTCCTTCGCGACCCGAACAACTCGAATCTTACGCTGTCGTACGCGAGGGTTCTGGTCCTCCGCAAGGAGTTCGCCAAGGCGGAGTCCCTCCTTTCCGATCTGAGGGCGCGGACGCCGGATCCGAATGTGATCCCCGTGATTCGTGCGCAGCTTCAACTTCACATTCAGCAGGGGAATACGGGAAAGGCGATGCAGATCTGCAATGAAGCGGTGGATCAACTGCGTAACGCCAAGGCGTATCTGCTTCGCGCCGACATGCTGATTACTCTGGGACAGGGGGGCAAGGCGTTGGAGGACCTCGGGCAGGCGATCGCCCTGGAGCCGCACAATGCGGAGAACTGGGAGGCTCGGGCGCGGGTCTACAGCTTGTCCGGGCGGGTCCCCGAGGCGATCTCGGACGTCCGACGGGCGCTCGCCCTGTCGCCCCAGGAGCCGCGTATCCAGAAACTCTCAGCGGCTCTATTCATCGCTTCCGGAAAACAGTCGCTCTTGCGAGAAGCGGAGGCCATGCTCGACAAGGCCCTGGCCGACCAGAGCGGCCCTCAGGAGAAGAAGGACCCGCAACTCCGCGTGTACAAGGCCCGCATCCTGATTCTGCGGGGCACCGGGCCATCCATCGAGGAGGCCCGCCAGCTTCTGCGACAGGTCACGACGGACTACCCCAAGTACGCGGACGGCTGGGAACTGATGACGCAGCTCGAACTCAACCAGGGGGAGCCGGGCCGAGCGCTGGACTTCGCTACCCGGGCCCTGGCTCACAACGAACAACATAAGCAATTGCTTCTGCTCAAAGCCATCGCGGAGAAGAGGCTCTCTCCGTCCGTGGCGGCCCTGACGACCCTGCCGTCGCTGGCCAAGCAGTATCCCGACGATGTTGGCATTCTCATCGAGTGGGCCGACGCTTACGCCCAGGCCAATCGGTCGGAAAAGGCGGTGGAGTTGCTCAGCGGCAAGCTGGCGGACTTCGAGGGCCTGGCGCGCCGGCGGTGCGAGATCGCCCTGGCGGCCGCGTTGTACACCGATCAGCAGCGGGAGAAGGCCCAGGAGCTTTTCGACAAGCTGATCGCCGCCGATCCGAACGATCCGACGCCGGTGATGCTGCTGGGGCAACTGCTCCGCAAGGAAAGGCGGTGGACCCAAGTCAACCAGCTCTTGAACAGTTGGCGCACGACCAGTCCGAGGGACGCCGAGACCGCGACCAACATGGCCCGAATTCTGGCCCAGAGCGGAGATCGCGAGGGCCTCCAGATGGCGGAGGATCAACTCCGCATGATCCTGGACCCCAATCCCCAGGCGGTGCCCACCCTCGTGCTCCTGAGCATGCTGATGCAGGACGCGGGACGAAATGAAGAAGCCGCCCGGCTCAACCGTCGAATCCTGGAGCTGGATCCCAACAACGTCATCGCGATCAACAATCTGGCGTGGATGCTCTGCGACAAGCCTTCCCCCTCAGCCGAGGCGACCAATGAGGCGCTGACTCTGGCCAATCGGGGGCTGTCGCTGATGCCGGACTACATGGATTTGCTCGACACGCGGGGCGTCGCGTACTACAAGAGCGGCGACATGGCCAGGGCCGAGGCCGATCTTGTGAAGTGTCTCTCGCTGTTTCCCGCCGGTTCGGCGCAGTCGGCGGCGCCGCAGTTCCATCTTGCGCGAGTATATGCCGCGACGAACCGCAGGACGCAGGCGGTGGAGCACCTCCGAATAGCCCTGAACCTCAACCGCAGGAGCATCCAGTTGGCCCGGGACCATGACCAGGCCCTACGCAGGACGCATGCCATCAAAGTGCTCCGGGACGCGCTGTCGCTCCAGGAAGAGATGGATCAATTCAAGATGGGCTTCGATCAACAGGATCTGGTGGACGTCCGGCCTGGCGAGGATTGGACGGAGGCCAGGCTCCTTCTGGACCAATTGCAGAAAGGCCGCTAGCGATGATGCCGCCAGACGAACTGTACGGTGACCGAACGCCCGGTGCCGATCCGGGCGGTCCGGGATCGGGCCAAGTGCTCTTGGATCGCAGGCAGTGGTCGTACCTTTCCCGACGGTACGACCTGACCCCTCGCGAGGTGCAGATTGCCGATTTGGTGTGCCAGGGATTGCGGCACTGTAGCATCGCAGGGCGGCTCTGCATCCAGCCGGGGACGGTGAAGACCCATATTCGGAACATCTATCGGAAGGTGAAAGTCCGGAACAAGATGAACATGTTGCTGCGGTTTGTCAGCGACGCACGCGAGGTCGCAGGGGATCTGAACCAAGCGTAAGCCGCACGTTGCGGACTGTCCCCAAGATCCTGCCTCTGCTTGAAAGGTTAACGCCTGTTCACGAGCAGAGGCTTTTTTTGTCCGCATAATACTCCTTAAAGACTATATCTTTAGTAGTATTATTTTAGGGTTAGACAGATTCGTGTGTACTGTCAGGAAGGGGACTTAGCGTGTCTTTGGGGTGTTTGGGTAGTAAGGGTTGTGTTAATGTTGGGCGAAAAAGTGAAAATGAGTTGACCGTGTGGCCCCCTAAGGTTACAATGAGTGAGTTGACGGACCCCACGGGATGGGGATCCGCGTGTGCGGTTTTTCGGTTGGTTCTTCGCATATGCGGGTTCGTTTCCGGACGGGGGCAGACGCCGTGTCGAATGGCGACTGTGTTGTTTGACGCTCGAATCTGGAGGAGGAGCGGTGGTGGAAGAGCAGGGTACATGACTGCGGGCCTCCCGACCGTCGTGTGCGGTGTCCTGCGATACTTCATGCGGAGACTGGCTGCGTTGCAGACGACGCGGAGGTCTCTGTCCGACACCCTCGGCCGAAGCCTGTCCGTGCCCCGCTTCAGTTCACCGTTGAGCTTCCCCCAGATGTACTGTGCTGTCCGGCTCTGGAGTCGGGTTCTTGCTGGCCTCGTGCGTCGAGGAGTCTGTTCGTGCAGGCCCCTCGTTGTCCCCCACGAAGACCACCGAGGATCGAATGACTGCCGAGCAGGGGAGGGTCGATGCGCGCAAGGTCCTTCTTGGCGAAGCAGTCATCGCCCTGTGTCTCACAGCCGCGTGGGCTCCGAGAGGAGTCGGGCATGCATCAGTAGTGTTTATCGAGGAGAGTTCGAGGAAAGCTGGATCAGGCTGCGGTGACGGATTGTCAGTGTCGTCGTTGCCGATTGGTGGCGTTCCCGGACTCGACGCCGGCCCGGCAGTGTGTGCTGTCTCGCGTCGGCGATGTGGTGCATAGGGACCGAGTAGGGTCCCTGGCGGCCTGCGGCGAGTGCAGGCCGTGAATTAGTCATGTGGATAATTTGGAGGTGAGAGTGTCATGGAGAAGGTTATGATGAGAGGATTACTAATAGCCCTTTGCGTGGTTGGGATCACCGGCTTGGCGCATGCGACGCCGGTGAGTCCGCTGATAACCACCACGCCAAGTGGTGCGCCTGCGGGCACCTACGGCCCGCAGAATCAGAACGTGGTTCCGACCACCGTCAACTGGACGTACAGTTGGGATGTTCCCGCGGGCTTCACGAGTATCACGAGTGCCAACTTGATCGTGAACCACACGGGCGTCGATGGACCTTGGAATGTCTTCGCTGGGGAGATCCACAAGGTCTATCTGGACAATGTGCTTGTGGGCCAGCTTCAGTACGAGCCTGTTCAGCAGACCTCGTTCGATCTTCTGTCTCTCGGTTTCCTGCCGCAGTTGGACGGTGGTGTGACTATGAAGATCGATTTCTTCACGGGTCACCCGGATTTTGCGGACAGTCGCTCGACGATCGGGTCGGCGGTCTTCGCCATCACGTATGAAGTCCCAGAGCCTCCGGCGCCTCCGGAGTCCCCTGTTATTCCGGCTCCCGCTGCCATCATCCTGGGCAGTCTGGGCACCGGTCTGGTCGGCTGGCTCCGCCGACGCGGCGCCGTGTAATCGCGCATCGCACGAGTACGATCCGTCGCCCCGCACGCTGCGGAACAGGATTTGTCGCGGGCGTGCAATGATGGCGTAAGTCATCGTCAGGGCGGCGGCGCGGGACGCATGTCCCGCCCGATCTGGCTTCTGGCACCGGCGTGTCGGTCTGGCCCTTATCGGCCGCCGGGGGAAGAGGCGGGTCGGTCTGTGAGCATTACGGCCCCAGGTGGATTTCGGTCCCCCTGGGGCCTCTCTTTTGGGGGGCATGGCAGGATTCGAGGGAGGCGGCAAGTCGCCAGTGAGAGAGTCCTGTCCTCTTGTCTGTCTCGCATTGCCCTTGATTTGCGGGCTGGCGGAAGAATGTCTGTGTGTGCGGATGAACCCTTCGACGCTTTCCCCGTAAGGTATTATCAGAAGGTCGTACGCGATCTTTGGGCTGGTCCCATAAGAATCCTGTGAAAGCCTTTTTGCGTCGCGGCGTGTGTGATGGCCCGGTGCGCTCTACAAGGGACATCAGGCGGCGGAGCGCCTCAACAGGAAATCGGACGATTCTCATTTTTTGGACTTGACAGGGCGTTGTCTCTTGTTAAGCTGACAGCAGCTTAGTGGCGCCACAGGAGTGAGGCCATCTCCAGGTTTTGTGGTGGGGCTGGCCGGTCGTTAAGCTGACGGATCGGAGTGGGTGAACCGTAAGGAGACAGGGAGATGTGGCTGGGCAGGGAAGTTCGGTTCAGGACGGTCTTCTTGTCCTGTGTCATGGCTCTGTGGAGTGGAGCCGTCGCGCATGGGACTGAGGAGGCATTCGGTGTGCCCGGCCGAAGCGAGGGGGAATGTTCCCCGATTTCATTCCTCGGACCGGTTTCTGCCGGCGATCCTCGCCTGCCGGATTTTCTCCGTTTCGAGGGGCCCACGGATCGGGCCTGTCGAAGCGTGCTTTGCGAATCGATCCCAGCCATGTCACTTCCCGACGGACCTGGCACGGTCTGCCTGGGGGTTCTGGGGTTTGTCTGTGTCTCTCTGGTCAAGAATCGCAGGATCTGGATTGGCCTGTGTCTCTTCGTCTTGAGCAATGGCCGCCTGGGGGCGGCCCGTGGGTCTCGAGTGAACATTTCCCTGCCGGAATCGACCGGCCCCGAGTCTCCAACCGAGAGCGGATTCGATCATGTGCTGTGGCACCAGCCATCATGTCGGATTCCTGAGCGGTGGGTGGGGTGGTCTGTGACGGCACGGTGCTCGCCGGGGGTTTTGGCGCCGGGGCGGAAGAATCCGCCTCTGTCCCTGGACCGGGCGCGCTGGGATCAAGGCAAGAAAGGCCTGTTGTCTCGGGTCGGTTGGACACACGAGGGGAACCGCTTGGCCCGCGTGTGTCTTGTCGGCAGGGGCGCGTTCCGCGGGTCTGTTGCCGTCGGATGTATCGAGTGGGCTCGCCCGCCCCCCGGAAGAACCTAGAAAAAACAGGATGAAATGGAGTTGTCCTCGGTTTTCCGTCTACTGGCACGACAAAAGGAGAAACAGATGAAACGGTTTTTGGCAGTATTGGTTATTTGCGGTTTGGCCACACCCTCGTTGCTGGCCTTTGACACGTTTACGCCCTCCGTGGACGAGCTTCTGGGTTTCACGAAGCAAGGCGCCGGCGGTGGCGAACTCCAGGGTAGCGGTACGTCCTTCCCTGGCAGCATCGTGATGACTGGCCACGTCGGTTACTGGGGGCTGCTCGAGGAGGATGACTTCATCGGGATCGGGAGCAAAACGTGGGACCTGAGCGCCTACTCCCATTACGGTCTGAGGCTGTTCAATGATGACAACAACGAGGACTGGACGGTCCGTCTGCTTCTGCGGAGCGTTGATGGCGGCTCGCCCACCACGTACATGAGTCCTGCGGTGGATCTGGCTCCGGGCACCGGTGCCGGCATCGTCTGGGACATTTCCGCCCTGCCCGGTCTTGACGATGTGCGATGGCTTGGGTTCCGTGTGATCAATCCCTCGGGACAAGATCGGGATCTTTTCCACATTTCCGCCTCTCCGATTCCCGCTCCGGGAGCCGTGCTTCTGGGCAGCCTCGGTCTGGGCGTGGTCGGTTGGCTCAAGAGACGTCGGACGATGTAAGCGGGACGTTGCAGTTGTCACGGTCTTGCCCGCACGATAAGAATGCCAATTGACTGGATGCTAGGAAGCAGGATCGCAGGGACGTGATCCGCTTCCTACCTCCACGTCCCAAATCGCAGGGGGCATGACCGGTCGACGACAGGGGGCAATCCGACGGGACGGCAAGGACGGTTGTCGCGAGAGGATCGAGGGTAAGCCGGAGCGTTGTCGGTTGTCATACCGCAGGAGGGGGCGATCAGTGGAATACGGGCCGTCTCCAGTCCCCAATCCCATCCCACCAATTGCTCAGTCGTTCAGCGGTGATCGCCTGATTTCCGGAATCCTTCTGGAGGGTCACCGTCATGTCTCGAAGCTGTCTCATGCAGCTCAAACCGCCCAGTTGCCAGGCACTGGCGCCGATGCTCACGGCCTCCCGCTCGGCGCCGGGGACTTCCGGAGAGTCCGTCTTCAACAGGACGGCCAGTCTCTCTGCGCTGGGACGCAGACGTTGCAGCCAGCGCTGTCGTTCCTGTTCCTCGCGAGCGAAGGCCTCCGCCAGCAACTGTTCCCGTTTCTCCTGGCGGGTTCGTCGCTGAGCCTCCGCATCGGCAAGCCGTTCGAGGCGGTGCTTGCGGCTGACGGGCAGAAAAGACTCCACCAGCCCGGCGATCGGGTCCACGACCACCCAGACGACGAACGTCGTGCCCAGCGTCCCCATCGCCACGCCGAGCAGAAAGTCCGCCAGGTAGGAGGCTCCCGCCATGCCCAGCATGCCCGCCAGTCCTCCCAGGAGGGGAGCTGCCACGTAGAAGCCCATGTAATAGCTCGTTGTCGTCAGCGGATGCTCGAACTCAATCTGCTGGGCCTCCCCCACGCCGCGAAACAGGGCGAACAGATAAATACTGATCAGGAGAAACACCACGAGCGCGGAATGCCCGGACAGCGAGAAGATGATCCACCAGCGGAACCCTGCCTGATGCAGGGCCAACACGAAGATATAGCCGATGCAGGTCATGAACCAGATCGTGCTCACCACGTGGGTGAGTCGGAGGGTTTTCCGTGTTGTCATGTGACTTTCTCTGAGTGGCTGAGACCCCGTAGGCACGCCGTCAATATCCGCTTCCACCGAGAGGCCTGTAGCCGCCTTCGGAGGTTGACGGCGGGTTCTGAACGAGGTACGCGCCGTAGAAGGCGCGGGCCACAGGGCTGATAAACTCTTCGAGAAGCATCCCGATCGAGGCCAGGATCGTCGGCGGGACATAGACGATGTCGCCTTCTTCGAGCAGGACGTCGTTGGCGGCCAAGCCGCGGGAAATCACCTTCTCATAGTTGATTTCGAAGATCCTGGCATCTTCATCCTCGCGGGTCGCGGGACGAATCACCTGCACTCGCTGCTCCCAAGCCATGTGATTCGGCTGGGCCGAAGCCAGCGCCATGATCGCGCTGTCGCGTCCCGTATAGTTGCGGGGGCCCGGTCGCGCGACCTGGCCGACGACGTAATAGACCTTGCTCGCATAGGCGGAAATCCGGACGTCCACCGGATGGTCGCCCGGCAAGGTGTACAACTCCTTGATCCGGTTGCTGACGGCCGTCCCGATCTCGGCCGGGGTCTTGCCGGCGGCGTCGATTTCGCCCAGCACCTCGAAGCTGATCTTGCCGTCCGGACGGATCCGTTGACGCTGCATGTGGACTTCCGCCACCTGCGTGCAGTGGATCTCGATCTCGTCGGGCGGCTGCACCATGTAGTTCTCAGCGGTGACGTTCACCTCATACGGCCTAACCCATGCCTGGATGTCTTCCGGATTCGAGGCAAAACAGCCTGCGATCAGACTGACGAAGGCCAACAGCATTCCCATGCACAGTGTTCTGGACCTGCCCACCGCTATTCTCCTTATTGTAATGGATCTTATGGGACCATTTTGCATCCTGCGCTTCATGCGACGGATTGCCCGCACCACCCTGCACAGACTTTATAGAGTACATCGTGTTTTGGGTCAAGCTTCTTAAGGGAAAACCGCCTTTTGGTCTCGATGACCGCGAATTCGGCGAAATCTCTTGACCCGCGTGACGACCGCTTCGTATGGTAAGAGCGTACAGTCTCGCTGATTTGAAGGAGCAGCGATATGGATAGTCTCCGCTTTGCGCGGCAGTTTCTGAAGCATCCCAGGCAGCTCGGGACCCTGGTTCAGAGCGGTCGGACGCTGGCCAGGAAGATGGCTCAAGAGATCGGCCAGAGCGTGCAGGTCGTCGAATTCGGAAGTGGAACCGGACCCGTGACCCGGGAGATCCTCAGCCGGCTGCCCGGGAACGGGCGGCTGACGTGCTTTGAGATCAACCCGGAGTTCTGCCGGTGCCTCAGGCGAATCGGCGATCCTCGACTGCGCGTGATCAACGACGACGCGTCCCAGTGCGCTCGCTATGTCGGCCGGGCCGATTGCGTGATCTCGGGGCTGCCACTGACGCTGTTCGACAGCCATGCGCGGGAGAGAATCCTCGCCATCGCCGGCCGGTCGGGACTATACGTGCAGCTTCAGTACACGCCCATCCTGGGCCAGGACATCCGGCGGTATTTTTCCAGCGTGACGCTCAAGTTCGTGGCGATGAACTTCCCCCCTGCGTTTGTCTACGTCTGTCGAGGCATGGGGCAGGTCTGCGCGGTCGCTTCGCCCCGTCGCCCGTTCAAGTCCCGATTGCGAGGGAGCCGAGTTCTGATGGATTCCGATGAGGCCAGGTCATGACGACGCGATCGACGATGGCTCAGGTCAGGAAGCGGGACGGCGCCCTGGTCGATTTCGAGGCGTCCAAGATCGAGCGGGCCATTCAGCGGGCGGCCGTCGAGGTGCTCCAGGAACCCCGACGCGCCGAGGGCCTCGCCAGACGCGTGACGCAGAAGGTGACGGAGAATCTCGCCAGGCACTTCCAGGGCAGGACTCCCGGCGTCGAGGAGATTCAGGATCTCATCGAAGTGGTCCTGATGAGAGAGGGGTACAGCCGGATTGCCAAGAGCTATATTCTCTACCGCCAGAATCGCTCCGAGGTTCGCCTGGCCAAGTCCGCTCTGGGGCTCAAAGACGATCTGAAACTGCCGGTCAACGCCCTGGAGGTTCTTCGGCGGCGATACCTGCTCAAGGACGAAGAACGTCGGATCGTCGAGACGCCCAGCGAGCTGTTCCGACGAGTGGCTCACCACGTCGCGCAGGCGGAGGCCAGCTACGGCTCCGATTCGCATGTCCACGAGGTTGAGGACGTCTTCTACCGGATGATGCGCAACCGCGAGTTCATGCCCAACTCCCCGGCGCTGATGAACGCCGGGACTCCGCTGGGACAACTCTCGGCGTGCTTCGTGATCCCGGTGGACGATTCCGTCGAGGGCATCTTCCAAGCCCTGGCGGGCATGGCTCGCATCCATCAGACCGGCGGCGGGACGGGCTTCGCCTTCTCCCGCCTGCGTCCTCGGGGCGACCTGGTCGGCTCGACGAAAGGACGCGCGTCCGGCCCGGTCTCCTTCATGGGCATCTTCGACAAGGCCACCGAGGTCATCGTCCAGGGCGGCCGACGGCGGGGGGCCAACATGGGCGTGCTTCGCTGCGATCACCCGGACATCATCGACTTCATCGAGACCAAGGTCGGCTCCGACGCGATGAGGAACTTCAATCTGTCGGTCGGCGTCACGGACCGTTTCATGCGGGCGGTCGCACAGGACCGGCCTTTCGACCTCGTCAATCCGCGTACGGGCAGGAGCGTCAAGCGGATCGGGGCCCGCTCGCTGTTCGACCTGATCGTCAACGCGGCCTGGCGGACGGGGGACCCAGGGCTGATCTTCCTCGACCAGGTCAATCGGAGCCATCCGACCCCAGGGATCGGCGCCGTCGAGGCGACCAATCCCTGCGGCGAGGTCCCGTTGTTGCCCTACGAGAGCTGCATCCTGGGCTCGATCAACCTGGACCGGATGACCACGGACGACGACACCGGCACGCGCACCGGCAAAGCCAGGGTGGACTGGGGCAAGCTGCGGGATCGAATTCACTGGGGAGTTCGGTTCCTCGACGACGTGATCGACGTCAACCGTTTTCCGCTCGAGCCGATCCGGGTCGCCACGTTGGGCAATCGCAAGATCGGCCTGGGGGTTATGGGATTCGCCGACATGCTCATCCGCTTGGGCATTTCGTACAACGATCCTGCGGCGGTGGCCTTTGCACGCAGACTGATGCGGTTCTTCCGTCAGGAATCGCTCGCGGCATCGGCGATCCTGGCCCGGCAGCGGGGCGTCTTTCCGAATTTCGCCGGGTCGGTCCATGCCGTCGTGGGCCGGGAAGTTCGCAACGCGACAGTCAACACGATCGCCCCGACGGGCACCATCAGTATTCTCGCAGGCTGCTCCGGCGGAATCGAACCCCTTTTCGCGGTGAGCTTTGTCCGAAACGTGCTGTCGGGGACCCGACTGTTCGAGTGTCACCCGCTGTTCGAGAAGATCGCTCGGGACAGGGGGTTTCACAGACGCGAGTTGTTCGCGGAGGTGGCTCGCCGGCCCTCGCTGGCCCAGATCAGGGGCGTGCCGGGCGATGTCAAAAGGCTCTTCACGACCGCGTTCGACGTTGCGCCGAGACAGCATATCGAGATCCAGGCGGCGTTTCAGAAATCCACGGACAATGCGGTCTCCAAGACGATCAATCTGCCCGCCGACTCGACGGTCGAAGATGTCCGCGAAATCTACCTCCTGGCCCATCGCCTCAAGTGTAAAGGCATCACGGTCTACCGGTACGGCTCCAAGGCCGGACAGGTGCTCTCCGTGAACGACGAGACGGAATCGCAGCACGACGGATTGCCCGATTTCAACGCAGCGGACATGGACTACACCGGCGGTTGCGCCGGCGGCGTCTGCGAGTTCTGACGCGGCCGGGGACTCCTGCCGCGGAGGTCCTATCGCCCGGTTGACCGCTGGCCTCCGTAGTAGGGGTAGTTGTCAAAGGCGTCGCCGCCGCCGAGGACGCGCGGGTCGCCTGTGGCTTTCAATTCCGCCAGGAGCGAGGATTCGAGCTTCTTCTTTGCTTCAGCGTACGCGAGGTCGGCCGCGACGTTGCGAAGCTGATGCGGGTCTTTGCTCAGGTCGTAGAGTTCCTCCGCGGGCCGCTTCGCGAAGGCCAGGTCGAATAGAGGTTTGACCGCGGGCTCGTCGCGGTGTTCCATCATGTAGGTCTTCGACGGGGAGTCGTCGATGTCGCCGTACACGCGGTTGGGATCGAAGGGCTCGCCGCCTTTGGTGGGATCGCCCGCGGGCCAGCGGTCCGGCTGGAAGTTGCGGATATACAGGAACTCGCGGGTCCGGATCGCTCGGCACGGGTAGCCCAGCCCGCCGGCACGGACCCATGCGTGCCGCTCCTTGCCCACCAGGACATGATCTCGGGCGGGATCGACTCGGCCGGATTTGCCCGAAGCCAGCAGCTCCAGCAGGCTGCGTCCGGTCATCGCGGCCGGAGGCGTCAGGCCCGCTGCCTCGAGGAAAGTCGGCGCCAGGTCCTGAAGGCTGATGAAATCCTCCACATTCCGTCCCCCGGCGACACGCGCCGGCCATCGCGTGGCTAGAGGAACGTTCGTCCCTCCGTCGTAGAGATTGCTCTTGCATCGGGGGAAGGGAAGGCCGTTGTCGCCTGTGATGACGACCAGGGTGCGATCCAGCTCGCCTCGCTCGTCCAGCAGGCTGAGCAATTCTCCGACTTCCCGATCGAAACGCTGGACTTCGAGATAGTAGTCCCTCCAGTTGCATAAGGCACTCCGTCAAGTCTTGCGAATGTGCAGTTTTCATCGGGAAAGAGGCGTGGATTCGTAACCGAGGAGCCGATTCGTAAATCTCACCACAGGTGAGGTTCAGATTCGGCAAGAGAATCGGGGT
>DATIKY010000343.1:0-4792 GCA_035476995.1 Sedimentisphaerales bacterium | reverse complement strand
TATCGGCCAAGGAAGGCCAAAACCATGATACCGATCTGACGGCGCAGAGCAAGATCTTCATCCACGATGAAATGGCACCACAGCCTCTGGCACCGCCGCCCAAGCTCCGCGCCAACCACGATCAAGGCAGTGCCATTCGTGCATTGACCTGTTTTGTGGCTGCGGTGGATTCACCCTCGGCATGCAACGTGCGGGCTTCCACGTACTTGCCGCGATTGACTGCAACTCCGAGGCTGTTGCGACACTCCGTGCGAACCTTGTTGAGCAATACCATCCCGGTCTCGTCGCCGTCTCGCACGCCATCCAGCGTGACCTCACCCAGTTTGAGCCCACCGAACTTGCTTCGCTTCTCGGGGTCTCGCGGGTGGACGTCATCGTTGGTGGCCCCCCCTGTCAAGGCTTCAGCACAGCAAGAAAGGTGGACGGCGCCAACAATGGCTCGCGCCTCAAGCCTGACCCACGGCGCCACCTCTACCGCGACTTCCTTCGCTACGTTGACTTCTTCCAGCCGCGCGTCTTCGTGGTCGAAAACGTTATCGGCATCCGCAGCGCCGGCGGTGGCGAATACTTCACCGGTGTGCAGAAGGAAGCGAGGGAGCTGGGCCGCGCCGCCGGCCGCCCTGGATACCGTGTCCACAGCCAGGTTGAGGATGCTTCGGAACTGGGAGTGCCCCAGAAACGTCACCGCCAGCTCATCATCGGTGTTCGCAACGACCTGCCGGGCTACTTTCTGCCGGAGCTTAGGGCTTCGCCGCGCGCCCAGCCCCGCACTTGTCTGGGGGCAGCCATCGGCGATCTGCCGATTCTCCGTGCCGGCGGAGGCGAAGATGAACGCGATTACGATCTCGCGTATCGAACCAGACATGTTCTGAATGGGGGCAATGCCGCACGGGGCTATCTTTTCAAGGTCCTGGAAATCCACCGTGCGGCCAAACTGACCAACCATGTCGCTCGTCCGCACAGCGACCGCGACCTGCGAGATTTCGCCCGGCTCAAGGAAGGTGAGAATTCGAAACAAGCCATGCGCGACCGGGGTGTCGTCTTCGAGTTCCCGTACAGAATGGACCATTTCAAGGACCGTTACACGCGCCAGAGCCGGAGGCAACTGTGCAGCACCATCGTCGCCCACCTGAGCAAGGACGGGCTGATGTTCATCCACCCCACGCAGAATCGCTCGCTCACGCCGCGAGAAGCGGCCCGCGTGCAGAGCTTCCCCGACTGGTTCAGGTTCCCAGCCTCTCGGACGCAAGCCTTTCGCCTCATCGGCAATGCTGTCCCACCACTTGTGGCCGAGGCGATCGGACTGGCGGTGAAGGACTTTCTCCGAGGGGCGCAGGCCCATGGCGCTGCATTTGGAGAGTCAGGCCGCGAACGCAGCGAAACTCATAGGACCATCCGACGTGACGCCGGCCGGAACACACGAACCGCATGCATTCCTTGCTCCCAAACGGAGGCTGTACAGTCACTGGGACAGTTGATCCGTTTGAGTCACCGTGCCCTGCGCGCCCTACTGGTGGAGGAATTCCTTCGGGGCTGGCACGCCATGTTGTACTTGTTTCCCGACCTCCACCCCGACAGTGCCCTCGACCACGGCCAAGCTATTGAAACCATGCCGGCGCGTCGACTTGCCCTGCTCGGCATCGGGGGGCTTTTATCCCGGCAATACATCCGCAGCGGCTGGCCCGTTGCCTTGGAGCTCATCGGGCGCGAAGCTCGGCGTCGTTACGAGATGCGGGAGATTTCAGAGGATGATTTCTATTGCGTTGAAGCACAGCGGGCCGGGCTTCTGCAGAACATTGGGGTTTCCGTATGAACGGGGCCGGCGCGAACTTCGACGCAGAATTGGCTCCCCCGCACGCGGCGTCGCTCGCAGAGAGTCTTCGTGCTTTTGGATACGAACTGGCAACAGCGCTTGCCGATCTCGCTGACAACAGTCTCTTCCACCGGGCACGAAGAATTCAAATTCACTTTCACTGGGCTGGTCCCGAATCCATCATCGCCCTGGCCGACGACGGGAATGGTATGGATGAAGCGACACTCGTCAATGCCATGCGCGTGGGCAGCCGCAATCCGCGAGAGGCGCGAGATCCCGCGGATTTGGGTCGATTTGGGCTTGGGCTGAAGACTGCCTCCTTCTCGCAATGTCGGCGGGTAACGGTGTTCACGCATCGCAAAGGTGAAGAGATTGTCGCACGCTGCTGGGACTTGGACCACATCGCGGAGACAAATGAGTGGCAGCTTCTGCGAATACCAACACCGATTGCCAAGAACAAGGCAGTGGAACTTGGCGATTCTCAGCAGGGTACTGTTGTCGTTTGGGAAAAGCTCGACCGGCTGACTGCCGCCACAGATAGAGAAGACGATACGGATGAAGACGCTTTCTTGCGACGCGCTGAAAACGTCGGCGAATACTTTGCAGTCGTCTTTCACCGACTGATGATCGGCCGCCGTGCTGTTGTGTTCCTGCTTAATGGCCGCCCCATCAAACCCTGGGACCCCTTCCTTGCTGACGAACCGGCTACGCAAAGACTACCGCTGGAGAAGCTCCCTTTCCAGGGATGCCAAATAGAGGTCGAGCCGTTCGTTCTTCCTCACCTGTCTAAACTGGATGCTGAGACTCACCATCAAGCTGGAGGTCTGCGAGGGTGGAACGCCCACCAGGGCTTCTACATCTACCGTAATCGCCGTCTGCTCGTTGCTGGAGACTGGCTGGGCATAAAAGGTTGGCGGCAGGAAGAGCATTACAAACTTGCTCGCATCCGCGTGGATCTACCCAACACTCTCGACCACGAGTGGGAGATTGATGTGACCAAGTCCAGAGCGAGACCCCCGGAGAAGCTGCGGAAGGAACTGGCCCGCATTGGCGAGCGCACGCGCAGTATTGCCAAACGCGTTTACTCATACCGAGGCGCGAAGCTCATTCCATCAGAAACAAAGGAGAAGGTCTTCATCTGGGAACAGACGGCGCGGCATAACCGAGTGTTCTACCGGCTGAATCGAGATCATCCATTGATCAAGCACGTGCGCACACGTTGTGCTGACGTGTCCAACTTCACTGCATTGTTACGCCTCATTGAGGAAACAATTCCAGTTCCTCTCATCACCATTACAGACCGCGAGAAGCCGGACCAGACTGTTGGCCCGTTTGAGACGGCAAAAGAGTCGGAGATTCTTGAGGTAATGCGGCAGGTTCTCGCTGCCTTGCGTGCTGGTGGTCTGTCGCACAAAGATGCCTTGCTTCGGTTGTCGCACTTTGAGCCATTCCCACGCTTCCCCGAACTACTGCAGACTATACGAGAGGAGGATGCGGATGAACACTGATGCCTTCAACAATGCGCGGGCAATTGCCGTTACGCTCCTGAATCGTCAGCCACAACGCACCCCGGAGGTAATCCGCGCGCAAGCCAAGCTTGCCATTCAGACGACACACGCCGCGGGGCTGGGTGATGTCGATTCTGACGCGCTCGTTGCTCAACTCATGCATGAGGCAAACGTCTATGTCCCAGATGCGACGATAATGGATGATCCCACAGACCACATTGAGTGGCTTCCGACCCGGCGCGGAAGCATCCAGTGGACATTCTGGAACCGTTACGAAATGTTCTTAGAGCACGAGAAGAAGTTTCCGCATCCGGTGGTGGATTCTGTTGGAAAACTCACGGACGAGATACTGAGTCGCCTCGAAGACCCGGAGCGCTCGCCCCGGTGGGACTGTAGAGGCATGGTCGTAGGCAGCGTTCAATCCGGTAAGACCGCAAATTACTGCGCCCTCATCTGCAAAGCGATAGATGCGGGTTACCGACTCGTCGTCGTGATGGCAGGTATGTACAACAATCTTCGGAGTCAGACGCAGTATCGCCTCGATGAAGGTGTACTGGGGCGAGACAGCCAGAAGGAACGAAAATACGATCAAGCGAACAGCCTTATTGGGGTAGGCAGATTGTTTGGCCAACTCCTCCCTATTACCACCCTGACAAACAGCCTCGAGACTGGCGATTTCCGGGCGCCGGTCGCCGACACCATTAGTGTCGATATTGGAAGTGAACCGGTCGTACTTGTAGTTAAGAAGAACGGTAGTGTTCTTCGCAATCTCCTCCAGTGGGTCTTGCACGTGCGAGGCGAGAAAGTGCCCGGTAGAGAACACCGAGTGATTCGCGCCGTGCCTTTGTTGTTGATTGACGACGAAGCCGATAATGCATCCATCAACACCAAAGATCGCAAAGGAAAGACCGGCGACGAGAACGAGGTTACCGCAATCAACGGACGCATTCGTGAATTCCTGGATGCTTTCGAGAAAAGCGCTTACGTTGGCTATACAGCGACGCCGTTCGCGAACATCTTCATCAACCCAGATGCGGAGACTCCGAGGCATGGCGAGGACATCTTTCCGAGGAGCTTCATCCTGAACGTCTCGCCGCCATCCAACTACGTGAGCCCTTCGCGAGTTTTTGGCCTCGACGGAGACCCGGATTCTGAAATTGAGGCCAAGCAGGAAATACCACTGGTCAGACTCATAGATGACCACGACCACATCTTCCCCCCTAAACACAAGAAGGACCTTACCGTCTCCAGACTCCCTGGTTCATTGACGACCGCCCTGCGATGTTTCGTGTTGGTCTGCGCTGCGCGACGAGCACGCGGCCAGAGTGACGTCGGAAGTTGTCAAGTTGAATGAGACAGTTCCTTTTCACAATTAAGCTCTAATCAATCCGTTGTTTTTGGGGCCTCCTTGGGCGGATTGATCCAGACGGCCTGAGGGGGCAACGCCGCCTCGGGCGGTTTGTGTAGGAAG
>DATIKY010000342.1:0-8885 GCA_035476995.1 Sedimentisphaerales bacterium | reverse complement strand
ACCCCGATTCTCTTGCCGAATCTGAACCTCACCTGTGGTGAGATTTACGAATCGGCTCCTCGGTTACGAATCCACGCCTCTTTCCCGATGAAAACTGCACATTCGCAAGACTTGACGGAGTGCCTTATGCAACTGGAGGGTGTACTTGAGATACAGATCGTTCACGATATAGGCCTGGGCGGCGTTCAGCGTGCCGGAGAAGGTCCCGAGGAATGCGGCGAGAAGCCCCGCCAACAGGCAGCCCATCAGGCCCACCGGCGCAAACTCGCTGATCGCCGAGGGCAGGATCTGCTCGAAGTCCACCTTGCCGGCGACGACGAGGTTCAATCGATCGTAGTACAAGAGCCCGAGCACCGCGAACCCGACCACCATCAGGTACCGCACGGGGAACAGGACCATTGAAACGAAACCGCTCATCAGCGCCGCCTCGCGGGGACTGCGCGTCGAGAGGATCTTCTGCATGTCGTAGTTGGGAGCCGGTCCTGCGGCGCTGGCGCCGATCCCCTTGAACAGCATGAGCATCATGACGATCGTGAACAGCGAGAACTGATCGCTGGCGATCTTGTTGTTCACGTCGGCGATGATCGCGGACCAGTCCAGATTGAGGTTCCAGCCGAAGAAGGGAGTGCCCCAGCCTTCCGGAACGATCAGGGCGCGTGCGGAAAGCTCGTGCATGGCGATCCCGGCGATGACCACCGCCGAGACGGTCATAATGACGTACTGGACCAGGTCGGCCAGCACGATGCTCCGCATGCCGCCCAGGATCGTGTAGAACACCGCCACGACAGTGAAGGCCAGTCCATACAGGTGCGGCACGTACTGTTCCGGCACAGCGAACGGCACATACGGCGCGACGGTCTCCCACGGCACGAAGATCTGAATGAACTTGCCCAGGCCCACGAAGGCGTAGGCCATGAAGCCCAGGCAGTTGATGATCGCGAAGATCACCACGACGCCGTGCGACAATTGGGTGCCCAGGCCCTGTCCGAAGCGGGTGCCGATCCACTGGGCGCCGGTGGTGACGTTGGACCGGCGCAGCCAGGCGGAGAGGAACATCATCAGGAAGATCTGGTTGAAGGTGGGCCACAGCCAGGGGAGCCAGACGCTCTTGAGCCCATAGACGAACATGATCGTCACCAGCCACATCGTGCCGGAGATGTCGAACATGCCCGAGGCGTTCGACAGGCCCAGGAGGTACCAGGGGAGCTCCTTGCCGCCGAGCAGATACGAGTTGAGGTTCTTCGACGCCCGACGGCTCAGGAGCACGCCGATCAAACTGACGGTCAGCAGGTACGCCAGCACGATGCCGATGTCGACGCCGTGTAGTTTCATGCAAGATTCCTTCACAGGATTTCCGCAAAATGGCCGTTCGTCCGGCCCTCGGTAATACCCGTTTCCCACGCTCGCGTCAATGGTCCGGCAGTCGGAGAACCACAACATCCTCGGATTCGAGCACAACCGTGATCCTGCGGCCCCTGAGCGGGACCGCCCGTCCGCTCACAAGATTGGAGACGTCTCCCCCTGTGCTCACCTCGACCGTGAGAGTGACGTCCTGTCGCTGGTCCGTGTCGTTGAAGACCGTCAGGTACCGATCTCCGAACCGCTCGACCCGTACGCCTTCCTTGTCCGCATGGGCTCGGGTGATCGGCTCCCAGCCCGCCTCCGCGACGAGTTTGCATAGCGGCACGTACTTCCTGAACAGGTCCCGGTCCCGCTCATACAGCTCCGGCCGGGTGAAATAGTGGCCCTGCGAAGCATTGTGGCTGAAGAAACCGGGGAACATGCCGTAGGCGAGGCACCGCTTCATGTACTTCTCGACGTGGCCGTGCGAGAAGCTCTCGAAGACAGTGTTCATGAGGAAGCAGTACGGTTTGCCCTTGCACAAAGCGCGACGATAGAGCAGTTCCTCGTCCGACATCGGCCTCCAGACGCCGCCGGGATTCCAGTCGGTCTCCGTGCCCAGCACGTCCAGCAACGGGGCCAGCCAGCAGAGGTTGTGAGGCGTGCTGTTGGCCATCATGAACCGGTCCATCGCATGGACGTCGCGAGCAATCGCGCGGACGTACTCGAACGCGATCAAGCCTCGAAAAATCGCGGGCTTTCGGTCGTCCAGCGAAAACGTCAGAGGCGTCTCGGCACCGGCGAAGTGGTCCCGCCGGAAGTCCAACTCGTCCGTGACATACCCCTCGCTCGAATCGACGTATTCGCCGTCGAGAATCGACCGGGCATTCGATCCGTAGAGCCTCTGCTTGAGCTCGGGATTCCACTTGGTCCGGAAGTCCGTCACATCGCCTGCGATCCCAGGCATCGAGTTCATGCTCCAGACCGCCCCGTTGCACCAGGGCGTGTCGAGCAGCCGGGCGGCGAACTGTCCTTTCTCGTCGTGGTAGCCGCTGGTGAACAGGGCCTGAGCCTGGCGGTTCTTGCCCTCGTCGGCGAGCCGCCTGGCCTCCGCCAGGGCCGCCTCCAGAGTCCGAGGCGTGCCCTCCTTCATCGACATCCACCAGGTCATGGGCTCGGTGTAACGGAACGTGAGCATGTCGTTCCGATCGTCCCACGCGGTTTCGTTGTCGCCCTCCTTGAACCGAAAGCCGAAGTCCTGCCAGTCCTTGACGTCGCTGATCTTGGCGAAGGGCATCCAAAGCCCCTGGCGGGCGATCCGAAGAGAGAACGGATCGGGGAACAGTTCGTAGTAGCGAGCCAGCGCCCCGCGAAAACCCCAGGCCTTGTCGAAACGGAACTTGCAGAACCGCAGATGCGCCACCGGCTTCTCGGGAGTCAGGCCAATGTCGTACGCCAGGAAGAGCTCCTGCGTCCCGGCGTTGTACCCCACGCGAAAGAACGCCGGGCGCCCCATATCAATGCCCAGGCCGATCCCCTCCTGCGGCCCGGCCGCGGCGCCAAACGGATACCGCGACAGACGTCCGTTCGCGCCTGCGGCGAATCGGGCGGTATCGAGGTACTCGCGCCCTTCAGAGACGGACACGCCGCGTCGAGGGTCGCGAAGCCATTGCAGATCGACCGCCGACAGCGGCACGGCGTAAATCAACGTGACGGCCCGGTCGCTGCCTGAGACATCCCGCAGCGTGACATCGAAGAAGGTCGCCCCGTCATGATCCTGCGTGCGACAATCGAGTTCGAGATCGATCGCAGCCTGCGAAAGAGAGACGAAGTCCGCCTCGGCCGCGACGTCGCGGACCTGGAAGCCCTCCCGACCCTGTCCCACCGGCTCGACCGGCACGCCATCGAAGAGAAAGGCCTGCACCACTTTCAGCTCGGGATCGCGGAACCAGGCCTTGCCCGCGTGTCCGCGAAGCAGCATGTAGAAGGACACCGAGGCCACCGGCTTTTCCGGAAACACCAGGACCTGAGCCTTCTCCCAATCGTGCGTCCCCACGCTCCAGGAGGCCACCTGCCACCACAGGGGCGTGCCGTCGGTGTATCGCAGATCCAGGTACAGCGAGTAGTCATGATCGCGCGCGCCGTCGACGCCCTCGGCCCTGCTCCAGGCGACAGCCAGAATCGGCTGGGGCTTTTCTTGATTCAGAACGACCGTCTGAGAGACGCCCCGCTGGGCGCGAGAATCCGATCCATTGTCGCAGACGAAGACACCGTTCTCGCGCACGAACCCGCGCTGCCAGCCGGTCCAGGCGTCGGGCTTCAGGAGATTCCCGCCGGCCTGGTCCAACTTCAGGACCTTCTTGAGAACCTCGCCATCGGAAGCACTGGACGACGACGCTCCGCCTGCATCCGCGCGCACCGCCCAGAATGCGATCACGACAAGAGAGAGGGACAGACACTCCGCACGGGACCTCACGAGTCTTGTTTTCTGCATGCCGATACCACTCCTTTCGACAAGCATGGTACCAGACTGCGCGATCGGATGCCAGAAGGCCCAGGCTCAAAGACCTCCCCCGGGTGCATGACCGTTCTTGCGGTTCCCTGGCGCAGGGATCTTCTGACAAGTCCGAGAGGTGCGTGCGACTACGGTCATGCACCCGCCTCCCCCGTGCCGCTTGAGCCGCGAAAAAACAATCGGGGCCCGCACCGGAGGGTGCGGGCCCCGAGACAGGCGAGAATATGCGGATTCCCCTCTCCTGAGGGAGGGGCCGTCCGCTCAGCGATCGCCGGCGAGGTAGCGAACCTCGCTGACCGACAGAGCGCGGTTGTAGATGCGGAAGTTGTCGACCATGCCGCCGAAGTAGGCGTCGGCCTCGTATTGCGACCTGCCCAGCCAGTTCTGGGTGGTGACGCCGAGGTCCTTGGGCAGAACCGCGGTGGCGCCGCTGGCCACCACGACGCCATCCACCTGGAGCCGCATGGTCATGGTCGCACTGTCGATCACGACCGCGACATGGCACCAGCCCGTCTGGAGCGGGGTCGAACCGTTGAGACGGGATTCGTTGTTGCCGCCGGTGGTCGTAATGGCGAACCGCATCGGACTGGTCACGCCGCCGCCGCCGCTGGGACAGAAGAACATGTACGAGGTGGTGTTGGAGCCGAAGTCGAAGACCCGCTGCCAACCGCCGCCGACGCCGGAGAAATTGACGTATGTCGAGATCGTCATATCGCTCAGCGTGCTGATGACCGAACCGATCGGCAGTTCGACGTAGCCGTTCGTCCCGTTCAGAACGAGCGCCTGGCCGTGGCCGGGCAGCGAGTTGGTGTAGGTGACCGTCGCCATGGGCGTGCCGTGGTTGTTCCGGCCGGAACTGTCCTGGAGGTCGCCTTCCATCGCATAGTTGGCCACGATCCCGGCGGCGCCGGGATCGGTCGGCACGACGACCTGCGGGGCGACGCTGTACAAACGGATGTCGTCGACGTAGATCGTGCCGGTCCCGCCGGAGGCGCCGTTGCCGACGCCGATCGTCAGACTCTTGACGCTCTTGAGATTGGCGCCGGTGGAGGCCAGGTCGATGTTCCACGGCTTCCACACCGGCAGCGCGGTGGCCGGCGCGCCGGCGTTGTAGAGCACCTTGGTGTCGTTGATCTTCACGTACAGGGTGGTCGCGGTGTTCGTCGCGTCGCCTCGGAAGTGGACCACGAGCGTCTTGACGCCGTGCTTGCTCCAATCCTGCGCGGACTCAAACGTGCGCTTGGCTTCGGAGTAGACGGCCCCCTTGGAGTTGTCGTAGGCCAGGGGCATGGACTGGGCGCCGCCGTTGACGATCGTCCGCTCGGCGAACGGCGCCTGGCTGTATCCGACGATCGAGCCGTTGGTGGACGGGGTGTCAAAGCCGTCGATCCAGGTCTGGAAGATGGCCTGGCCGGCTTCCATATCGTCCTTGTAGCTCTCGAAATCCTCGACGACGAGGAAATCGGCGGTCGTGAACGTCCAGACGTCGCTTTCCCAGGCCGACGGCGTCTCGGCGTTGTTGACCTCGACGACCTTCCAGAAGTAGCTCTGGCCCAGATGGACGGAGGTCTCGTACTGCGGCTTGGCGACCGTCGCGGCCGGAGCCGTACCGTCGAGGACTGCCTGCTCGTCGGTGCTCAGAAGCACCTCGTGCGAAGCCGCCTGGCGTCCGGCCCGCCAGTTCAGCGTCACCTGCGGGTACACGCCGGTGGCGCCGGAGGCAGGCTTGGGCTCGCGGGCGGTGACCGGAACGTAGAAGAATCGGACTTCACCCAGGCCGTACTGCTTGAGGATGCCGCCCCAGTTGCTCGCAATCGTCAGCTTGACGTACTGGGCCATGACGCCGCCGAGATCGAGCGTCTCGGACGGCGAGGCCTCGCCCGTCGCCTGGGCCAGCTCGAAATCGCCGACCGCGTCCCACGTGACCCCATCCGAGGAATACTCGATCGTCACGTCCTTGACGCCCAGCCCGAGGATCGGTTCCATCGCCTGGTTGGAGTTCCACACCCTCATCTGATCGACCTTGTAGACCTGGTCGAACTCGTACTGAATCCAGGTGGGCTGGGGACCGGTCTTGAGGCTCAGCCACATCGTCTTGGCGTCGACGCCGTGCAGGTCGTCGGCGTCCAGGCCGGAGCCGTCGACGGTCTTCTCAGGACCCATGTCCTTGTTGTTCTGACTGGAGGCTGTCGCCGCGACGTTCTGGATCGGATACGAGTACGGCTCGACCGTGAACGACCAGAGGTCGCCGCGACCGAGGCTGCCATCGGCTCTGACGTCATCGACGCGCCAGGAGTAGGTCTGGCCAAACGCCAGACGTCCGACGTCGAACGAGTTGGCGTCCTGGGCGGCGGCCACGGTCTCGAGACTGTCGGCCGAGGCTCCGAAGTACACATTATGGGAGACCGCCTCCTCGCTGGGAGTCCAGCTCAGGAGGACATCGGCCGGCACTTCAACGGCCTTGTCGTCCGGCGTGGGAGCGTAGGATTTCTGTCCGGGCACCACCAGCGGCCCCTCGACCTTGAACTCGTCGAACGCGCCGAATCCCGAGGTGGTGTTGTACGTGCCCTGGAACAGGCCGACCTGCAACGGCACATCAGCCAGGTCGGCTCGCGTCAGCGGCGACTGGGCCATCGCGGTCCACGTGACGCCGTCGGCGCTGGTGCGGAAATGGAACGCGCTGCCCCGCCGCTCGATCTGCAGCCACGGGCGAAGGTTGAACGCCAGACCATTGTGACCGTTCTCGGTGCGGACGTTGTCGTTGGCGCTTCGGACGAAGTTCCCGCAGTTCCAGATCGGGAAATAATCGAGGGAAACCCAGTCTTCGCCGGTTCCGGCGTCCTCGGGGAACGCGCGGGCCATCAGGCCGATCGTGTTGTGATAGACCGGGGATGCAGCAGTTCCCGCGTACTCTGTGACTTTCACCGTCGCGACGAAATCTCCTCTGACGACTTTGTAGAGAAACGGCCCCATCGGAGTCCAGGGCTCGTGCCAGTACGCGCCGGTGGATTCCAGGAACAACTGGCCGGGACGGGCGCTCGAGATGTTCAGGGCGGACGCCGTCTCGCCCGGTCCGGCGCCGAGGAAACCGTCCCAGGAGGTCCCTGCGACGCCATTGGCGAGGAAGTCGTGAGGAGTGTCGAAATTGTCGCTGAACACCGCAGCCTGGGCCGCGACAGCCACAATCAGGACCAACGGAACACAGAGCCAATAGGGCAGTCGCTTACACATGCTTGTCCTCCTTCCAGACACGATTCGTGATGCATCCTGCGCATGCAGGGACATTCTTTTGTCGAGGATAGTATAGCGACGCCCAGAGGCAAGGGCAAGCATAGGCAATCCCAAGGGCAGGAAAACAAGCATTTGGGGACATTTCGAGCCACAAAACGTGCATAGACAATCGCGTTTAAGGAAACTTGTCGCCCTTTTGCGTCAGACCGCAAAGAACCGGCAGATTCGACGGGCTCGGCCCAGACCAGAGGGGCGGGACGGAAAGCGACAGGCGCCCCGCCCTCTCTCGAAAAGGGAGAGAAAGACGAGAGCGATTCGTTCGTAGTGACGCCGGGAGGCGTTGTCTTCTCTTCTGCCTGTTTCGCCGGCGTATCGCCCGGAAGAGATGCCCTGACGGGCACACTACGAACGCGGGCCCGGTCGTACCGGGTATCCATGATCCGCGTCACCACCCGCGTCACGGAGCCGCGGAAGAACGCGCACAAGGTCCGCAGGTCGGCGAAGCTCAGCGCGGCCGCCTGAGCCGTCGCGTACGCCCGATAGTCGCCTCGCGTCGTCCTCGTCGCCGGCGGGGTCATGGCCTCCAGAATCGCAGCGGCGCCGTGACTCGTGGCCCGTGACCCGTCGCTCGTGGCAGCGCCCGCAATGAACGGGCCGCGGGCCCCGGATTCCGGAACTCCGGTCACGAGGCGCCGGTCACGGGTCACGATCTGCGCCGGTCCCATCAGCAGCCCTCCTCGATCCCGGCGGTCTCCCTCGTCGTGCGGCCCGCGTCGGCGGATCCCTCGGCCGAGTCGTCCGTGCGACGCGCTTCGGGACCGAACGAATCCGAAACCGAAAACTCCCGCGCGCCAACCGAGTCCGAAGCCGAATCCGAACCCGAAATCGGACGCGACGGGTCGCATTCGCCCAGGCCCCTTTGCGCCGGCGCTGTGGTTGCGTCCTGTTTCGGTTTCGGTTTCGGATTAATTTCTGGAATTTCGGTTTCGGGTTTCGGATGCGCCTGGACTGAAACCGAAACCGAAGTTCTCTCTTCTCTTTCTTCTTTCTCTTCTCTCTTGCCCGCTCGGCGCGTCGCAACCCGCAGGCGCGCCGGCGCACGAAAACGCCGCGCTGCCGGCGGATTCGCACGCGGCCCGCGAGGCATGCACGGAGTCCAGCACGTCCGCCACCAGGCGCCCCTCGACCCGCTCGAGCAGCCGGCCCACCATGCGGTCCGGGCGCAACTCGCGCAGCACACGCACCCGCTCGTCCAGGGCCCCGACCGTCTGCGTGATCGACAACATGCCCACCGCGTGCTTCGCACAGACGGCGCCGATGTCCGCGATCACCGCGCCGGCCAGGTGGACCGCCAGGGACTTCTCACAAAACAGCGGGATGTGCCCCTCGTCCCGCCCGCTCGCTCGTTCGCTCTCGCCCATCGCGACTCCTTTCGCCATTCATCCTGTGCGCGGACCCTCCGCGCGACCATGAAACCGACCGTCTGCACGCGCAGACGCTCTCCACTGGCGTAGGCCCGATCCCTTGGCGGAATCGGAACCAAGACGGCTGCAGCCCTGTCGTCCTGACGGGAAGACCCGCCGGAAACTACGCACAAATCTCTTACGTAAGAATACCTCTAGGGATACTATCGGACGAATGGCTTGTCAAGCTTTAATGGCTCATCCGGTTTTTGCGTACTTTTGAGTTGAGAAGAGTGGACATGCCGGCTTATCCAAAGGTTTTGCAAGGACTTAGGATAGGAGTCAAGCATGTCCACCAGCTTATTGTACCATGGGTTTGGGATTCGGGGCTACCA
>DATIKY010000341.1:0-46778 GCA_035476995.1 Sedimentisphaerales bacterium | reverse complement strand
CACGACAAGGTGGACAGCGAATCCTCAACTTCCGCTGCTACGTCAAATCCGGATTGTGGAAGGAATTCTGGGATACCTACAGTCGGCTTCGCCGCTGTGCGTAACCCGGTACGTAAAATGAAACCTGCACCCGTTTCTTGTAGGCGTCGAACCCGGTGAAGCACGTCTCGCGCGTGACCTTCACCTTGTCCGCATGTTTCCAGGGCTGCGAAGAGCTCCAATCCTTTTCGCCATCTTTCCTGATCGTGGCCAGGCAAGCGTCCACGCGATCCTGGAACAAGTCGGCCAGGGCGGTGATCTCGACATTGGGCGAGGAATCGACGCAGTTCCGCACGGCCCCCACGCCCCGGCTGCCGCACCCGACCAGGCCGACGCGGATCTTGTCGGAGCCCGCGGCGTGGAGCCGTCCGCCCATGACTCCCAGCGCCGCAAGCGACGCCGCCGAACCGTGGATGAATTGCCTTCGCGAAACCGACGCTCTCATCTGACGTGTCATAGCAGCCACCTCGTCCAAAGGATTGATGCAGGGTGTGCCGTGCACACCGTTTCCAGGGCTTTCAGTGTCGCAGCGTCGCTTGGGGTTGTCAAGTGAATCGTCTCTCCCGGCGGCGGCAACACCCAATGAAAAAGGGCAGGCGATGAAGGCGCGGATCACCTACCCTTGACAAAAGAGGATTGTCTATAATGACAAGGGTCAGTGTACTCGCCAATGTTCGGATGTGATGAGAATCCGGCAAGAATGGGATTAAATGTCGCTGCAGAAGGCAGCCAGTACCTGTCCAGGCCGGGCGGCTGGTCCATGGCTTATCCGAACTGCGCGTCCGGCACTTCCCGCACGGACGGGGGCACGTTGAAGTAATCCTGCGGCTGGAAGCCGAACATCCCGGCGATGACGCTGCTCGGGAACATCTGGCATTTGTTGCGATAGTCGCGGACGTTGCCGTTGAAGAACCGCCGGGCGGCCTGGATTCGGTCCTCGGTGTTGGTCAGCTCCTGCTGGAGCTTGAGGAAGTTCTGGTCGGCCTTCAATTGCGGATAGTTCTCCACGACCACCATCATCTTCTGCAGGGCGGCCACCAACTGGTTCTCGTCCACCGCCTGCTGCTCGGGCCGGCCGTTGCTGGCCATGCACTGGGTCCGCAACTGCGTGACGCGTTCGAAGACCTCCTTCTCGTGGGCCGCGTAGCCTTTGACTGTTGCGACAAGATTGGGGATCAGGTCGTAGCGCCGCTTGAGCTCGGTGTCGATGTTGGCCCAGGCGTCGTGGATGTGGTTGCGGAGAGCGACCAGAGTGTTGTACGTCACGATCACAAAGACCAGCGGAACCAGGACCAAAACCCCAATCACGATCAGCATCGGCACCATTCTCACCTCGTGGAAAACAGGTACTCGGGCATCAACGATCTCAGCGCGATCAGGCGATTGAGGTTCGGCTCGATCCGCTCGGGACTGAGTCGGGAGCTGAACGTGATCGCCAGCACGTCGCCTTCGATCTCAATCGTGAGGTCGTCGTTGGCCAGCAGATATTCCATCATTCTCGCGTGGCAGACGTCGTAGGCGAACTTTTTGTTCGGGGAGCGGACGCAGAACCGACGGGAGAACTCGTGCGACTCGAAATCGATGTCCGCGTAGCCGACCGCCTGGGCGATCTTCGAGAGAATCCCTTCCTTCGCGATAACCAGTTCGGGGAAGGACGCAGGCATGTGGAAAATGAAGCAGGAGAAATAGTGATGGTGCGTCTGCCTGCGGCCCTTGGAGTCGCTGGAGTAGGTTTCGTAGTGGTAGTCGAAGATCGCCACGTTGTGGCCCTGGGTTGATCCCGAGAGGCTGTTGAAGGCGTAGCGGTTCGAGCCCGTCCGCAGCTTGTCCAGGAAGGCGTAGCGATGAGCCAGGTCCCTGTTCTTGCCCGGCTCGAAACGAAGGCCCAGCTTTGCGGCCAGGGCCATCATGGCCTCCCGGCGTTTCTTGGCGGCGAGGTGGCCGAAGACCGCGAAGACGACGATCAACGCAATGATCCCAACGATGATCATGGGTTCCATCAACACACCTGTGACAAACTATTCTCGTGCTGCGGCCGCGCCAACGACGTTCCGACGCGTCCGTCCGCGGGATTCTATCGCATCGGGCACGCAGCTTCAACGGGTCTGTGTCGACGCAATCCGGTCGCGCCCGAACCCAGATCCCGCGCAATCGCTCAATTGGACAACCGGGCGTCTCATCCGCCCGACGGGGACTTGCTGGCCTGGGAGGTCCCGCCGTAGGCGCCCATGTTGACCCGCAACCCTCGCGGTTGAGGCTCATTGGCGATGCTCGTCGAAGGATCGCCGGCATCGATGCAGGGGCTCGTGACGCCGTCGAGCACCCAGCTCTTGGAGACGGGATCCCACCGGCCCGCCTGGGACTTCAGGTGGTAGTCGTCGTTCTCGGGATCGGCGAACAGCGGATCGACCGCGATGTTGCCCGCGCCGGTCCAGCCGCCCTGGATGTCGTTGTAGCGAATGGAGTACTCGCCGCTCCCGACGGACTCGGACATCCAGATTTCGTTCTGCCAGATGATGTTGTTCACGATCGGAACCGACACGGACGGCCATCCTGGGATGATGGTCGTGTCCAGATGCATCGCGGCGGGCCGATTCGCGACGATCGTGTTGTTGCGGATCGTGGGCGCGCTGAGCCAGTTCATGATGCCGCCGCCGATGGTGGCTTCGTTGCGAGCGATCACATTATTCGTAATCGTGCAGTCGGCACCGTACAGGGCGATCGCCCCGCCGTCCAGGTCCGCACCGTTATCCACGATCACGTTGTTGGTGATCGTCGCATACCCGCCGGCGTAGCACATGATGGCTCCGCCGGTCTGGGCATAATTGTTGGCAATCCGGCACGAATCGATCGTCGGGCCGCTGATCAGGCCGTAGCCCGGGTCGTCGTCTTCCGAGCCGGCACAGAGGATCGCCCCGCCGTAGAGACCCTGGAAACCGCCGTCGCGGGCGCGGTCCTTGAACGCATACTCGATCGTGCAGTACTTCAGTTGATCCTCGGTCGAGCTGTTGATGAAACGGATGCCGGTCCAGCCATCCTGAAGATCGGTCGCGGTGAACAGGATCTTGTCCTGCTCGGTCCCCACGGCCTTGAGCGTCGCGCGGTAGCCGACGGTCAGGCTGAAGCGTCCTGCGAAGCGAACGACCACGCCGGGCTCGATCGTCAGCGTCTGGTTCTTGGCGACGGAGATGTCGCCGGTGACGGTGTACGGGCTGCCCGCCTTCTTCCACGTCCCCTTGACCGTGCCGGAAGGCACGACGGTCCCGGCCACTCCCACGCCGCGAAGAGCGATCGTCATCGTCGACGCGTTGCTGCTGCTCGAATGAACGGTGAGCGTGCCTTTGTAGACCTTCTCCTGAGTCGGGCGGAACCGGACCTTGACCTGCGCAACGCCGCCGGGCGACAGCACTGTGTCCTGCACCGCGGCTTCGAGAGTGAAGGCCCCTTCCGCGAGAGACGTATCCGTGATCCTGAATTCATCCGTGCCCGTGTTGGCCAGCTCGACGACCACGGTCTTGCTCGAATCGACCGCGACGAATCCCGCGTCGATCGTGGCCGAAGGCGTCGCGGTGAGCAGAGGCAGATTGGCCTGGCTCTCGTACGCTCCCAAATCCAGGACCTCGCAGTGGACCCTGGCCGCACCCGCCAGATCCGTATCGGGAAGCTCCGCCACCAGAGTCCCGCTGTTGATGCATGGCGAACCAGGTCGAAGCATCCAGTTGGCCGAGGCGCCGTCGTAGTCGGCGCCGGCTCCGCCACTGGGCTCGAGGAAACACGGGTCTACAGCCATGTTGCCCTCGCCGGGGTAGCCGCCCTGCACGGCGCAGAATGTCACGTTCGGTCGGCATTCGGCCATCTGGATCTGGTATCGGTCGTTGCCCCAGAAGATGCTGTTCACCACATTGATCCCGTCCCAGGAGGTCGAGTAGAGGCCGCCGGGGAAATTGTTCACGATCGTGCAATTCCAGATCTCCGCCAGGCCCGACTCGTCACAGCAGATGCCGCCGCACTGCGTGTCGCCGCCGATGGAGGTGTTGTTGGCGATCAGCGTGTTGCTGATGATCGGGTAGCTGCCCAGGCAGTAGATCGCGCCGGCCTTGCCGCCGGTGTTGTTCGTGAATCGGCAGTTCTCGATCAGCGGGTCGGAGACCTCGCAGTACAGCCCGCCTCCGAGAAGATCGACGTCCGAAACCGTCGTCAAACCGCTCGGCGGGTCCAGTCCCGCGTTCTTCTTCGCGTAGCTGACCACGCAATAGCTCAGGACGTCGTCATAGCCGGAATTCACGAGCCGCAGTCCGCCCCAGCCTGCGACGCGGTTCCACGCGGTCAGCTCGATGGGCTGCGCGTCGTGGCCCTGGGCGGTCAGTCTGGCGCTCGGGCCCACCGTCAGCGCGGCATCCTGCGCGAACAGGACTTTGACGCCCGGCTCGATCACCAGTCTCCCGCCCTTAGTGACGCTGACGTCGCCGGTCACGAAATAGGGCGACTTGTCGCGCGACCAGGTCCCCGACACCTCTCCCGCTGCGATCGTGGTCCCGTCTCCATAAGCCCAACCCTTGAGGACCACATTCCGGACCCCGCCGTCGGCATACCGGATTGAGAGAATCCCGTAGTGATCGCCCGCCTGAGCGGGTTGGAAGACCACGTTGAGAGCCGCGCCCTGGCGAACCGCGTCGATGGTGAAGGCGCCGAGCCGGTTGGCGTATCCCTGGCCGGCGCGATCGACGAGGAACCCGTCCGGACAGACGACGGATTCCACGCGGAGATTGGCCGTGTTGTTGCGGATGCGAAGAATCTGCATCTCCGACTGCTCGCCCGGCGCAGCGTAGAAGCCCATCGACGTCGCGTCCACCTCCACCGCCGGCTGCGCCGCCTCGATGTTCAAGACGCATTCGGTGAACACGCAGTCGCGGTACAGCATCCCCGTCGGGATTCGATACCAGGCCTCTGTGATCGCCTTCGGGTGCTCGCTGCCCCAGCCGAAGTTGAGGTGGTACTCGCCGTCGGTGTTGTATCCGTCACAGACGACCGCGTGGCCGCCCCAGCCGTCGGGCGGACTGAAGCTCAACAGCGAGGGCCTGGCGTTGATCATGTCCTCCTGGAGTGCGACGAGCCCGGCGTCGGTGATGGCGTCGAAGAGGTCCGCGCTGTAATAGCCGAACCGTTCGACCAGGGCTTTCTGCACCGCCGCGGTGTGCGCGCCCGATCCGTCGCTGCCGTAGCCCATCTTCACGGCCAGACCGCAGGCCAGACTCAACGCCGCCATGTCCGCGTCGTCCAGGACCCGGCCCTGCGAGTACTTGGTTCGGATCATGGCCAGATAGCCGTTCACCTCCGTGAAGGGCGGGAAGTCGTACAGATCGGCGTCCGCGTCGAGCTTCATGCCTCTGCGGGTCATGTAGGCGTCGCTACTCGTGAACGTGATATCGCAGAGCCGATGGTAATGGACAATCTGAGAGTAGGCGGTCGCGACGCACCCGACGTACGACCGCAGACCGTCGATCGGGTCCAGCGGGCAGAACATGTTGTAGGGCTCGTCCTGCCCCCAGGTGGTCTCGACCCAACCGCCGGTGGACGTGGTCCCTTCCGGCGGCCACTGCTGGAATGTGGTGGTCCCGCCATCCTCGGTTTCTCCGGCTGCGAGCAGGTCCCACAATCTGGCGGTTTCCGCGTTCTTGAGTTCGGGATTCTCCGCGAGGGCCTTGGTCCGCAGTTTCAAGTCCATCCGCAAAAGACGGCCCAGAGGGTTGGACTTGTCCGCGTCCGCCGGGAACGAGGCGCGGAAGGAATAAGCGATCACCGGCGCGATGTCCGTGTCGGCCGAGAGAGCGATGAAGCCTCGCGGCTCCAGATCCGCCACATAGGCGAGGACCATCCCATCCTCGTCGCGAACCTCGCGAAAGCCGGCGGGCGTCGCCGTCGCGGCCAGGGCCCGGATTCCGTCCTTGCCCCCCTGCGCCGGCAGAGCCGATTTCCCTTTGAGGAATCCCTCAGTCGCCTTCTGCGCCTGGGCCAGGTCTACCGATTCGGCGAGAACCGCCGAAGCGAAGAACAGGGATGCCAGAACAAGGATGATGCCAAACGACCTTCTCCCGCCGACGTACGCCATATTCCAGTCTCCAGCTTTGTCGAACCCTTCCGCAAACAGCATCCAACTCACATACGAGGATTATCGTCATTTTCGCTCGCGATCTTGCCAGGCCGCCAACAGCCAGGCGATCCGAGCCGCCAACCAGCCTATCGTCCCATAATAACACCACGAAGAACACTCTTCAACCCACCGCGGGTGCAATCGACTTTGGCGATCCCTGTCGAATCGAAGTACTTGTCGACTCAGTAATCCTTGAAAGGCCTGATCCACTCCGGCCAATTCTCAGACTGAACCCCGCCGGCCTTCGTCCACGGCCCGTCTGTATTGAACGACCGATGCCATTTCAGCGTCCAGAGTTCCTTGAGTCCCACCTTTCGCACCGAGCCATCCACGAACAGGCAGTTCACCGCGCCGTCGTGCCGATTGATACAGCAGCGAGCCATATTATTAGAGCTCCACGCGGCAAATTCCTGCATCGCGGGTCCCTGAGAGTCTTGCGGCCACAGATCGAAACGCAAAGCATCGGAGAACATGGGAACCCGGCCAGCATCCGGAACGCTCAACAAATCTCCCCAACCTTGGCTTGCCGGCACTCCACTTTCGTACGTCCCTTTGACATTCAACGTGTATCCATTCAAGCCGTAGCTGCCGGAAAGGCCGTTGGGGTGCATCGTGTACAGTTTGCCCTCGTAAGACATGGGGCTCGACATGGTGTAGACACCCCAGGCGCTGAAGATACTCGGAATCGGCAGCATGGTGCCGTGTTCGTCGAGTGTCGGCACCGTGGCCATCGGGCAGAACCACGCGCGATTTCGCCTCCAATCCTGGTACTCGTGAGGCAACTGGATGGGCCACCAGTACCCATTGTAGGTGGCTCCGGTGAGGAACTTGCCTCCGTTTTCCTCGACAATCCCGCCGAAAATATCGCCCCAGCGATGCAAGTTGGCCTGGCACACGACCTCCTTGGCCCGCCCACGTCCGGTCTGGCCGACGGACCCGAGCGTCATCAAAGCCAGCGTCACACAAACCAGAACGATCATACCGTCGCTGTGTCTCAGTCCGTTCCGCTTTTCCATAATCATCTCTCCCATGATAGGAACTCAGTTGCGTTGCTCCACGGCGGGAGCGCCGATGGCCCAGACCGTGTTCTTGGCGCCTTTCTCCAGCGAAGAATAGTCCTTGGAGTCCGCTAGGATCAGCAGGTTGTCCGCAGCGATGACCGGGTATGCGGGCCAGCCGCCGGTCTCGAAGCGAGCCAGTTCCGTGCCGTCGGAGCCCACCACGTACAGGAACCCGTCGTCGCTGGCGGCGTAGATCGTGCTGGTCTTGTCGACGACCAGCGTGAATCCGCCGACCTGGCCAAACGACTTGGACCATTTGATCGTCCCCTTGGGAGCGACCGCGTGGATGTACCGGTCGTCGAGACTCACGTAGATCGTGCCGTCGGGTCCCAGGACCGGCTCGGACCAGCCATCCCCATCGGCCGGGATGGTCAGATTCGGAGTTACCGGAATGCCCAAATCCGGAAGTTCCACCGACCAGCGGATCGCGCCGTCGGCCGGCTCGATCGCGTAGAGATGGCGATCATAGAGCAGCGTCTGGTAGATCGTGCCATCGGCGGCCACCACCGGCGAGGCGAAGGGCCAGCCGCCTGTGTTCGGGTCCTTGGACGTGTCCGGAAAGCGGCAGGACCACTTCACGCCGCCGTCGGCGGGATTGAGGGCATAGAGCGTCGGATCGTAGAGGCCGCCAATGTAGACGGTGCCGTCGGGGCAGATCGAAGGCGACGCGAAGATCGCACCGTTGGGCAGAACACCGGGACCTTGGGTCTTGAACCGCCAGAGTTCGACGCCGTCGCTCGCGGCCAGCGCATAGAGCGTGCCGTCGCTGGAACCGACGTAGACATCGCCGGCGCCCACCGCGGGCGAGGAATACACCGCCCCTCCTGTGGCGAAGCTCCAACGAAGCCGCCCATCGGAAGCCACCGCGTAGACCTTGCCGGACTTGCCGCCGACATAGAGACTTCCATCAGGACCGATGCTGGGCGCGCTGAGCAATGGCGAGTTGGCATCCAGAATCCACTGGACCTTCCCTTCGGAACCCAGGGTGTAGAGCTTGCCGTCCTCGCAGGCGATGTGAATGTGCCCCGCCGAACCGACGGTGACGCTGCCGGTCACGGGTGCACCAGTTTCGAACCTCCATCGTACGTTCCCGCTCAGCGGTCCAAGGTCCGGACTCTGTCCGGTGCGGGCAAAGCCGCCGCCCAGGGACGGCCACCTGGCCTCGGCAACCGTGGCCGACGCGTAGGCGAACCCGAACAACAACAGAGCGACCCAACCGTGTTTGATTCTCATGACGACTCTCCTTCCTCAAGAGACTCCCACGACTCGCCAATCTTCAACGCAACCGAAGATTCTGATTATACCCTCGCGGCGTGCGTTCTCAGAATATAGGTCCGAGGAAGGCACAAAACGTTACGCGAAAAAACGACAGCCCGACCGGCCCATTTGCCCTACCCGGCCGCCTCCGCAATGTCCCGCCGGGGACCCAGTGAACCCTAATCCCTGCCCTGATCAGAACTTACATCCACCCTCACCCGCCGGCGCGTTTGGCCGTGTAGCCTCGCTGAGTCAACTCCGCCACCAGCGGGTCACGATGGTCTCCCTGGATCTCGATGACGCCGTCTTTCACCGTCCCGCCGGCCCCGCACCTCCGTTTGAGTTCGGTGGCGAGTTTCCGGAGCCCGTCCTCATCCAGGAGGACCCCCGTGACAAGCGTCACGCCCTTGCCCTTACGGCCCTTGGTCTCCAGCGAGACCCGCACGACGCCATCCCCCTCAGGGATCGCCTTCTGCTTGCGGCACACGCACTCCGCCGCGGGCCTGCCGCACTCCGGGCACATCCGCCCGTGTTCCGTCGAATAGACTATGCCGGTTTCTCTTGCCACGCCTCGCCACCTCCAGCGGAACTCATTTCCTAATGAACCTCACGTCGGGCAGGCCATCGAAGTGGGCGTCCTGTGTCCACAGGGTGGCCTTGTGCGCCCTCGCGGTGGCCAGAATGAGGCTGTCCGCCATATGCAGTTTCAGTTCCACGCTGAGTCTGGCCGCATCGAGTGAGACAGGCGGCGTCACACTGACCACTTTGGTCTGATGCATCAAGGCAACGGCCTGGAGGGCGGCGTCCTCGCCTCGCTGTTGAAGCACGCGTTTGAACACTTCGTAGAGGTTGATCGTCGAAACCAGAAGTGTCTCGGTGTCCTCCAGTGCTGGTGCAAAGAAGGGCGCATTTTGGCTGTTTGCGAGATACTCCAGCCATCCCGAGGAATCCACAAGATTCATTTGCGATCCTTCTCCCGAGGAACATCCGTCTCAATACCCTTGAGGAATCCTCGCATCTGCTTGATGTCTCGCAGAGGAACGAACTCGATCCGGTCGGAGAACTGTAGGATCTGCAGCTTCTGTCCGGGCTGGATGCCCAGCCGTTCACGCACTGCTTTCGGAATGACCACCTGAAATTTCGGCGAGACTGTTACCGTTACCATATCTCAATCCTCGTCCTGAACCTACTTTAGGAGAATTATATCGATCCCCATTTCGTATGTCAATCGGAACAACACACGCTATGCGACAGTCCATTTGATCGGGAATTCGATTTCCTCGTCGTCGCCGTCGCGCTCGCCTGCGATCTGAATCTCGAATCTCTTCTCATTCTCCAGGGCATCCGCCAGCCGTCGCAGCTTCGCCACGAACTCCGCGGTCGAGTACACCTTCTCCGCATCCCGCTGCGGCTTGCCGCCCATATCAGGTCTCCTGCAAGACGGTAACGGAAGGTCGGTCGACTGATGCCACATCAACAATGTGGTTCAGGCAGACAATCTCGAAATGCTGGTAAGGCCCAGGATGCACATCACACACGAGAGAACCGCTGGAGACATGGTCCAGGAAACGAGATTTCGAGTAAACTCGAAAGAGATGCCCTGCATATATCTCCGACGTGTGGCCGGTTGCGAAGGATTCATTCCAGACGGAATACACAATGTAAGAGGAGAAGACAATCTCGTAGGCAGCACAGTCGCTCGTTGGGACGATGCTACTCCAGCCTCGAGTGAAGATCTCACCCGAGCGATCCTGCCGAGACGGTATATTTGCTCGCGCCTCCTGGACCACAAGGCGAAGCATATTATCCTTGGGCTCTCCGATATCGATCAGGTAGAGACACTGATGAGCGTTGATTTGTTCGATCAAGTCCATAGAAGTCCATCGCCCACGTCGGTATCCCCTGTGACTCAGGCTTCAAAGTACACACTGGCTTGGGTGAGGGCTTCGCGTAGGACAGGGTACTGCAGGTCGCGACTACCGAGATTCTTCGCGGCGCAGAGGGCGGCGGCGGCGGCGGCGCCCTGGCCCTGGCCCATGCAGGCGACGGTGTTTCGCGTGGACATGTGGGCGTCGTGGTTCGAGGTGATCATCATGCCGCAGGCGTAGAGATTCTCGATGCCCTTGACGCACAGGGCCTTGTACGGGATGCCGTAGGTGCCGCCGTTGGCGATCTGGAGCTGCGGGGCGGAGTCGTGGAAGCCGTAGACCATGACCTCGTCGTCGAAGTGCCTGCCTTCGAGCACGTCCGGCAGCGTGATGTCGTAGTCGCACTCGATGAGCCGGCCCCGCCGGATGCAGAGCTTCGGGCTCGTGCGGGCCATGAAGGCCTTCTCACAGCCGGGGACGTACCGGCGGAACAGCTCGACCGCCTTGGCCATGCGTTTGCGGATCTCCAGCTCGGCCTTGGCCACCTCGTCCCGGCTGGTCGGGCTCACCGGCAGCTTGAGGTTGCACTTGATGAACATCAGGTAGTTGTCGTGGACGGTCGTGGTGATGAAGGATATGCCGATGGCCTTGGCCGCCTCGGCGAGGCCGGGCACATTGATCGCCGACGTATCGGCTCCCGCGCGAACGATCTGGTCCGCCCGGCCGCTGCGTATGCCCCTGGCCAGTTGGCCGGACAGCTTGTTCGACCGGAAGAACTCGTAATACTTGTCGATATCGACGTTCCCGATGCCCACGCTGTTGCAGACGGCGTAATCGTTGGGCTCGGTGAACTTCGCTCCTGCAAAGGCCGCCAAGTCGCCGTAGGCGGTGCAGTCCACGAAGGATTTCGCGTAGAACGCCTCGCGCCCGGAGCGGCTCTCGACGATCACGCCGCGGACCCGCGAGCCATCCATGATCGCACCCGTCAGCAGCGTGTTGACAAACACCTGCACGCCGGCTTCGACGAGCATCTCGAACGCGACGAGCTTGTACAGTTCCGTATCGATGGCGGTGCAGACCGAGTCGTAGTTATACCTCTCGAGCATCTCGGCGTGGCCGGTGCAGCCGCCGACCTTCAGGAGCCGGTCGATGATCTCCTGCGGAATTCCCTTGACCACCTGGCGCTTGGCGACGCCGGGGAACGCCTTCCACAGGTTGTAGAAACTGTGCAGCGCGGTTCCGCCCTCGGTGGCCGTGCCGCCGGGATAACCCTTGACCTCGATGATGGCGGTCCTGGCCCCCTGCCGGGCCGCGGCAACCGCCGCCACCACGCCCCCGGTCCCCGCCCCCGCCACAATCACATCGAACTTGCGGATGGGCAGTCTCTTGGCGGGCTCCTCATAGTACTCCCCGCCGGCATTCGAACCAGCGGCGGAACCGTCCGTCATTACGCCGGCCCCGATCCCGATTCCCGCCATCAATACGTTTTTGGAAAACTCACGTCGGTTCATTCCGGTCTCCTTGGTGTTCAGTAGACGCAGGCCTCCAGAATCGAGAGCACCTCCTCCAGAACAGGCCCAGGGGCCTTGACGATTCGCTTGGCGCCGCGTGCACGAAAGTCGATGGACTTGACCTGCTCGACCATCACGAAGCCCGTAACCTTTGGACACTCCGCCAACGCCACATGGAACGGAAAGCCGCGCTCTGTTGTGGTAATGGGGCAGACAATGGCGAGCCCCGTGTTCTTGTTGAAGAGGTGATGGCTGATGACCAAGGCCGGTCTGCGCCCCTTCTGCTCGTGACCGGATTGCGGGTCGAACGTCAGGGCGATCAGATCACCTCGCTCGGGGACGTAGTGAGCCATTCACCAGACCTCCCTGCCTGCCGGATGGCCCCAATCAAGTTCTTCAGCCTGATAATCCTTCGGAATCCGTTTGACCAGGTCCTTCAAATTGCGCCTGCCCTTCGGACGCTTGACGGGCGCCACTACGATCACGCCATCGCGCACGCCAACCTCCACCTCATCGCCGACGGTAATCTGCGCGTCCTCCAGCAGTTGTCTGGTCAAACGCAATCCCTGGCTGTTGCCCCACTTCTGCACCTTCGTAACCATAATGACTTCTCCAGTGGATATACGAAGTATAGCCCCTCCATGGAGCGGTTGTCAACACCCACCCCAGGCAGACGGTTCCATTGGCTGAATACGATCACCATAGACCTCGATCAGGCACTCGCGGAATACATGATCGAGGCCGACTGAGGAGGGTCGCTCCGGCGACGGGCCCTGAACGTGCGACAGACGGTCCAACTCCCGCTTCAGGAAGCTCGATATCATGGGAATGTGCGGGTCGCGATCCAGTTCCTCGCCGGATTTCTTGCTACGGATAAGACCGCGGACGGCAGCCTTCACATCGCCATCATCGAGCACTCGCTCCACCAGAGCTTGAAACTCGATCGGAACGACGCCGTAACCTCTCTCGATCCACAGGCAGGCCAGGACCGGCCGGAGGACGTACAGGTACTTCTTGAGCCAGACCACATCCCCCTGCAGGTAGTCGCGATAGTTGCCCTGGGCCATGTGCAGATAGTGGTAGTGACAGGCGACGGGCTGGTAGTACTGCGGCAGGAGGTCGCGGATTCGGGCGACCACGCTGCTTCGCCGGCGATAGACAATCGGCGATTGGAGCCACTCCAACAACGGCGGGTTGGATTTGCGAAGCAGTTGCAGAGCCTTGCGGAGATCCCAGCCGGAGACGTCGAGGAGCCCGTCGATCGGCCGCTCGATGACGTCGCTGCCGGGTACGACGCGAAGATACCACTCGGTGGGGTGCAAGTAAAGGAAGCGGACGTCATAATCGCTGTCGGACGATTCGAACCCCCACGCTCGGCTCCCGGACTCGCAGGCATAGACGATGCAGATACCCTTCTCCCGTTCGATGCGATCCAACTCGCCCTTGATCTGTGTGTGCAAATCCATCGTCAGCAAGCCACGATGACCCTGTGGATTCCCGCTTTCGCGGGACCGACAGAGTGAGGAGCCATTCCTGTGTCGCGCGAGTGCGGGCCAACGGCCACCGGGGCACGCCGCCTCGCAATTTCTGGCTTAGCGGTTGCCTCGCGGCGGGCCGCCTCGGGGAGGGCCGTTTCTCGGCGGGCCGCTTCGGGACGAGTGGTCGTGTCGCACGGGACCCCGGCCACGAAACTCCTGGATGCGAGGACCGCGGGGTCTGCCGCCACCGCCGCCGGGACGGGGCCGGAAGCCGCCCTTTTTCTTGGCGCCCGGCGGCTGTTTCATCAGCAAAAGCGACTTGGCGCACGTCTCTTTGGTGATCCGGTTAGAATGCGTGAGGCCCTTGGTCAGAACTTCCTCGGCCATCTTTCGCATCCGACCGTTCATGCTTCGCAGCCCGTAGGCGGCCGCCTGCTTGGCGGTCCTGGGAAAACTGCCGAAGAGGGCTTCGACGAAGATGTCCAGGCCGTCTTCCTGCATCCAGGACAGACTGAACGCGGCCTTCCTGGCCGTCGAGACGTCCTCGGAGTGGAGCTTCTCCCGCAACTCGGCCAGGCGATCGATGGCCGCCTGGTCTTTTTCCCTGCCCGATGGTTTTCTTTCTTCCAGCTTCATAAGAGGCACCCTCTCATCCGTTCAATCCGTTTCTCGGGATGTCCTTCGGGGCCCGCAGACTCGCGTAAATCAGCTTGCGGCCCCCTCCCCGGAGGGCGTTGGTTCTTCTGTTTTCACACAGCGGGCGGTCACGACTTGCGACAGCCTGCATGAGCTCCGAGCTCACGCAGGGCTATTGTCGCGTCCGGTCACAGAGAACGCAAGATCATTTTCCAAAAGGCCGCCGGCAATCGGGAAACGCTTGGGACAACAACGGCCCGCCATCGCCGGCAGATCTCGACGTCGTTCGCAGGTCCCCCTGTCGGGTCATGCCGTCAGCCACTGGATGGCCTCGTCCATGTCGGTGAACACTTTGTTGTGGTATCCCCGATTGACCGAGACCGTCTCGTAGAACTCGAACCAACTGCTGTGCTCGGGCCGGTCCACGATCGCGGCGCGGAGACCCTGCATGGACGGGTAATTCGATACGATATTGAATGTCTCCAAAACCCCTATTCGACCCTCAACACCCCGAATGTCGATCAGAAGATTCGAGCAGTTGTGCGAGGCAATCTCGCGAAAGACCCCCGCTATGATTTCTCCTGAAACCCGAGCATCCGCCTGACCCAGAATGCGAATCGTCAGATAGTCTGACTGAACGTCGGTTTCAATTCGCCATGCCATACTTGCCTCCGTCGCCTATCTCACCCTATGGCAAGACCGAACACGTGGACTCTTGCCCAAAGTCGTAGTACTATAGCCAAAAGTCTTACTCGATCCAAGTCAAATCCCTGGAATTATATCTTTTTTGGTAATAGGGATTTCTATGAGGGGAGGTCGCGACATCGCCAGATGATGCCGCCGAGGATTGCTAGAGAGACCAGAATGGCCGCGAGCCAGGCCATGTTGTCGATGGGCCAGGCGTACCAGAGATTCGAGTAATAGACCAGGTAGAAGAGCGTCGCCTTGTGCAGAAAGTGCAGGGGAGGCCACCATTCGGCCACGATAGCGATGAAGTAGTTGAGCGTCAGAAAGCCCGCGGCCAGGCCGGCGGCCGCGTACAGCCGATCGAACGACGCGGCGCAGACCAGGGCGAACGACCCGAACGCGCCCGCCAGCAGCGCCGCGCAGGCGGAAAGACGCAGGAACAGGCTCAGATCGATCGGCTCGCTGAACGTGTAGAGGTGGACCGAGGCCACGGTTCCCAGGAACATCATCGCAATCAGGCCGAACATACCCACGAGCGACAGAACCGCCGCGCAGATATAGACCTGCGTCCGCGTAATCGGACGGCTCAGGATCAGTTCCATTGTGCCCCGTTGGGTCTCGCCGGGAAGCAACCCGACGGGCACCCCGACCGCGTACAGCATGTACAGAAACATGACCAGCGGATGCTGATAGCCCACCGTCAACAGGGCCGTCATGCTGCCGGACTCGACGAGGTCACCGCCGATCGCGGTCCGCACGATCGAGGGAAGGTGCTTGAGAATCGTCAGGAATATCTTGACGTTCGCGTTGTCGTGGACGATGGCGGCCACCGCGACCTGCATGAGGAAGATGACCGCGGCCATCCCCAGCCACGCAGGCAAGACACGAAGGAACCAGAACCACAGCAGCGTCAACGGAAACGACGGGCGGCGCGACCGAATCATGCACGCAGCCCTTTCGAATCACCGGCCCCGCACGCGGAATCGGACGGCTCTTGATAGTATTGCAGAAAGGCCTCCTGCAGCGACGTCTGCGGCGTCGTGACGCGATCGACGGCAAACTGATTGAGCCACCGCAGAACGGGGCCCGCCGGGCCCTGGTAGGCCAGGTGCAAGACTCCAGGCTCCTGCTCGACGACCCGCACGCCGGGCAATCGGGCGACCGCCGCGTCGGGACGCAACGTCGGGTCGGCGAACCAGACCTTCAGTCGCTGCTCGCCCTGCTGCACGATCTGCGAGATCGGCGACAGCTCCACCAGACGGCCTTCTCGGAGAATCGCGGCCCGTCCGCAGATGGCCGACACCTCGCTCAGATCGTGTGAGGAAAGCAGAATGGCCGCCCCGGCAGCGGCAGTCTCCCGAATCAATCTGAGGACGACGTCCCGCATGAGCGGGTCCAGGCCCGCGGTGGGCTCGTCGAGAATCAGCACGTCCGGCTGATGCTGGAACGCCAGGATCACGGCCACCTTCTGTCGGTTGCCCTTGGACAAGTCGCCGACGGGACGCCTGAGATCCAGTTCCAGACGTTCGGCCAGCGCCCTGCGTCGAGCCGCGGCGCCGCAATCTCCCCCCAGCGCCGCCAGCATGCTCAGCGACCGCCCGGCCCTGGGCCGTCCCCAGATGCGGAATTCGCCCGGCAGGTAGCCGATCCTCGCGTGCATCGTGCCGCGTCCGGCTTTCACGCGCTGCCCCAGGACGCGAACCTCGCCATCGCTGGACCGCAGCAGGCCCATGATACAACGGATCGTCGTGGTCTTGCCTGCCCCGTTGGGGCCGAGGTATCCGAAGATCTCGCCGGGCTCGATGGCGAAGGAGATGTCCTCGATCCCCCGCGACCGTCCGTACCGTTTCGTCAACGACCTGATCTCAACTGCCGCCATACTCATCCAGGACTTCGCACAGAGTGGCCCCAGCACGATAGTCGCGGACGACGGCCACATGTTGCAGAGAGTCTACAACGAACGAGGAGAATCTTCAACTGCCGGGATTCTCAGGAAGGAGAAAGAAGGCCCATCCGTCATGAAGAAGGAACTCAGGTCCTTCGGGAAGACATCCGCTCGCTTTCCAGCGCCAGGCGAGAAGGCTACTGCGGGTCTCGTCCCCCGGCGATCCCCTGGACGCCCGCCTGTCCCGGCAGGCCCGGGAATCCTCGCCAGCCTTCGGTCAGACCCTGCACGATCCGCACGACGACGATGGCGTCGCTGCGAAGGTCCCAGTCCAGCGGAACGATCGGCACCGTCCCAACCGTTTGGATCGAAGGGGCCAACAGATCCCAGAGAGGCCTGGCGACCGCGATCACGCCCGCGCTGAGGTCCGGCTCGGCCCGAGGCGTCGGCCAATGGGGGGACGCGAGCCGAACGCTCATCTGGGCGAATCGCTCGACATCCACCTTGACCATGGCCATCAGCTCCGCCAGTGTGTGCGACTCGATCCAGGCCTTGACCGCCTGCAGCGTGAACAGGCACGTCAAGTCGCGGCTCGTCGCGCGCGGGTCCTGAAGCTCTTTCGTGACGCACTCGGTCCACAGCGCCGGCTGCATAGCCAGCGACAGCAGAGACTTGCCGGATCGGACCTCCAGCGCCTGGCGGAACGCCCCGGCCAGTTGCTCCTCCCAATCGGCGGCCAGGAAATCGAACAGAGTCTCGCGGCCCCGCGGAACGCCGACGGTCCCGCCCAAACCATGATCGCGTTCGAGCGTCAGACGATGGATCCAGCCGACCATCGCGGAAAGCCGATGTCCCAGATCATGATTCGCCGACGGACGCCCGATCCCGCCGGCCAGCGGCTGCGGCATCTTGGGAACGCGGTCGACGAAACAGGAGTACCCGGTCCGCGGCAGAAGAATCCAACCGACTCCCGCAGCCATCAGCGCAAGCCCGATCCCATGCGAGACCCATTGAACGACACTCTCCGGAGCCGACGGCGTCGGGAGCCCCAGACAAAAGACCAGCCAGGCCAGGGCCAGGCACACCACACCCGCGCCGCGGCATCGCCATGCCGGGGGATTCAGGTGCCCAGGGGCCTCGCTCCCCTCGACTCGATCCGGATGCGTCTGTGACGGACAGCCGACAACCGAAGCGATGCCGACGCCCGCGATCACAGCCATCGCCAACGCCCAGACCGTCGAGATCGAAGTCCATTCATGGGGCCACAGCGGCCACGTCAAACCGACCAGACCCGCGAGAATCATCACGGCGCCGACGCAGAATCCCCACCCGCCGACGCGTTTTCGATAGGCGGCCATAGGTCCGGACGCGGATGCGTCCTGCCCTTCTCGAACACGGTTGCGCTCGTGGCGGATCCACCCGGTCGGCAGAGTCATCAGGACCGAAGCCGCCAGGGACAGCCATCCGCCTCCGATCACGAAGAGGATTTCCCGCGTGAACAAACCGGCCGAGCCGCCGGCCAATCCGATCACGAAAAACAGCATGCCCGCCAGATACCCCTTGCGGCTGGCCGGTCGGCTCACCGCCACGTGGGACACGTCCCCCTGCTCGGGCGTGAAACGGTCCGCCCACTGGGTCTGGGGCTGCGACAGCCAGGTCCTCATCGGTTCGTACGTGGAGCTTTCCTGCCGACGAAACGATTCCGCCACGCTCCGGCGGGTCCGGACCCGCCCCCACAACCGCTGACGGGTCAGCAGCTTGCCCAGTCTCGGCTGAAGGCACGAGAAGAACCGACACAGGCTCGGCAGCGGCTCCCGCGAGCAGACGTTCCTGACCGCTTTGGCGACCACTTCGTCGATTTCCGTTTCGCCCGGCAGCAACACGCCGGGACGATCGCGCCGTTCGCTCGCCGGAGGCGTCCGGGCCTGGTGGGCCTTCTCGCAAATGCCTGCGATCTTGTCTACGAGAGACTGCGCCTGCTCGTCGAGGCTCTCCGCCCACCCGTCCGGCAGGGACCGGCCGTACAGGTCGCCCAGGTCCTCGCCTGCGACCTTCACAGCAATCCTCTCGGCCACGAGGGACAGATCCGCCTGGACCGTGCGGCAACCGAACGAGCCGCACACATGAAGGAGGCTTTCGGTCACGGCGGTTCGCGCCCGCTCCCCTTGTCGCAGAAGGCTGCGACAGGTCAGGCCGTGGTGCAGCAGAAACTCGGCGCCGAGCCGGTGCAACTGCTCGGGGCGTTCGAGCCAGGTCCGCTCGGCGTCGCAACCGTCGAGCAGATACACCCGCTGGGCGAGGGGCTCGTTCTGGAGTTCCGCCAGCAGCATTTTCCACACATCGAACCACTGGCTGTCGCAGGTGGCGTCTGTGGTCGCCGTCCGGTCCGTCAGGCCCAGCACAGTGACATCCAACGCCGGGTCCACCTTGCGAAGGGCATGCATCAGCCTCACAGCGGAGGGAACGACGCCGGGATCGGAGAGGTCCAACAGGACGCTGCAGCACATCCGCAGACGCCCAGGCCCCGCGGGGTCGGTGACTTGCCCGACCGACCGCAGGCGGCGCACCAGGGACGACAGAACCGTCAGGAGCTTGTCGTCGTCCCGGCCGACGAACTCGGACCGGTCGCGAAGAACCGAAGCCTCCGGGACCTTGAAGTCGGACACCCAGGGCCAGTCGCACTTGAACAGGTCTTCGCAATAGGAATCCGCGAGCACCAGACCGAACGGCCCCTGGATCGGGATGGTCAGACGGCGAGCCAGGCCGGAGAATTCCGACAAGGTCCGCTCGGCGCAGGGACCGAACCCGACGAACAGCGTCGGCAGCGGACCCAACCCCTTTTTTCGGCCGTTCTTTGCGCCCACGAAAACCCTCGGCAATTGACTATTTGCTATTTACGATTTGCCATTCTGGGTGTCCGCAAGGCTTGCCGCGCACAGTCATCTCGAACAATCCCTCGGCAACTCACGGATAGTAAATCGTCAATCATAAATCGTCGATTCAAACGCTTTCCCGGAACACCCGCACGTCGGCCCGGCAGCTCTCGAGCGTGTCGCTCACCGCGTGCCGCTCCTTCTCCGGCAAACCCGCTGTGGACTGGGACACGTTCTGAATCAGCGTCTCCACCAGGGCCAGGCATCGACCCTGGCACTGGCGAACCGCTTCGGAATCGCCCAGCGGCATGCTGTGGAGCATCAGGTCGATCCGCGAACTCGTGCCGCCGTGCAGTTCCGCCATGCGGATGCCGACCTCCGGGTCCGCCACCGACCGCATCTGCTGGCGCAACCGCTCGCTCACCGAGTCGAGGAGCTTGCGCAGCCCGCCCACCTTGGCGGCGTTGGCTTCGTAGGTCCGACGCTCCGTCGTGTCCTTCTGGCCGTTTCCCTGGCTGCGCCATTCGGCCAGCGCGTTCTGGTAGGAGACGTACCAGTTCCTGTCCATCCACAGATCGGAGAACTCGAAGCCCATCCGCCGGACGTACTCGTCGGTGGCCGCCACGTATTTGTTGTATCGGCTGATCGCCTCGAGACAGAACCCGTATCGCAGGCGAAGGATCTGGAGCCATTCGCCGGTGACGTGCCGATAGTTTTCGTCCACGTTGGCCTCGCGCAGGCTGATCTCGCAGTTGTGCGTCAGCAGTTGCGGGACGCACGAACTGGGGACCTGCTGCGTCACCGTGACATCGAGCGGCGCGGCGTACTTGCGGGACTTCGACAGGTCGATCTTGGGCTCGGCCAGCCGCCAGATCTCGCAGATGCTCCGGTAGTACGGGTGCTCGTTGCTCGCCTGGTGGTCGCCCAGCCCGTTGCGGAACAGGTCCCAGCCGTGGTTCTCGATGTCGCGGAGGAAGCGTTTCATTTCGCCGGCCAACTGGCCCAGGTTCTGCGAGAGCCGATCCTCCACCGCCCGCACGTCCGCCAACTCGGGCTTGGCCTCGCGGATGGACATCACCGTGCCGAACAGGACCGGACGGATGAGGCTCTGGCGAAGGTCGCGCTCCGAGACGCTGTCCATGGCGTTGTTCGACTCCAGCGACGCGCACAGGGGCGTTGAGAAGAAGTCCGCCAGGCGCGGAGATCCGTTGGACCGTCCGGGAACGTTGGCGCGCAGGGTCCGCTCGCCCCCGGTCCGGCGTTTCCAGGACAACTCGATCAAGGCGTCGAGGGCCTGCTTGCGAATCGAGAAGACCCGCAGTGTCGTCTTGATCGATCCCAGCGAGTTCTCGTGCAGCAGGGCCTCGGCCATCGCGTTCCACCGGCCGTCGATCGCCTCGCCCACCAGCGGCGCGATGTCCGTGCTCGTCCAGGAGATCGCGGGAATCCTCTGCTCCAGGCTTTCCAGGCTCTGCCGCACGGCGGCCAGGATATCCGTAACGACCGCGTTGATCTTCGGCGCCGCAGCGGCCTGCCTGTGGCTGAGCGAAGTCTCGATGCCCTCCACCCAGGCGTCCAGGCACGCGCCGATCTGGCTGATGGGCTTGAGCTGTTCTGCGTTGAAGAAGTCCCGGCTGAACATCTCGTCGGTCGCCTCCAGCAGGCGATCGAGAGGCTTGCTGGAATCCTGGATCTTATCGCCCTCCTTGCGTGCCGCCGGCAGCAGCGAAGTCTCGATGTATCGGCGGACGTTCTGCAGAACGCTCGACAGAACCTCCTGCGAGGTTCCCCGGCCCGGCGGATCCCATCGGAATGCGATCACCGGCTGAATGAACTCGTTGATCCCGGGCGACGCGCCCAGCGTCTCGGCGATCCGCGTCTGCACTTCCTGGGAATAGACGGCGCGGGCCTGTTGGCGATCCCGACCCAGGGTCTCCAACTCGGCCAGGATTCGAGACTCGATGTTGGCCCGCCCATGTCCCGGCGTCCCGCACCACAGGCCGTAGCTGGAGAAGCACTGGCGATGATTGTTGACCGGGTCTCTCTGCGGCAGGATCTCCGCAAGTTTGTTGTTGGCGTCGGACCGGACCTGCTGCCCGATGGGCTCGAACGCCATGGCGCGGACCACGCGGGCGATCTGGCGGACCAGGTGCTTGCGGTCGCCGCTGCCCATGTCTACCTGCCCATTGAGCAGATACAGGAAATTGAAAGGCGCTGTATCCCGGCGGAAGCAATCCTCGCCGGCGCGGCTGCTGCGATACCGCACGCGGATGTCCGGTCGACGCTCGTCGCTGAGAAACTCGATCTGGTCGAGCGTCGCGCAGGCGGTGGCTTCGAGTTTGGGTCGCAACATCGGATCGACGCGGAAGGCGTCGGGCAAAAGCAGATGTCCGATAATCTCGGCGGGTTTGGGGAACGACTCGCGCGACCACCAGCGCAGATTGTAGGCCATGTCGATGAGCAATCCCGCGCCGGTCCCGCCGCAAACGCTGCTGGCGATGTGTACCGCCGGGGCCCCATCGGCGGCCAGGACGAACTGGTCCGGCTGCTCTTCCACGATCTGCTGCGTGCTCGTCCGAAGACTGCTGAAGCGGGTCGCGACCGCCTCGTGAATGACCGTCTCCCGCAGTTCGAAAAATGCGAGCCGCCCAAGGCGCGGAATGCCCTGGCATCCATAGTCCGCGAACGTGGCGTCCTCGCGGAAGCCCCGCATCCAGTCCAGGTGCGGATGGAATTCGGGGTAGCTGACGTTGTCCCGCACGACCTCGCCGATGTCGACGTGGTGGAACAGGTTGATGAAGTCCGAGAGAATCCCCTCGGGCGGGCCGCCGTCGTCGGAGGCGTCGGTGTCCAGCTTCAAAAAACGAATGAAGGAGGGGACGTGCCCGAACAGCTCCCGGATGTAGTGCTCTGCCCACTGGCAGACCAGAACCCCGGTGCCGCCCAGCCCGACAATCAGCGTAGGCCGCACGACGATAGGACTATTGCTCAGTCGCATTCTCTGTTCCTCAACTCTCTCTCGACCAGCGTCTCCGACCCAGGAGGGGCCTGCGCCCCGGCTGTCCTGCCGTGCCGGAGACGATCGCCGATAGGCCGAAGCCCACCGGAATTCTACAACAATTCTCTACGCGACATCCGCCCGATTCGGATCGTCACGCGCATTTTTCTATCGACGTTGTCCACGCGGTAGGCCAGGTCCAAGTGCACAGCCTTGACCTGTCCATCTTCCGGAAGTCGCTGCGAACCGTCGTGCTCGGACCACACGCGTCCGCCTCGCGCCCCCAGACCCGTCCAGACGCACATCAGACCCGTGCGGACGGATCGAGCGTCGCCTCGGACCCTGGGAATCACCGCCATCCACGCCCATCGACGCGGACACAGCGCCCGACGCAGCAGGACCCGCAGGGGACCCGCGATCAACGCCAGAGCGCTGCCGTTCCAGCGGCTTCGAAGATACCGCGTGTACAACTGCACGTCTTTGACGAGCGAAGTCTCCTGGAGATCGACCAGGACGGGATTGTCGAGCCGGACGGGTTCGACCACCGCGACGTTCTCCTCCAGCCTCATGTCCAGGGGCAGATGCCCCGGGTTGGGGACGAGCAGCCGCAGCAGGGCCGCGACGAGGCCGAGGATCACGATCGCCGCGATTGGCCACCAGCACAGCGGCACCACCCAGGGAGTGTCCAACTGCACCGAATGGAGTTCGCTCCACTCCGCGATCGTCCGACCTGCCGTCGCGTCGATCGTGGGCCGATAGACAACCGAGGCCGCCAGGGAATACCGCTCGGTCGCAGGACGCTGGGGCCAACCCACCAGTCTGAGCTGCACGTGTCGAGGCATCACTCGCACCGCGTTGCCTGCGGTCGGGTTCTCGACCTTGAACGCCTGAACTCCCGGCGCGCTCTGCTCCAACAGACTTTCGAGGACCCGCGTGTCGACCTGTCCGCCCGCGGATTCTCCTTCCTGCTGCCGCCAGAGGAAGACCGTCGATTCCGAAGCGATCCATTGGCCCTCCAGCTCGGGCGCCGCCCGAAACTGGGGTCGTGCCCAGAGTTCCGCGGCCCCATCGAACGTCAACTCCGCCGTCTTCAGGTCCAACGCATTGGCGTTGTTCCAGTGACTCAGGGCCAGCCGGTCCAGGACCGGCGGAATCACCCGAATGTCCGGGCAGTCCCACCGCAGAAGGTCCAACCCCTGGCGGGAAAGCTTGAACTGCACCTTTCCGTCGCGAAGCCCCTGCGCCGCAGGCAGGAATCGCGGTCCCTTGACCAGAAGCAACCTCTCTTCCGACGCTTGCGACGGAACCGACGAGGTCGCGCCGTCCATCCAGACTTCCGTCTGCCCCGGCAGTTGGAACTGGAACGCAAGGGCCTGCGGGCCGCTCCCATCCGTCGCCTCCTGATGGAGCGTCACCTGGTACTCGAAGGGCCACTGGCGGACCCGGGAAGTCAGCCACGCAGGAGGGGCCGACGTGGGCTTGATCTCGTACGGGCGGACCGCCGCGATCACCGGCGTCCGGAAGAACGCGGTCCGACGACCCGACTGCGAATCATGTCCCGTCAGTTCCAGAGCGTACTCGCCATTGTCCGCGGTCTGGACCTCGCGAAGCAACGAACCCTCGGGCGTCAGTTCGCCGGCGTCCGAGAACTCGGAGACCCACTCGCTCTCGGGAGTCGGCCGGCGGAGAAGGCGGATCGCGGTCCGCCAGGGATGCGATTGTCCGGTGGACCCCCAGTCGCTGCCGCGGACATCCACCCGCAGACGGGTGGAGAATCGGCTCTGCACCGCGGACACGCCGCCCTCGCCCGCACTCCAGCGACGCGAATCGAACACAGGCTCTTCCCCGGTGGGGGTGAGCCGATGAATCGTCACCGTCAGTCGAGGCGACCTGGCCAGCACATGGGCGTAAGCCCTTCGGGGCGAAGTCTCCGCTCCCTGGACCGCCGGGGTCTGGGCGGTCACCTCGACCGCCGACCGCCCCGGAACATCGGGCGTGTAGACGGCCCGTCCGGTCAGCTCGCACCGCCTGACCGCCCCTTCCGCGGACGTCACCGACGTCCACTCGATCGTATCCGACACGTCCCAGGTCTGCCCGCCCTTGCCGACGATCCGGACGACGCAGGATTTCTTGAACTGCTCGATGGCGGCGTTGTGCCGCGGATCGGTGGCGGTGTAACCGGCGAACACCGCGCGCAGCGGAATCTCGACCGGCTCCCACGCATAGGCCGCGATGTCCGTCATCGCGCCCTGGCCCGCCTTGAGGTCCTCCAGAACCACCCGGCGGTCCTCCGCGCGGAATCGGCCGGCGTTGAGCTTGACCTGCAACTCACGATCCGCCCCGGCCGGACGCATCGTCACGTGCACGTGGACCGGGAGCGTTTGCCCCTGCATCAGTCCGGGCACCACCCGCTCGACATCCGCCTGGTTCGCCCCGGCCGTCACCGGCAAATCGACAAACGCCGGCTCGTTGGAGTCCGTCTGCGGGAACTCGAAGCGAACCGCGGAGACGTTCTGATCCGCCCGCCATTCGGCGTGGAACTGAATCGGCTCGCCGCAGAAGAGGGTGTCCGAGACGGCCCCCTGCCGCGTCGCAGGCTGTCCAGGCTGCGTCACCGACCACTTGAAAAGCCCCTGCGACACAGGATCGACGATGGCGTACGTTCTTGTCGTCCCCTGGAGATTCTCCATCGCCGGGCCCAATTCGATCTCGAATGTGTCCGCCGAGGGAACGGGAATCGTCGATTCCACGAAATACGTCGCCGTGACGGTCCGCCCTTGGTGCTGGCCCGCCTGCGGCGGCTCGAGCACACGGCTTTGCGGCTCAGTCACCTGCGTGGTGCCCGACCGCGCATCGACGGTGCGAATCCTCGCCTGGGCCAGGCCGTCCGGGAAGCGGTTCAGCGTCGCGTCGCGGAATCGCTCGAAGACCGGGAACGCCGAAATGACGACGGACTGCTTGTGGAACTCTCCCACCCAGAGCGCCTCGCGGGGATCTGTGAACCGGGATTCGATCCGCATCGGGGCCGGCGCGTAAGCCACCTGGAAGCGTGGAAGACGGATGTATCGCGCTCCGGCGTGCGTTCGGACGGTCAGGTCCGCCCGCCCGATCAGACGCTCTTCTCGTTCGATCAGACGAACCGGGCCCGCCACCAGATTCCCCTGGTCGTCCTTCCTCAAGACCCAATCCGTCTGATCCAGCGGCTCCAGAAACAGCGTACCCGACAACGGCTCGACGTTGAACTCCCCCTTGCCGGCGATGCGGAAGTAGACGTCCTGGCCGCCCGGCGAACTCAGGTTGACCGTGGCCCCCGCCACCGGCGGCACTTCCGCAATCGCTTCCTCGTTCGCGGCGTTCACCACCTTGATGCTCACGCACTCCGAGTGCACGTACACATCGTTCACAGCCTGAAGAATGGGGACATTCATATCGCCGATCGCGTGGCGCAATTCGCAGGTCAACTTGTACAGACCGGGCGTTCCGATCGTGAAAGGCTCCGCTTCGTAGAGCCGAGAGGGCGTAGTCCAGCGTCCTTTGTCCACCAGGACGGGACTGCCCGCCTCCCTGGATGCGGCCTTGAAAAGAATCGACAGGTCCTTGCCTGCTTCATCCGCGTCGGCCGATCCGGCATCCGGGGCCCTCCTGTGCCGGTCCCGAAGCCGGGCCTTCACCTGCACCTGCTCGTGCAGCCACCAGGGCAATTCCGGCGTCAGCTCCAATTGCACGAAGAAATCGGGAATCCGGTAGATCCGCACTGCTGGAGGCGTCCGAGCGTCCGACGAGCCGAGCTTCCACCTGCCCTGCCAGAAACGGTCGATGAAGCCGCCGGCTTCGGGACGTCGGAGAATCGTCGTCTGATACCCCGCCGACGCGATGACGTTCGTGCGAATCCCCGAACCGGCCTCCAGGCTGCCGTCCATCGTCAGTGTGCGAAGGGCCTTTTCGGTCCCGACGACAGGCTCGACCATCGCGGACCTCACCGGTTCGCCCACAGCGACGATCGCCCAGTCGTATCGACCGACCCGCAGATCGTCGGCGCGGACCTGCATGCCCAGGCCGAAGACGTCCATGAGAATATCCGCGAAGCCCAGGTCACGCGTGAGGCGATACGCCTTGCCCCCGGTCAGGGACGCCACCGAGTGCATCAGGTCCTCCGCCGCGACCTCATCGGCCGACAGCCGCGACTGGCGATCCGAAGACCGAACCGCCGCCGCATTGATCAAAATGGGATACATCTGGATCTGCTGCCCGGCCAGCCGTTTGGCCGTGCTCATCAGGGGACCGCTGCCGCGATCCAGCTCCCGCGCGCTGTCCCGAGGGTCTCCGTTGGTCAGCACGATCAGCTTGCCGGGACCGGGACCATGCTGCCTGCGAGCGTCCGCGATCCGCGACGCAGCCCAATCCATGCTCTCGCCGATGTTGGTGCGGAACGTCGCCTGAAACGCGGCGGGCCGCACCATGTTGCGACAGGCCGACTCGGTCAGAAACGTCTGGCCCCAAGCCAGCAGCGGCCCGGTTTCGGCGCTGGGCAGGGAATACCGCACCCGATCCGAAAAATGGGCGATGCCCAGGTACAACTCGGAACGAAGGAAAGGCAGCATCTGCATGAAGACCAACTGCCCCTCGTCTCGAAGCGTCTGGCGCAGGGTCCCGGAGTCCAACTCCGCGGAGTCGCTCCTCTCCATGCTCCCGGAAACATCGACCGCGATGACCACATAGCACGGCTCGGGCCGTTCCGGACTCCTCGCGTCCACGGCCTGCGCCGCGCAAACGCTCGCAACCCCGATCAGGATCGCGATCGACACCATTCTCAACGACAGCGTGTTCATATCATCCTGCGTAAGAGCCGGTCCCGTCGCGCATCGGCGTCAGGCTTCGGACTTACCTTGTTCTTGCGGGCCGGGCCCGCCCCCCTTTGTATCGTTCGGACAATCCCCTGCATCCGTCCTCAGTCTTTCGATTTCGTGCGTAAGATCCTGCCGTCGAACGTGCGGGACCGCCTCCGGCGGCTTCTCCGCAAGCCACGCCTCCAGGCCGGCCAGGATCCGCCTCTGCACATGTGCAGCGTCCTGCTCACGACAGGCCGCCAGGTAATACCCTGTCGCCGCCCGTCGGAGTTGCCCAGGGGTGTCTAGCCCCAGTTCGAGCAGACCGCCATAGGCAGCCGTCGCCTCGTCCCACCGCCCAGGTCGGGCGTTGAGCAGGCGCCCGGCTTCGGTCAGTCGCCGGGCTTTGTCGCAGGACTCCAGAAACAGGTTCGCCGGATGACGCGGATCCACCCGTCCCGGAAGCTCCGCTATCTCCATCGGCCAACCGTCGAGGCATCTTTGGGCCACTGCCTCAACTTGCGCGATCACGTCGAGGTTCTCCCGCTCCAGCAGAGGCGACAAAGTGCCCGCCACGCACCGCCACAGCGCAAGGCAGCGATCGGCGCGGTCCTTCGTCTGCTGGAAGGCCCGATTCAGGAGTCCGCCGGCCCGGCCCAGAGGACCGTCGTCCTCGGTCGGCTCGGACGTCGCGTCAAACAGGCGGGTGGCCGCTGAACGCATCGCCGCCTGCACGCCTGCCGTGGCCTCGCCGTCCGCGGGGCACAGCACGCCGAAAAGCGGCGCGACCGCCGACCACAGGTCGGGCTGACAGGCCAACGCCGCGACCAACTCTCCTTCCACCCGATCCCAGCAGACCGGCTCCGCCTGCAACAGCGCCATCGCCTTGTGCAGATGATGGCGCCCCTGATGGGCGTCGAGTCGGTCCTTCACCGCAACCCAGTCCTCGACGCAACACTGCGGATCGCTCACGTGGCACTGGGCCAGAGCCTTTTCCGCCGCTTCGGGAACCGGCAAAGCCCAGTCCGCCGGCCAGTTTCGACGAAGGGTTCGCATGGGACCGCGGATGCTCCTGCGGATCTCGACCCGCTTGATCCGAACGAGGTGGCGTTCGAGACGAGCCGTGAGTTCATCCAGCAGCGCGGCCACTTCGGCGCCGGTCTGCGGGTCCAGTTCCGATCGGACCCGTCGGAGCCTGGCGACGAGATCGTCGCGCTCCCGCTGGGCCCGGCACAGGTCGGTGATCCGACAGAATTGCTCGGTTTCCGCGATCAGCGAAGCGCACGTCCGCTGCAGGCCAAGCTGTTCGCTCTGGGATTCAAGATAAGCGACGCGCTCAAGCTGATCGTCCACGCGGGCCAGCAGCCCCGCGAGCCGGCCGCGACGGTTGAGCGAGGCCAGGATTCTCCGCTGCACCCCGAGCCGGGACTTCGCCAGCTCGTACTGGCCCAGGGCCAGGCGGCCCTCGATGCTGGCCAATTCTTCCCGAGCCGACTGCTCCGCTCTGGCCAGGGGACTTTCCAGCCTGGCCAGCGAAGAAGGAATGTCTTCGCTCAGAAGAAGACTCGCGGCCTCCGCGCAGAAGCCGTACCGTCCCGCGTCGGCGTGCCCCGCTTCCGCGGCGCCGTCCCCGTTGGAACGGGCGTCCCATAAGATCAACTGCGACGCGACCGTCGAGAGCCGGTTCATCGCCGGATTTCCCTCGCCGCCGGCCAAGTCGCCGGAATGGAGGGATAGGCGAACAGTCAACGCGTTCAACCGTTTGAAGGTCGGGTCGCGAAGGACTCCGAGGCTCGGCTTCTCTTCTTCCGCGAGATCCTCGCGCGTCGGCGACTCTTCATCCGGATCGAGACCTTCGCCTCCGAGCCACAGCGTCCGAGAATCCTCTGAAAGCTGTGCGAAGTACGCACCCAATTCCTCGTCCACCGCCTGCGTCAGAGCCGCCGATTCCAGCGAGACGTTGACGAGGTTCAGAAGATTGAAGCACGCGGCGGGCAATCCGACCGACTGCGCGCCGGTTTCGCTCTCGGACTCGGGAACCGCCGCCCGGGCCAGATCGAGAACGCCTTCGAGTCGGCCCAGTCGAATCCGCAGCACGCCCCGGTTGTTGTAGGCCAACAGACGAAGGTGACTTTCGCGTGAGGAGGTTTGCAGGAACGAGTCGTAGAACTCGGCCGCCTGTTCCAGGCGATCCATCACATCGTTGAGCCAGGCCGCAGCCCAGAGGAACCGCGACGCGACGTGGGGATTGGCCCAACGCCATCGCGACAGCCGCTCGACCTGCTCGCAGAGTCCCTGGATGTCGATCTCAGGCGAGTCCGACGCGTACATCGACCGCAGGCGGTGAAGCAGTTCATCGCTGAGGGCCTCGCAGTGGGGGGATTCGAGGGCCTGTTCCAGCGAGCGCTCCGCGGTCGCACCGGGCGACTTGGCGGGACTGTGCCGATCCGCCCTTCCGTCGAACACGAGCCTGGCCAGCGACGCCGGCGTAGTCTCAACCTCGCGACCGTCGATACGAACACTCAGCATAACCCAAGCCCAAAAGTGTTTACGGCCCTCGAGAGAGGACCCTGTGGATATCCAACCCCGTTCGACACGCGGCAGTCCGTCTGGAAGCCTGAGGCATTCACGCCTGAACGCAGGATTCTAGCACCGTCGGACGGCCCTGTCAACTTCACGGACGCTGTATATTCCTCGGACTATCCGCGTGCACGGAACACTCGGATTGCCGCTTCTCCCCCAAAAAACTCGGTCTGCCGCCCGCAATTCCTCGACAAACCAAGACACAGAAGGTCCTAGAACACGGATCTCCATTCCTGACGGGATGCGTCAGGCCGTCGGAAACAGGACTTTGGCGAGGATTTCGCCGTTCGTTGCAGAGGCGCCGTCGAACCGCCGAAGAAACCGACGAAGGTCCTGGAGAACCCGTGGCTCCACAGGAGACGGCGACCCGAATCCGAACGAGTGGGAAAGAGCATGAACGCGACGATGGTCCGAGAATTCTGCACGCTGGAGGAAGCGGCCGAACGATTGCGCACCTCGCAGACGCAGATCGAAAGGCTGATCGACAAAGGCCTGTTGAGGGAATTCCGCGACGGGACGCACCGACTGCTGCGTACCGCCGACGTCGGCGCCATCTGCGCGGCAAGGAACCGTCAACTCGAACGCCAGAGCCAGTCGACGACAACCGCAACGTCGCGGCCCGGCGCGAGGCGACGCAAGCTCGATTTGGCCGACGACCCGGAGCTCGAGACCCGCCCTCACACGGAGCAAGAGGACGCGGCAGCGCGCGAGTCGGTCCGTCGCGACAAAGGTCCGAGAAATGCGCGTAGCGTGCGAAGACCCCAGAACACCGGCCTCAGGACCGAACGCGCTCGACGATCGCCGACGCGTCCCTCCTCTCGGGCCCGCTCGTCGAACGGTCCTCGCAAACCCCAACGAAAGACACAGTCGCAGACTCCGCCCCCACGACAGAGCCTGTCGGTTCGAGAGTGGTTCTGGACGGGCCTGCTCCAGGATCGTCCGATCGCGGTCGCCCTTCTGTCCGGCCTGATCCTGTTGGGCCTCTCGGCGGTCGTCGCCGGCCTCTGCATGCTCGCCGGAATGCGGTAAATTTTCAGCGGGATCGCCCTGCGATTCCGATAATGCAGCCCATCTGCCCTTGCCCGTCGCGATCCAAACCACAAGCCCGTCTTTGCGTCGGAATTCCCTTCGGATAGTCTTGACAACCGGCGTCAAATCCGGTATATTCAGTTCCACAATGCCGCTGCGACACGACAGCGCGCGTTCGAAGTGGGGGGCAATCTTGAGGGACCATCGAGGCAAAAGTCGGCAGGCTGCCTCGCACAACTCACAGATCTGCCGCGAATCGTTCGAAACCATAGGAACAACGGAAGTAATCGGGGGTGGTGAAATGTTCAAAATGAGCGTATGTGTCCTGTTGGGTTGCGCCTTGACGGCCGGTTCCGCGGTGGCGGGTTCCACCGTCTATGTCACTCGAGTCAACGGCTATTACAGCGGGAACGGCGGCGAGTTCTTCGCGACGCCGAACTCGGACTTCGCGGACCTCACGGGAGAGACGACGAAGTTCTCGACCTTCTGCCTGGAGAAGTCCGAATACGTCGACATGAACAAGACCTACAGCGTCGTCTTGAACAGCGAGGCGATCCAGGGCGGCGGCAACAGCGGTCCCGCGGGCCCCGGCGGCGGCGATCCCCTGGACCCGAGAACCGCCTACCTCTACTCGCAGTTCCGCGCCGGAACGTTGACCGGCTACAATTACACCGCCGGCGCCGGACGCGTCAAATCCGCCAAGGCCCTTCAGGAGGTGATCTGGTATCTGGAGAACGAGATGACGAAGACCTGGAGCGCCGGTTCCCTTCAGGACACCCTGTACCAGGCGGCTCAGAACGCCGTGTCTTCGGGGGCGTGGACCGGCCTGGGCAACGTCCGAGTGATGAACATGTACGCCAAGGACCATGCGGGCGATCTCCAGTACCGCAAGCAGGACATGCTCGTCACCGTGCCGGCCCCCGGCGCACTGCTGCTGGGCGCGTTGGGAAGCGGGATCATCGGTTGGATGCGACGCCGTCATGCCCTGTAAGGCATTCGTGAAACAAACTGCTCGATCCGGGCTGCGGGTTTTCCCGCAGCCTTTTTCTTGCGCCCCGCAGCCTGGCTGAGTTACGACCCTCCGCTCAAGAGGGACGACCCTGTGGCCGATATCGATCCCAAAGAGGGACTGTACGCTATGAAGACAATTGCGGTTGCAAATCAGAAAGGCGGGTGCGGCAAGACGACGACCGCTGTGAATCTGGCCGCCGCCTTGGCGGAGAAGGACAGGAACGTGCTGTTGATCGATCTGGACCCCCAGGGACACGCCAGCATCGGTCTGGGCTGCGATCCGGACGTCCTCGAACGCACCGTTTACGACGCGCTGACCAATCCGCGAATCCCGCTGAGCCGCGTCCTGGCGCCGACCACGACGCGGAGGCTGACTCTGGCCCCCGCCGGCATCATGCTGGCCAGCGCCGAGATCGAACTGTCGCAGGCGCCCGGTCGGGAGTTGGTGCTGGCCAATCTGCTCCGGTCGGTCGGCGGCCAGTACGACCTGTGCGTCCTGGACTGCGCTCCGGCCTTCGGCATTCTGACCATCAGCGCGCTGGTGGCCTGCACCGACGTCGTCGTGCCGGTTCAGGCGCACTACTACTCGATGGAAGGACTCCGCAGGGTCCTGGAGACGATCCGCCTGATCCGCGGCCGATTTCACCCGTATTCGGCCGAGACTCTCCACATGCTGCTGACGCTGGTCGAGGACCGGACCATGCTCAGCCGTCAGATCCAGCTTCAGATACGCGAGATCTTCGGACCCATGGTGTTCAACACGGTGATCCACAACAACGTTCGCCTGTGCGAGGCGCCCAGCGCGGGCGAGTCCGTGCTGCAATACGCCCCTCGCAGCCGAGGCGCGATGGAATACCGAGCCCTGGCGGCCGAGATCCTGGGCGATTCCCGGGCCGTGGAACCGGTCGAGAACGGCCCCTCGCGGCGGGGTCTCCAGAAGGACTTGTCGTCGATGTTCGACGGTCTGCGTCCGGCTGAAGAACCGGCTCTGCAATCCCAAAGCGCAGGCAACGTGGGCGATAAACGGTCCGCCCTGGAAACGGTATGAAGAACAGCCAAGCGTTCACCATGGCGGCCCAGCCACCAACTACGTGCCCACGTTCACCGAGGGCCGTGGCGTCTGACGTTCTCCGCCCGAAGACGACGTCTAAAGTCCTCTTTCATATCGGTCGATGAAAGACGGGATATGCTGGAATCTCGCACGAAAGACCCGGGCCCCAACGTCGGACATAGCGAGGATTGACCGCAGTCATCATGTTGTCCCAAGACGAACAACACGCTTGCACCAGCGGCCAGGACGCCGCGAAGAAAGGCCCCCGCGCCCCGCGACGAAAACGCGCCGCAAAGCGAGGAAGCCCTCCGACGGAGGGACAATCCACGAAGGTGACCCTGCCCGGCCAGTTGCATCAGGAGGCGGGCCAGTGGTGGTGGCGGACGAAGCTGCCCGGCGAAGAACGGGAAAGGGTCCGGCCCCTGCGGGTTCCCGGCACCGACGAAATCGCCTGCGATTGGGACACTGCGGAGAAGATCGCTCTCGAGATGTGGGGGCAGGCCGCGGCCCGGCATGGAGCCCGAGACGTCACCCTCGATTGCGAGCAGAAAGTGGAGCGACTCAAAGCCCAGTTCCTGGACAAGGTCCGCCAGCTCACGGAGATCGTCGAATCGGCGAACGCCCAGGCCCGGGCCGAAGCGAAGACCCGCGTCGAACTCGAAGAGCGTCTCAACGCCGCAATCCGGGCCGAAAACCAGCAGACAACGACGCCCATCCCGAGGAAGAACGACGATAGGACGCCCCAGACAGGCATCTGCGAGTGCTGCGGCGTCCTGGACGTCCCGGTGTCGGATCTGGAAGCCATCGACTCAGGGCAACTGCTCTGCCACGATTGCATCACGGCCCTTCGCACCGACATCTCCCGGACCGAGGCGAACGCCTTCTCGATCGGTCCCGTGTAGACCGGCGTCTTGGCGCGCCGCCCCCGGGGCATTCGGCATTCGCAGGAACGATCCGCTCGCGGCGCGGCCGGCTCGCTAGGCCTTGACGATTTTCGACCGGCCGCTACGGACCTTGGCCGTGGCGTTGCGGGTGTCCACGACAAGCTGCGCGTTCTTGACGATCCAATCGTAATCGTAGTCGCTGTGGTTCGTCGAGATCAGCACGCAATCGTAGCCGGCGAGCATCTTGGCCGAGAGCTTCTTGCTCGTCATCCTCAGGTCGTACTCGCGCTGCTTGTGCGTCTGCGGGATATAGGGGTCGTTGTAGTCGACCTTGGCGCCTTTGTGCTTGAGCAGCTCGATCAGCTCCAGCGAGGGGGACTCGCGGACGTCGTCGATGTCCGGCTTGTAGGCCAGGCCCAGAACCAGCACGCGAGAGCCCTTGAGGCTCTTGCGACGATCGTTGAACGCGTCGATCATCCGTTCGACGACATAGCGAGGCATCCCGGTGTTGATCTGGCCGGCCAGCTCGATGAACTGCGTCGCCATGCCGTACTGGCGGGCCTTCCACGTCAGATAGAACGGATCGATCGGGATGCAGTGACCGCCCAGCCCAGGCCCGGGATAGAACGGGTTGAAGCCGAAGGGCTTCGTGCTGGCGGCGCGGATCACCTCCCACACGTCGATCCCCATCCGGTCGAACAGCATCTTGAGCTCGTTGACCATCGCGATGTTGATGCAGCGATAGGTGTTCTCCAGGATCTTGGCCGCCTCGGCGACCTCGCAGTTCTCCACGGGCACCAGCGTCTGGATCGCCACGCGGTAGACGCTCAGGGCGCGTTCGAGGCTCTCTTTGCCCAGACCGCCGACGACCTTCGGGATCGTCGCGGTGCGGTACTGCTTGTTGCCCGGATCTTCCCGCTCGGGCGAGAAGGCCGCGAAGAAATCCTTTTCCGCCTTCAATCCGGACTGCTCCAGGATCGGCACCATGACCTCGCGGGTCGTGCCGGGATAGGTCGTGCTCTCGAGGACGACGAGCTGCCCTTGGCGGAGATGCCGGGAGATGGTCTGGCTCGTGGACACGATGTACTGCATGTCCGGCTCGCGGTTCTTCGTCAGCGGCGTCGGCACGCAGATGATCAGCGTGTCCGGCTCGGACAGTCGGGTCATGTCGTCGGTGGCGTGGAACCGGCCCGACGCAACCATCTTCGCCATCGATTCATGCGAGATGTGCCTGATCGGGCTGCGGCCCTTGTTGATCACCGCCACCATCTTCGAATTGATGTCGAACCCGAGCACCGTCGCCCCGCCGCCGCAGAACTCCCTCGCCAGCGGCAGTCCGACGTACCCCAGGCCGATGATCCCCACGTAGGGGCCGGTCCTCGATTTCCCTGTCTGACGCTTTGTCACGGTCATCTCCGTTTTCCATTCAAGACACGATGCGATCGTCGTTTCTCTTGCGACTGCGTTACCCTGTCTGCTGAACAGTAATATCGGATCGAAATCGCCGCTTCACAAGAAAAATTGCGAACGGCACGAGGATGCCGATCAGGTCGGCGGCGAAATCTCCCACACTGGCGCAGCGGTTGACCAGAGGCTGCGTGATCTCGTCGAGGGCGCCGATCCCGGCCAGCGTCACCAGGCCGACCACGGGAACCGTCAGATTCACACGACTGGGGACAGACAGGAAGAAGAGGGTCGAAATCACGCCATACGCCAGGAAGTGCTCGACCTTGTCCAGCAGGGTCTCCTGGAGGAACCTCGGCATCGCAGCCTGCGGGATGTGCGTCAGCGTGAGCACGGCCAGCAGGGCCAGAATCGACGCGGTGAACCACCCTCGGTGAAATCCAGACAGTACCCGTTTTTCCGACATGGGCCGCATCATACCGGTTCGATCCGGTCTTGCCTATGGCCCGCGCGACGGGTTATTTCTTGGTCCCGAGCAAGTACTGCCCCAGGACGGGATAGCTGCGTTTGTCGGCTTTCTTGGCGGACTTGGGTTTCATCCACAACCGATAACAACTGAGCGGCTGCTCCTGCACGCCGGGCTTGGTCTTGGCGGACTCCATCATTACCCTCTCTGTTTGAATCAAGGCTCATTCGTCTCCACATGGCGAACGCCCAGCGGGACTTCACGGCCGGTTAGTACTCCCTGGATTCCTGCAAAACGCCCGTCTGTCGGGGCAGCCAATCCTGCACGGGCGGCTGCGTTTCCTGTTCGGCACGACAGTAGCTGTCCCAGATATAGCGAGCCTGGCCCGGAACCTCGAAGTACGGCGACCAGGTGTTCACGATCGGAGCCTCCACCATCTCGTGGATCTCGTCGAGCCGCTCCCGCACGTCGCGGAGCATGCGCGTCAGTTGCTCGTCGTGCACGTCCAGGGCGGCCCTGGCCTCGTCATAGCGGATGCGCCGCGATCCGGTCTTGGCCTGCCGCGCGATCCAGTCGCACAGCCGCCGTTGTTCATCCGTGAGGTCGAATCGGAATTGATCCATCACGCTGCATTTCATGGTCTGCATCTCCACTATTATCTGTCCATCGGGCGTCATGCCACAGGGGTGTCATCGACAGAATCGGAGCCCGCCTTAATCAAACGCAGAGGAAAATTGCAGACCGAAATGGATGAATCCGAAACCTGTCGTGCGAAAATGCCGGATTGTGCAGAATGCGTGGACCGGGCTCTTGACCCGTCTCACGAGCTTCTCGTGTGGAAACGTCGGGTCAAGAACCCGGTCGAATCTTTCTTATACGGTGCGCTATTGGCCAAAGCAGGTGCCGACGGAAAGGGCCGCTCGCACCAGGGGGCAATTGTTCGGGACGGTCTTGGTCTTGCCCGCCACCTGGCTCAGACTGATGCTCGACAAGCGCCCGTCCTTGAGGACGACCAGATGGTTCTTCACGCCCTTCATGAGCAGTTCCATGGCGGTGTGGCCGAAATTCGTCGCCAGGGCGCGATCGTTCGGCGTCGGAGTGCCGCCTCTTTGGATATGACCGAGGACCACCGCCCGACAGTCCAACGCGGTCTGGGCGGCGATGTCGGACGCCAGCTTGTTGGCGATGCCGCCCAGGCGGATCGGGTCGGGGCTGCCTTTGACGCGGTGGCTGATCATCATGGACCCGTCCTTGGCTTTGGCTCCCTCGGCCGCGACGACGATGCTGAACCGCTTTCCCCGGCTCGACCGGCCCAGGACGTACTCGCAGATTTTGGACAAGTCGTACGGGATCTCGGGAATCAGGATGACGTCCGCCCCGCCGGCGACGCCCGCGTGCAGGGCGATCCAGCCCGCGTACCGGCCCATCACCTCGACGATCATCACGCGATGGTGCGAGCTGGCGGTGCTGTGGACCTTGTCGATGGCCTCGGTGGCGGTCGTCACGGCGGTGTCGAAACCGAACGTCACGTCGGTGCCGTAGAGGTCGTTGTCGATGGTCTTGGGCACGCCCATGACCGTCAGACCTTTCCTGGCGAACTGGGCGGCCGAGGCCATGGTGCCGTCGCCGCCGATGCAGACCAAAGCGTCGATCGACCGCTCGCGAAGGACCCGGATGCATTCGTCGGAGACGTCCTTGTACTGGAGCTTGCGGCCGGTCTTGACCGCATAGCGGAAGGGATTGGCGATGTTGCTGGTGCCCAGGATGGTCCCGCCCAGCGTGAGAATGTTGCTCACGTCGTTGTAGCTGAGGCGATCGATGCGGTTCTCGATCAGGCCGAGATAGCCGTCGTGGACGCCCCAGACGTCGAGGTCGTGCTGGTTGATGGCGGTCTTGACCACCGCCCGGATCACGGCGTTCAGGCCGGGGCAATCGCCGCCGCCGGTCATTACGGCTATCGACTTGATTCGCTTTGCAGCCATCCGATTCACTCCATTTCAACCAACGCTCGAACCATCCAAAGAAACAGTCGCCTCACTTTACGGTCCGCCCCCGCCCGGCGTCAATGTCACAATGGCCCTGCCCCCCCGATGTGAGTCGCGTTCTGTTTGCGTGGACATGCACCGGCCCGTGTGATATCCTGCCTGCGTGCAAGTGAAACAGGAACCGTCGATGCAGGAGTCGATGTTATGCCCAGAACGAGAATCGTGGCGACGTTGGGACCGGCCAGCAACAACTATACCGTATTGACGAAGATGGCCCGCGCGGGCCTTGACGTGGTCCGGCTGAACTTCTCCCACGGAACGCACAAGCAGCACCTGGAATCGATTCGACTCGTGCGCCGGATCAATCAGAAGTACCGACGTCGCATCCGGATCATGCAGGACCTGGAGGGTTTCCGCATCCGCATCGGACACTTCGACGGCGAGAAGACCCGCGTGCTGAAGAACTACTCCACCGTGTGGCTGACCAACGATCTGAGCGCCACAGGCGACAAGATGATCCCCTTCGACTACGCAAGCGACCTGACGCGGATCAAGCCGGGCCAGATGATCTACATCGACGACGGCCTGCTCGCCCTGCGGGCCGAGAGCGTCCACGCCGGCAGCATCCGGGCCACCGTCATCGAGGGCGGCATTCTCAAGGAGCGAAAAGGCGTCAACATGCCCGGCGCGCCGCTGGCCTTCAAGGCGATGACCGAGAAGGACCGCCAGGACATCGAGTTCGGCATTCAAAACAAGGTGGATTACATCAGCCTGTCCTTCGTGCGAACCGCGGCCGATGTCCTCGAAGCGGCCGCCATCGCCAAGCCTCGCCTGCCCGACTGCAAGATCGTCGCCAAGATCGAGAGCCGCCAGGCGATCCGCAACATCGACGAGATCCTCGAAGCCGCCGACGGGATCATGGTCGCGCGAGGCGACATGGGCGTGGCGATTCCGATCTACGAAGTCCCGATCGTCCAGAAGCAGATCATCCGCAAGTGCAACGCCGCGGGCAAGTTCGTCATCACCGCCACACAGATGCTCGAGCATATGACCGAGAGCAGCCGGCCCACCCGCGCCGAGGTCACCGACGTCGCCAACGCGATCCTCGACGGCACCGACTTCGTCATGCTCTCGGCCGAGAGCGCGGTCGGCAAGTACCCGTTCGAGTCGGTCCGCATGATGAACGACATCATCAAGTTCACGGAAGAACAGGAGTCCGAACTCGCGAAATGGACGAAGCTCCCGCCCCGTCGAAAGAGCCGCCGCGCCGCGGGAAAATGAAGGAGATCCGCGGGATCGGCCAGCAAGAGCACAATGAGATCGAGATCCGCTCGGCCCAGGCCCAAGACATCGAGGACCTGCTCGTCATCGAACGGCAGTGCTTCGACGTCTGCTACTATGCCTTCTACACCTTCGACCGCAAGGACTTCGAGTTCTACCTCGACGACCCGGACACGCTCTTCCTCGCCTCGATCCTGGACGGGCGGCTCGTCGGTTACGTCCTGGGACCGGTCGAGACCTGGCGAAGCCCCCCCGCCGCCCATGTCGACAGCATTGCGGTGCTGCCCGAGAGGCAACGCGGCGGTGTGGGCAGTCTGCTGATCGAGTCGTTCCTGCAGGAGGTCCGCCGGCTCGGATGCGAACGGGTCACGCTTGAAGTCTCGCCCGCCAACGAGGCCGGTCTGGCCTTCTTCGCCCGCTACGGCTTCCGCAAGGTGCACAGGCTTCGCCACTATTACGGCAAGGGCCTGCACGGCGTTCTCATGGCCGCGTCCTGCGATCGAACGAACTCGAATGAACCGGACGGTCAGGTCCGGTAATGCCCGAGAGCGACTGCCGCGGCCAGAACGGCACACGCCCCTGCGCCGCAATGGAGAACGCCATAAGCCTCGAACGAACTGCCAACGCGCGGCCTGGATGCGATGAACTGGTCCTTCCTGCACCGGCCCGAGTGGTTCGTCACCTCCGACGACCGGCACTCGGGCGCCCACAGCGCGCGGGCGGGCAGGATCGGCCATGACGAGATCACGTCGCTCTCGCTGACGGTGGACTGCGTCGCCGGGCCGATCCGCTTCTGGAGAAAGGTCTCGGCCGAAGTCGCCTGGTCCGAAGTCTCTTTCCCGGTCGAAGCGGGCAAACGGACCTTCCGCCGGGAATATGAGAAGGACGACGCGGGTTCCTGCGGCCAGGACACGGTCTATCTCGACGAACTGACGATCCCGGCTGCCTGGTAGGCCTCCCGCCTTTCACGAATCATACGCATCAGGAATGACCCGTACGCGGCGCGGATTTGTCGTCCTGAGGCGCAGCCGAAGGACCTGGGCACAGGACGAGAGGTCCCTCTCGGTCGTGGGCCTCTCAATCGAGCGGGGCCCGTCCCCTGATGAGACGGGCCCCGGAGTGCCGCATTGACAGAAGCGACAAGAACTACTGGGCCGAGCGGCCGTAGCCGATGTCGTCGACGAACACCATGCCCGAACCGCCGGTCGTCGCACCCTTGGCGCCGACGCCGATCGTGAGCTTCTTGACCTTGGTGAAGTTCACGCCGCTCAAGCTGTCCATCGGGATTTTCCACGGCGCCCAGTCGGTCGCGGTCGCGGCGGCGCCGCTGGTGGCGGTCGCCGACTTGCCTGCGCTGTCGGTCACCGTCAGGTACATCGGCGCTGCGCCGGCCTCCGTTACCGCGCCACGGGTCCAGAGGCACAGGTCCGTCGCGCCCGAACCGGTCCAGTCCTGGGCCGAGTCGAACTCCCGGACGGCCTCGCTGAAGTACGGTGCCTTCGTGTTGTCGTAGGCCAGGGGCATCGACTGCCTGCCGCCGTGCACGATCACGCGTTCGGCAAACGGCGCCGTCATGTAGCCGACGATCGAGCCGCCGTGGGCGGAGTTGGTCACGCCGTCGATCCAGGCTTCATAGATCCGACTGTTTTCATCGTCGGTGTAGCCCTCGAAATCGTCGATGGGCGCGAACTCCAGGGCCGTGAAGCTCCAGAGATCGCCTTCGTATGTGCCGGCGTCGCCGATCTCGTTGACCTTCCAGAAGTACTTCGTGCCGAAGGTCAAAGGCGCCGGGGTGTAGCTGTGTCCGGTCACCGTCGCGCTCGTGACAGTCCCTGCGGCGACCGCTTCGCTGTCGGTCCCGAAGAACACCTGATGCGACGTCGCCTCCCGGCCGGGCCGCCAGGTCAACGGAGCCTCGATGGCGATGCCCGTCGCTCCGTCGGCCGGCGCCGGCTCGCGGGCCTTCAGCGGCACATGGAAGAACCGCACCTCGCTGAGACTCGTCTGCTGGGCGACGCCGCCCCAGTTGCTGTTGATCGTCAGCTTGACGAACCGGGCGTGCACGCCGCCGAGATCGACGACGGTGTTGGCGGCGTAGGCGGCCTCCCCGGCGCCGCGGGCGAACTCATGCGGGCCATCGAGCGTCAACCAGGTATGCCCGTCAACCGAGTACTCGATCGTGACATCCTTGGCGCCGAAGCCGACGAACGCCTCGACGACCTGGTTGGAGTTCCAGACCCACAACTCGTGGAGCTTGTAGACTTCTTCGAACTGGAACTGAATCCAGTGCGGCTTGGTCGTCCCGCTGATCCACATGTCCTTGGCGTCGACCGAATGCTGGTCGTCGGCGTTCAGGCCGGAGCCGTTGACCGTGTTCTGGGCAGGCGTATCCGCCCGACCGACGCTGGAGGCGGTGGCCGTTCCGTTCGGGATCGGGTATCCGTAGGGCTCGGCCGCGAAGCTCCACACCTCGCCTTTGTAGATCGTATGGTCGGGGGCCGCATTGACCTCGTCCACGCGCCAGTAATAGACGGTCCCGAACTCGAAGAGACCATCGAGAACATAGAAGGCCTCCGCTTGATCCTGACTGACGAGCACGCCCTTGGGATCGTCCCGCGTGGCGTCGTTGACGTCCGCGAAGCTCGTGCCGACGTACACATCATGAGCCGCCGCATACAGCCCCGGCGTCCAGCTCAACATCGTGTCGGCCGGGACGTCGCTCGCCTCGTTCGCCGGCTGCGGGTCGTAGGCCGACGCCGCCGAGCCCAGACCCTCGGGAAGAATGAAGTCCTCGGCCGGGTCGAAGACGCCGGTGAACGTCGAGAACGCCACCGCGTCGTACTGCCCGAGGAGCTGCCGTCCGCCGTTGACGGACGAGTGGCGGATGTTGCCCCACGAGACCCACTTGGTGATCTGCTGGGGAGAACCGTTGTTGCTCGTGAAAATCACCGCGCCGTCCAGGAAGTACTGGATACTGCCGGCGCCGTCGTAGACGATCGCGTAGTGATGCGTCTGACCTGCGGCGGGAATCGCCTGAATGTTGTTGTTGGCCTCTTCCGTGCTGCCGTTCCAGTTTCCGGCCGACAGACCGCTATGAAAGCGGATGAAACACTGGCCGCCGATGTCGATGATCGGCGCCATTGAATCGCTCGCCCCGGTGGCTGTGAAGACCGCTTCGACGACAAAGGGCGTGCCGGTGAACGCCGAAGCGTTGCGATTGAAGAGCGAGGCGTCGAACTCAAAGCTCTCCTGGCTGGCCTGGTCCGCGTCTGTCAGGACGCCCAGGCCGTCCTTGACGATCTCCGTGCCGTGATGGGCCGCGAAACTCCTGGTCTTGTCCACCTCACGGGCCCCCAGCGTATAGGCCGTGCCCTCCAGCCTGCCGTTGAAATCGACGTACACCTGCGGCGTCACATCGGCCGCGAGGCCGACGCTCGTCGAGACGACGACCGCCAGCATGCAACACAGAACCCCACGCACCACTTTCGACGACATGATCTTCCTCCTCAAAAAAGTCTTGCACGTTCATCGATTGCCGCTTGCCCACGCAGCAAGCCGCGAATCCCCCCGCGCACGCGCGTGCGAGGACGTTGATGTCTGGATAATCGGGACAGCCGCAATCGGCCTACCCTCCGCAGTCACCTGCCCTCCTCGTTCAGACGTTGTCGGCCGTTTCGCTCACTGCGCCGCAGCCACCTCGGTCTTCTCCGGTCGCGGCTGTCACCCTCAGTGACGGGGGCGCCCGACCATTTCTCCGGAAACCATTATGATCCAACCAACCGGAAGAACAAGAGAAAACCGCCTGCGGCGAGACAAAGCCCCATAATCCGCCCTCTCGAGTCGCTTTTTGGCGAGTCACCCCATGGATTGCAGCACAGAGCAGGATCATCGCTCATCCAGGGACCCAGAGAATCACGAGTCAAGAATGAACCCCTCGTTCACGATTAGGCAGGCTTCGTGATGCACAGTTCCAGCTTGTCGCCCCGCCACAGGCCCGCCCAATAGTATGCCTTCACGACCAGCCGGTGCTTCCAGCTCGGCACGGGCTCCCGCCTCTGTGCCTGAACGGGCGGCGTACCGGTTCTCTTGGCCGGTTCTGCCTTGAGCCGATGCCTTCGCCAGAAGTCCCACGCCAGGGGCATCCCATACGATCGAATCCAGAAGGATCGCACCCCAACCGAAGAGCAGACACGCCGCAGGTCCTTCGATGTGAAGAAATTGCAGTGATAGGGAAGGTCCTGTTCCCGCATCCGCTGGGGCCGCTGTCGTGCGGCCCACGAGTCGTAATTGGGCACGCTCATGTAGACGGTCCCGCCGGGCCGAGCTGCCGCCAGCGCGGCCCGAACCATGTCCACAGGGTTCGGGATGTGCTCCAGGACGCTCGTGCACATCACCACGTCGTAGAAGTCCCGCCGGGCCTGGGCCACCTCCTCGAACAGCGGGTAGTCGCTCGTCCTGGCCCAGGGCGCGGGGTCCACCCCCGCCACGTCCCAGCCCGCGGCCAGGTACCGCATCAGGAGCAGTCCGTTCCCGCAGCCGATGTCCAGCACCGTCTTGCCTGGAAAACGACCCACCAGCCAGTCGAACCACGCCTTGTCGACCGCGCTCTGGAGCCGGTGATACAGATCCGCGGTCTGTTCCCCACACCGGTTCGCCGCCGCGATCTCGCTGTCCGACGCCCCGGCATAAACGAACCCGCAGCCTTGGCATTTGACCAGAGGAACCATGCCATTGACCCCCGCTTGCTCGGAACCGCCGAAACACAGGGGGCACCGCTTCAAACTCCCATCCCCAACCATTTTCCCCTCTCGAACGCAACCCGCCGGCCGGCCAGTCACAGGAATCTCGCGAGCCAAGCCTCGTGCCAGCATTGTAATCGAACCAGCGGCAAATCACCAAGTGAAAAACCAGGAATTCCCGCGTCGGTGTGCGGCAAACTGAAAGAACCAGGCGTGTTCGCTGCCGTGGTCCGACTTGCCGGCCTGGTGTTTCGCTCGGAGGTTCCGCACAAGGGGATTGACTTGCCCCTCGGCACATGGTAAGAAAGGCACCGCTGCCCAGGCAGGGTCGTCGGATAACCGCAGGAAACGTGAGGATGGCCGATGGGAGTCTGTTTTCCCGGTGACCGACGTCTGAGATCGGATGGCCGCCATCAGACCTCGAAAGATGGAATGGCCTGTTCCTGCCCGCAGATCGTTTTTTTCGCAAACACCACAAGTATTTGATACACTCACGCTCATGAAAAAGAAATCCAAGACGACCTGGAACGGTTTCTCCCTGCGACCGCGGAAAGAAATGCCCGAGGGGCTCTGGATGAAGTGCCCCAGTTGCGAGCATATGCTGTACCGCAACGCCGTGGAGAAGAATCTGAACGTCTGTCCCGAGTGCGACTACCACTTCCGCGTCGGGGCCCTGACCCGCATCGAGTACCTCGCGGACGAATCCACGTTCCAGCAGGTCCATGAGGACCTGACCACCAGCGATCCGCTGGACTTCAAGTATCGCGGGACCACCTACAAACAGCGCGTCGAAGACGACCGGAAGAAGTCCGGCCAGAACGAAGCCATTCTCATCGGCAAGGCTTTCGTCAAGGGTCGCGGCGTGGTCCTGGCCGTCATGGAGCCCAACTTCCTCATGGGCTCGATGGGTGCCGTCGTCGGAGAGAAGTTCTGCCTAGCCGTGGACAAGGCCATGGAAGAGTCGCTGCCGCTGGTGGTCGTGAGCTGTTCCGGCGGGGCCCGCATGCACGAGGGCGTCGTGTCCCTCGGCCAGATGGCCAAGACCTCCGCGGCCCTGGCCCGCTTCGACGAGACCAGGGGCCTGTTCATCTCCGTCCTGGCCGACCCCACCACCGGCGGCGTCACCGCCAGCTTCGCCATGCTGGGCGACGTGATCCTGGCCGAGCCGAAGGCCCTCATCGGCTTCGCGGGACCCAGAACGATCGCCGAGACGATCAAAGTCGAACTGCCCGACGGCTTCCAGACCGCAGAATTCATGCTCGAACACGGCTTCGTCGACAGCATCGTCCACCGCAAGGACCTCCGAAGCGAAATCGCCCGAATCATCGACTACACGCAGAAGTGAAGAACTCTCACCACAGAGTCACAGAGGCCACAGAGAAACCGAAGAGGAAGCTATAACTTCCTGATAATACAGGACTTGTGATACTCACACAAGGTAGGGCTTTCCGCCCCTTCTCCGTTCTCTCTCCTGTTCTTCTCTGCGTCCCTGCGTCTCTGCGTGAGATACAACTGACGCGCTGGCGGGCACCGGCGGGAACACACCCGCCTGCCAAAGCTCGTCGGGGTCGGCCCGACGGCTGCCAACCGCTCAAACGAACCCAATTCCGCCGACGGCGCCGGAAGCCCTGTCCCGCGATCGGCGAATTGGCTTCGTTTCGCATGAACGGTCCGCGACCGAGGGTGAAGGCCATTCTCTTGCCTTCTCCTGCTTGAAACTTGACGCTTCACACTTGAGACTCCCTCCGAATTGGCTTCGTTTCGCAACCGCGTGAGACTCGACAAGGACCGCCGGGATACGCCCCTCGTCCCATACATAAGACGCCCCCGGACCCATGTTTGTTTCGCAATAATCTAAAATATCACCACTCTTTTCCGCCCCCCAGCAGCAGTCAGAAGCGAACACCCCCTTTTCGCGGCTCCTCCGGATGAACCGGGAGCAGGCGGTTCTGCGCCGGTCATTCCATTCTGGCGGGCGGTGTTGCAGTCGCGGCGGCTGGGCTCTTCGCAGGACGAGCGTCCTCGCTCGTCTCGCAAGGTCGGGCGCGGGCGCCCGACCTACGAAGAAACGCTCGCCTGCCGGTCCGCCGAATCAGGATGCCCGGCGTCGGGGGCCGAAGGACAATCCCCATTCACCTTGCCTCCCTCCTGCCTTCTCTCTTCTCTGCGTCCCTGCGTCTCCGCGCGAAATATAACTCCTTTCTTTTCAAGCCTTTGCGTTCAATTACCCAGGCTTTCCAGACCGCTGCCATTCGTGAAAGGGAAAGGCCTTCGACCAGGCGAACGGATCGCGTTTGGCGCCTCTCAGGATACCAGCGGAGATGTCCGTCCCCTGCCGGCGGACTGATACCACTCTCCGCTGGCACCCCACATGCGATAAACGCTTTCTTCCGCCTGGAGAAAATCTGGAACCCAATTATGGCTCATCCGGTTTTTGCGTACTTCGATCCCGCCCGAAGCGGGCGGGCCTGGGAGATTTAGCGCTTTTCGCCAGCAGCATCTCTTAATAGGGACAGTCCCAATTTAGAATGCTATTTACTATGAGTTCTTTAGTCTTGCGATTTCTATGGCCTGGTCGGCGACCAGGTTCCGCAGGATGCCGTTCTCTTCTTCCAAATCCCTTAAACGCTTGGCCTGATCGACCGTGCCTTTGCCTTCGCCGTACTTCTTGCGCCATCCGTAGAGCGTCGGCGCACTGATGCCGAACTCTTTACACACATCGTCAACTGTCGCCCCGGCTGCAAGCTTCGCCTCTGCTTGCTGAAGCTTCTCCATGATCTCATTCTGACTGAAACGTGATTTCACTTAAGCTGCCTTTCCGATATGTAATGATCAAAGTTTGGCATCTACAACTTGCCCTTATAAACAATGAACCGGCAGGTGTCAAGTATATTCACTCGAACGAGAGATAATCCCTTTTAATATCTCTAAGGTCAATACTTGGTTATCGCCGAGGGCAATTGAGAAACAGCGAAGATCATCCAAACGCCGATGCCTGCCCCGACCAGCCCGGCGATGCGAAAGTGGTTATCGGGCCGGGATCGCCACCAGGCGCCCAACCAGGCGAACCTCTCC
>DATIKY010000340.1:0-14167 GCA_035476995.1 Sedimentisphaerales bacterium | reverse complement strand
TCCAGAGACATGGGCGACGTTGCCTTTGTGGTTCGTCGCCTTCCCCCATGCCATGTTTCTGGCGCAAAGCGACAAATCCCAGGGGGTTGGGGACGGCGTCCCCAAAGGCCATGGAAGTACGCGAAAACCGGATGAGCCCTATAATTGACAGGCAGCCGGGTATGGGCCCAGTGAAGGAGAACTTGTGGACAGTCGCGCATTCGCTACTTTCGTCGTTCTGCTGATCGTCGCAGGGTCAACCGGCTGCGCCCGGCACACATCGGTCGCCCGGACGGCCAGGCCCGTTCGAAGGGCGGCGCCGGCCCAGATGCAATGGGGTCCTGTGGCTGAAGGGTTGCAGTGCCGGTTGCGACCGGTCAAACGGGCGTGCCCCGCAGGGGAATCGCCAGCCTTCAAGATCGACCTGCGCAATCGCGGCAGCAGGGTCTTTGCCTACGTCCGGAGCGACCGAATCCCCCTGGATCGCTTCGCCATCGACGGTTCCTGGCGGCCCTGGCCGGATCGAAGGCCGACCAGCGGCAAGGTCCTGGCCCTCGCCCCCGGCGTCGAACTCACCGATCTGCTCGTAACCCTCCCGACCAACGGCCAACCCCACCTCCCGCCCGGCCTGCATGAGGTTCAGGTCGCGTTCTCCTTCGAAGGCGTCGAAGTCGTCAGCAATCCCGTCGAGATCGAGATCCTCGGGCCCCGGTAGCCGCACTGTGGCGGTCCGGCGGCGGATTTGGTATCCTGCTGTCTTCGCCTGCCGGGGTTGGTGGCGGCCGGACTTGATTGGTTTTGGAGACGAGCATGGCGCGAACGAGCCTCAAAGAGAAGTTGACGAAACGAGCGGGCTTCGTCGTTCTGGCGGAACTGACGGGCGGACCCGCGTTCAGCTTCGATCCGATCGAGAAGTTCCTCAAGGCATACCAGGACAACCCGGCCGCGATCCCGTCGGGATTCGATTTCGCCGCGGTCACGTTGCCCCAGAGCCCCGGCGGCGTCGCCAACATCGAACCGGCGGGCGTGATCGCCGCCTTCCAGGGCAAGGGCCTCCTGGATGGACTCGAAGTCATGCCGCACGTGACGTGCAAGGACATGAACGCCGACGCGATCGTCAGTTCGCTGATGAGCCTGCGTAAGATGGGTGTCCAGAACATCCTGGCGTTGACAGGCGACAAGCCGGTGAAAGCGGCGGGCGTCTTCGAGCTCGAATCGCTCAACCTGCTCCGGCTGATCCAGAAGATCAACCACGACGCGATCCTCGCCGCCAAGCCGCAATCGCTCGGCGAGGTCCGTCGGTTCTTTGCGGGGGCCGCGGTCTCGCCGTTCAAGTACACCGAGCCGTCCCAGATGCAGCAGTACTTCAAGATGGAGAAGAAGATCGCCTGCGGCGCGGAGTTTCTCATCACGCAGGTCGGCTGGGACTGGAAGAAATCGCTCGAACTGTTCCGGTATCTTGAGGAGGGAATCCCTCCTCAAGGAGGCAGATCGGAAAAAGGCGAATCGGGGGACCTTATTGACCGGATTGACCCCACTGTCAATGAGGTCAATCCGGTCAATAAGGTCCCCCAGCTCCATAGCGAGGTTTGTCGCCATCGAAGTGGACCCGATTCGCCCTATTCCGGTGCCTCCGGCATCCCGGTGATCGGCAACGTGTATCTGCTGAGCACACTGACGCCCGCCCCGCGTCTGATGCACGACGGCAAGCTTCCCGGCTGCTTCGTCAGCGACGAGCTGCTCGCCAAGGTCCAGTCCGAGCGGGTGGACGACCATATCGAGCGGGCGGCCCAACAGGTCGCGATGTACCAGGCGATGGGCGCCGCCGGAATCGATCTTGGCGGCGTCCCCACGTTCGAGATCTTCACGAAGATCCTCCAGCGGGCAGCACAGATCGGCTCGAACTGGGAGCCCTTCAAGGACAATCTCTTGTGGCCGGCCAAAGACCCATTCTATCTCTATGACGAATCCGGCGCCAGGGTCCCGTTGATCACGCCGTATGCGACCTTCGGCAAACGGTTCTTCGACTTCGCGCACTGGGCCATGCTGGACCCCAGGCATGTGGGCTTTCGAGCCTTCAGAAAGACGATGTCGGTCCTCGGCGCCGATTCAGGTCAAGGCGCGATCTACAAACTCTTCAACGCGACCGAGAAAGGTTTCAAGTACCTGGCCTTCGATTGCGAAGAGTGCGGCGACTGCTTCCTGCCTGAGAACTTCGGCCTGTGCACCCTGGGCGGCTGCCAGAAGGGCGTCGACAACGCCCCCTGCGGCGACGCCACCGCCGACGGCCACTGCGGCAACGACGCCACGCGACTGTGCGCCGCCGAGCGGATCTACGAGGCCGCCGCGTCGGAAAAGGGGGAAGGAACGGCCGAAGGCCCAGGCCGCCGGCGGCTGCGAACCACGATCAACAAGCCGCGCAACCCCGCCCTGCGGCACTCCTCGTCCATCATCAACTACCTCTTCGCGAAAGACCACACGATGAAAAACGCGCTGATTTCCATCGGCGAATCGATCCACGCTTCCATCCCCAAGACCGGCCAGGTCATGAAGGACCTGCACGCCCTGGGCAGAGGCGCCTACACGACGCCCAGTCCCCAACTCGACTACGTCCGCGCCCTGATCGAGTCGCAGGCCAACGACGGCGCCGACTACATCGCGGTCAACCTCGACGCGTTCGGCGAGCAAGACCCGCAGCAGGCGGTGGACATGATGGTCGAATACGTCCGCCTCGTGCACAAGTGGGGTCGCGGCGTGCCCGTCTGCGTCGACAGCAGCAGCGACGCGGTCCTGATCGCGGGGTTGAAGGAATGGTATCGAAGCGCCTCGTGCCCCGTGCCTCGTGACTCGGGCCACGGGTCACGGGTCACCGGTCACGAACCTCTGCTGAACTCCATCAAGGTCTACACGATGGCCAAAATGATGCCGCTGAAGAAGGACTACGACTTCGCCTTCGTCGGCCTGCTGGTCAGCGAGGAGAAAGCCACCGGTCCCGGCGGATCGCACTCGGTCGACGAACTCTACGGCCTGGCCAGGCAACTCTTCGAACAAGCGATGCGCCACGGCTTTGCGCCCGATCAGATCTTCTTCGACTCGACGGTCTTCCCGCTGGCGATCGACATGCCGATGGAGCCCGGCGTCCCCGGCTACACCTTCCGCACGTTCGAGACGATCAAGAAGATCAAGAGCGACCCGCGGATGAAGGGCGTCCACTGCTCGCTGGGCATCAGCAACAGCGTGCGGGACCTGCCCGCCCGAAGGATCGGCGTCTGTCGCGCCTACGTCGCCAAAGCGATGGAGTACGGCCTGGACGCCGGCATCGTCAACACCGCTCACCAGTACGGCTCGGTCGAAGCCCCAGCGGAACTGATCGAGCTCGTCGACGCCTACGCCAGGCTCGACGGCTCCATGGAAAAGACCGGAAAGGCGATGGAGCTCATGGCCCAGTTCTGCCGCGACAACCGAAGGGCGAGCTGACTGCGACCAACAGTGGATCAAGAGCAAGTCCCAAAGCAGATCGGAAAAAGGCGAATCGGGGGATCTCATTGACCGGATTGACCTCATTGACAATAGGGTCAATGCGGTCAATGGGGTCCCCAAACCCCTGAGGGAGATTCTCCCCCTCACAGCAGGCCCGATTCGCCTTTTTCCGATGTGCCTCTTTTTCCCACTCCGCTATGCCGAGGCGCCGCACTTGAGCTGGCGGACCTTGTCGGAGGTGCCGATCACGATCAGACGGTCGCCCGCCTGGAGGGATTCGTTCGGGCCGGGCGAGGGGATTTGTTCCTGGCCTCTTCGGATGCCCACGACCGTCACGCCGCAACGCTGGCGGAACTGAAGCTCCGCGAGCGTCTTGCCCAGCCAGTTGGAATCCCGGAAGACCTCCAGTTCGACGATGACGAATCGCTCGAGCTTGTCGGCCGACTCGCGGCTCTGGGTCTGATTGATCAGGTCGTCGGCCTTCTTGAGTGTTTTGGGCGGGCCCATCAGAACGACGTGGTCGCCCGGGTAGACCTGGAAATCGGGGTCCGGCTCGTAGTGGACCTTGCCCGCCCGGCTGACCGCCAGGACCGAGGCGCCAGCTTCGGCGCGCAGCGGGATGTTCCGCAGGCTCTGGCCGGCGAAGACCGAGCCGGACTTGACGCGCACTTCCTGGAAGGCGACCGGCCAATCGACGTTCTCCGGCAGGATGTCCGTCGCGTCCATCAACGCGTCGGCCGCCTGCTCTGCGGCGTCGGTGAACGGGCGCAGGACCACGTGGGCGCCCGCCTGCTTGTAGAGCACCGCCTCTCCCTGGTTCGCGGCCGTCAGCGCCACCTTCACGTCGTATCCGCGATACCGCACCAGGTGCAGCAGGGCGAGGTTCACTTCCTTCGAACGCACCGTGCTGACCACCCAGTGGACGTGGTTCATGGGCAACTGCTCGTAGAGATCGGGGTCGGCGATGTCGCCGTAGAGGACGGAGATGCCCCGGGCCCGCCACCGCTGGAGCACCTGCGGGTCGAAGTCCACGCCGATGATCTTCATCTTGCGTTCGAGCAGCCGCTCGGCCAGACCGCTGCCGTAGTTGCCCAGGCCCACGAGGATCGCGTCGGCGACCGTCGTCTCGACCGCGGTGTCGCTGCTGGCCTCGCGGTAGGGGTTCTTTCGCTCGAAGAACGTCAGCGGTCCGGCCAGAATCTGGTACAGGTTCTGCGAATAGAGGATCATGTACGTGGACGCGAAGATCGTCACGACGCCGACGAGGGTGACCAGGCCCATCGTCTGCGGCGAGATGTGTCCCAGCGAGACGCCCAGGGCCGCGACGATCAGGGAGAACTCGCTGATCTGGGCGACCGTCAGACCGGCCAGGAATCCCGTGCGCCGTCGGTACCCCATGTACCCCATGATCGCGATGACGATCAGCGGGTTGCCGATGAGCACGAACAGCGACAGGATCGTCGCTTTGCCGACCTCCGAGCCGACGGTGGACCATTCCAGGCGAGCGCCCAGATCGATGAAGAAGAACAGCAGCAGAAAGTCCCGGATGCTCGTCATCTTGGAGCTGATCGAGTCGCGGTAATCGCTCGGCGCCAGCGACACGCCGGCCAGGAACGCGCCGACCTCCTTGCTGAAGCCCAGCCGCTCGCTGGCGGCCGCCAGCAGCACGGCCCAGGCGACCGCGAACAGGATCAGCATCTCCTGCGCGTGGGCCAGACGCGCCATCAAGCGGGGCAGCACGTACCGCATCAGAAGGCCGACGACCACCATCAGCCCGATCCCTTTGCCCGCCATGAGCACGGAGACGCTCAATGCGGACTGGCCCGGGGCCAGCGGGGCGCCGAACGTCGTCAACGCCACCAGCGCCAGAATCGCGGCGATGTCCTGCACGATCAGAAAGCCCACTGCGATCCGCCCGTGAAGCGCGTCGATCTCTTTTTTGTCCGAGAGCAGCTTGACGATGATGATCGTGCTCGAGAAGGTCAACGCCACCGAGACGTAGGCGGCGCTGACCGCGGTCATGCCCAGGGCCAGGCAGATCCCAAACCCGATGCCGGCGGTGAAAACGATCTGCCCGAGACCGGTGGCCAGGGCGACCGGGCCGGTGGTGCGGATCAGACTCAGATCCAGCCGCAATCCGACGATGAACAACAGCAGGGAGATTCCAATTTGGGCCAGCAGCGCGATCTGGTCGTGGCTGCGAATCACCCCAAGCACCGCGGGACCCGCGAGAATCCCGGTCGCCAGGAACATGATGATCAGAGGCTGCTTGAGTTTCTGACCGACCGCGCCCAGCACGGCGGCCAGGCCCAGAATCGCGGCGGTTTCGTAGAACGTGTTGCCCTGTCCAATCGAGAGCATCCTGCTCCTGTCTATCCTTCACGCGGACGGCTTCTTCGCAAGGCGGCCCTATTCGCGGTTCCCGAATTCCCGCCGGAGCCGGCGAGGATCTCTGGCACAATGGAATACGCCCAAGACAACGACGGTCTCACCCTCGACTCGGAAGTAGATCGCATAGGGAAACCGTCGCAGCAGCCGACGACGAAAGTCCCTGTGGACCTTCGGATACGCGAGGGGATTGTGGGTCAGTTCCTCAGAACACCCACAGAACACACGCAGGAAGTCCTCCCCCAATCCCGCCATCTTTTCTTCGTACCACGTCCGCCCGCTCCACAAATCGATATCGACCTCGGGCAGAAATCGCAGTGCGTACGTCATCTTCTCGCCTCGATCTTCGCGCGGAGATCGTCGAGCGTCAGCAGACGGCCGGGATCCTTTTCGTATTGCGTCAGCCTGCGGTCCAACTCGTCCCGATGACTCTGCGGCACGGGGACGCTCGATTCGTCCGAAGCGATGCTGTCCCAGAGGTCTTCTAAAAGAAGAATTCTCTCGGGCACACTCAGCCGGGCGATCTCGGGGATATCATTCACACGCATCCGTCATGCTCCTCTTGGACCGATCTGTCATTGCGACATCTGCACAACAGGATTCTACTTGTCGGCCCGTCCTGGGTCAACCTGCTCCCTCCTGTCCCGAAGCGAGTTGAATGGCAGGACATGGCTTGGCGCTCCGGGCAACGAAGGGCCTGGAAGCGGCGGCGAGGAAAGGCTCTACAGCCATTTCTTCTTCTTGAAGACGACGATTTGCAGGGCCACGAGCACGACCAGGATCAGGACGAAGACGAGGAACGCGGATTGGTTGTCGCTGCCGGGGATGCCGCCGAGATTGATGCCGAGCAGGCCGGTGAGAAAGCCCAGGGGAAGGAAGACCGCCGCCACGAGCGACAGGACGTACATCCGCGAATTCAACTGCTCGGAGAGCCGACTGACCAGTTCCTCCTGCGTCACCGCCGCCCGGTCCCTGGCGGAATCGAGGTCCTCGATGGAGCGGACGAGGCGATCGGTCGCTTCCTTGAGGTGCAGCCGGCTGCTCTCGCTCAACCAGGGGACCGTCTCGGCCTGGAGCTTCGTCATGGCTTCTTTCTGAGGAGACAGGTACCGCCGCAGCGCGATCGCCTCCCGCCGGATGTCGGACAACGCAACTCGCAGCGCGTGGCATTCGGATGCAATGACTTCCTGCTCCAGGTGCGCGACGCGGTCCTCGACATCCCCCACCGCGCCCTCCATTCCTGAGATCAGGCGGTCGCACAGATCGACGATGAACTCCCCTGTGGTCCTGGGGCCTTGGCGATCCTCGAACGAGGCGATGATGTCGGCCTCGGAGAACAGCTTCCTTTTACGCGTGCTGATGATCCGCGTCTCGTCCACCCACACGCGAACGGCGACCATGTCCTCGATATCGGACCCGGGGTTCAGGTTCACCCCCCGCAGGGCGACGAGCAGACCCCCTCCGACCGGGGTTGTCCTGGGCCGGCTCTCTTCCGTCAGCAGCACAGAGGCAGGGACCTCATGCAAACCGCTCCTGTTCGTGATCCACTCGACGCTTTCGGGATGGGTGTAATCGAAGTGGAGCCAGATCGGGCCCTGTTCGGGCTTCCACTGGCCCACTCCCTCCCAGTCGAGTTCCCTGGCACCCCCCTGTCCGTCGAGAAGACAGGCCCACAAAAGTCCATCCGTCGCCATCCGGTCGTCTCCACAGGATGCTGTCCGGCGTTCACGGTTCGCAGGGCGGATCCCTGATTGCGTTGCGATGAGAAACAAGACCCACCACGGCCTGTCTGGAAGTACCACTCCGCGGGAAGATTGTCAACAGCAAGGGTCCGGCGGACAGGCATTCGACGAGTCGTTCACCTTTTTTTCTTGAAGAAAACCCCGCGCGGGGAGTCTATATGCGTAGAGGCCGGGTCAGTTCCCGGCACTGGACCCCCGGGGGGGCATGGAGAAGACAGAAGTGGGCGGCATGGGCCGGGACAATTCGGCGGCCTTGTGGGACGGATCTGCCGACGCGCCGGCCGGCGTCGGGGATTCCGGCTCGGGAGTCGGGCCGAGGGAAGCGTTTGAGCTGATCGTCAAACGCCATATGAAGGATGCCTACCTGATCGCTCTGGGTCTGGTCGGCAACCGCGAGGACGCCCTGGAGTTGTCGCAGGAGGCTTTTTTTCGGGCCTATCAGCATTACGACACACTGCACTCCAAGGGCAAGTTCTTCCCCTGGTTCTACCAGATCCTGCGGAACCTGTGCTTCAGCCATCTGCGAAAGAGGCGGGTCCGGCGGGCCGGCTCGCTGGACGACACGCAGTTGGGGTGTCCCGAGCCCGAGGGGCGCGACTCGTTCGAGCCCGACGCGATCGCCGAGCGGAACGAAGCCAAGGATCGCATCTGGAAGGCCATGGGCAGACTCGACGACAAGCACCGGGAAGTGATCCTGCTGAGGCACTTCCGGAACCTGTCGTACGACGAGATGGCCAGGGTGCTCTTCTGCAATCGGGGGACGGTGACCAGCCGGCTGTTCTACGCCCGCCAGCAATTGAAAGAGATTTTGGACGAAGAGAGAGGTGCCCCGATCGCCCCGCGCGAGCCAGGGGAGCCCACGAAAGGAGGTCAGACGTCATGACCTGCCGGAACAACAGAGATTCGATGATGGCCTACCTGGACAACGAGCTGAACGAAGAACAGAAGCGAGCCTTCGAGGGTCATCTGGCGTTCTGTGCCGACTGTACGCGGGACCTGGCCCAGTTCCGCAAGCTCAAACAGATGACCGATTCCGTGACCTTCGTGGAGCCGGAGGATCGCGTCTGGGAGCAGTACTGGGGCAACGTCTACAATCGGATCGAACGCGGCATCGGGTGGATTCTGTTCTCCGTGGCCGCGATCGCCCTGCTGATCTACGGCGGCTTTGAAGCCATCGAGAGCATCATCGTGGACCCGACGCTCGGGGTCCTCTTGAAGATCGGCCTATTGGCTTTGCTGGGCGGCGGGGTTATACTGTTCGTTTCCGTGCTGCGGGAGCGGGTGTACTTCTGGAGCCGGGATCGATACAGAGACGTCAGGAGATAACCATATGCTGCTGTCAACGACTGATACGATACCGGGAAAGACCATCGTCAAACACCTCGGCCTGGTCCGCGGCAACACGATCCGTGCCCGGCACATCGGCAAGGACATCCTGGCGGGTCTGCGAAACCTCGTCGGAGGCGAGGTTACCGAGTACACCAAACTGCTGGGCGAATCGCGCGAGCAGGCATTGGACCGGATGCTCGCGGAGGCCAAGGAACTCGGCGCCAATGCCATCGTCGGCATTCGATTCTCCACGTCGGAGGTGGCGGCGCACGCCGCGGAGATCCTCGCCTACGGCACCGCGGTCGTCGTCGAATGACGGAACGAACGCACGTCATGACGCCCACGCCGGATGCTTCACTGCGTTCAGCATGACAAGAGATCACGCAGCTCGACGCAGTCCATTCGCACACCGGTTCCCTTCCCGCAAGTTTGAGGTTGAAAACCTCCCTCGTTGCGATTACCCTGGGACCGATTCGCCCGCAGCCGGGCGGACTGTTTATTCGCTGTTGCAGGTGCTTTGTCGTGGGAGGTCATACCATGCGTGAACATCACTCCAAAGGAAGGATCCTGTGCGCCGCTTCGGTCGCAGTCGTGCTGCTGTCGTCGGTGGCGCAGGGACAGTGGAAACCCGCGGCGGGCCCCCTGATGACCCGGTGGGCCAAGGAGGTCTCGCCCCAGAACGCCCTGCCTGAATATCCGCGGCCGCAGATGGTCCGCAAAGACTGGTTCAACCTCAACGGCCTGTGGGACTACGCCATCAAGGCCAAGGACGCGGCCCAGCCTGAGAGCTTCGACGGTCAGATCCTCGTTCCTTTCCCTATCGAGTCGGCCCTCTCCGGCGTGATGAAGCCTGTAGGCCCCGACAACCGCCTGTGGTATCGCAGGACGTTCGAGACTCCGAAAGGCCATGGCTGGGATCAGGAAGGCAGGCGAGTCCTTCTCCATTTCGGGGCCGTCGATTGGGACACCACCGTCTGGGTCAACGGCAAGGAGGTCGGCAACCACAAGGGCGGCTACGATCCCTTCACGTTCGACATCACCGACGCCCTGAAGGCTGACGGCCGGCAGGAGATCGTCGTGTCCGTCTGGGACCCGACCGACGCAGGCGCCCAGCCTCGCGGCAAGCAGGTCCGCAACCCGCACGGCATCTGGTACACCGCCGTCACCGGCATCTGGCAGACCGTCTGGCTGGAGCCGGTGGCGCCGAGGCACATCGACGGGCTCAAACTGACCCCCGACGTGGACAACGCCAAGCTGATCGTGGAGATCGGAACGAGGCTGACTCGAAGCGACAATGTAAAGGTCGAGATCCTCGCCGACGGAGAGGTCGTGGCCCAGGCGAACGGCCTCAACCGGATCGAGGTCCAGATCCCCAACCCGCGGCTATGGACCCCCGACAACCCATTCCTTTACGATGTGAAAATCACGCTCGGACGCTTCAACATGCCCGTGGTGACCGACCAGATCACGAGTTATTTCGGGATGCGGAAGATCGCGCTGGCCAAGGACGAGGCCGGGATCAATCGACTGTTCCTGAACAACAAGCCCCTGTTCCAATATGGCCCGCTGGATCAGGGTTGGTGGCCGGATGGGCTGTATACCGCGCCGACCGATGAGGCGCTGCGGTACGACATCGAAATCACCAAGCGTCTGGGCATGAACATGGCCCGCAAGCACGTCAAGATCGAGCCCGCCCGCTGGTACTACTGGTGCGACAAGCTGGGCCTTCTCGTCTGGCAGGACATGCCCAGCGGCGACCGCTACATCGGCAGCCAGGACCCCGATATCGTCCGCACCGAAGAGTCGGCCAAGCAGTTCGAGCTGGAGCTGGCCCGTATGATCGAGACCTTCTACAACCACCCGTCGATCGTGATGTGGGTGCCGTTCAACGAAGGCTGGGGCCAGTACGACACGCCGCGAATCGTGGACCTCGTCCGCAAGCTCGACCCGACGCGACTGGTCAACAACGCCAGCGGCTGGACCGATCGCGGCATCGGCGATGTGATGGACATCCACGATTACCCCGGCCCGAGAGCCCCGCGTCTGGAAGACAAGCGCGCCGGCGTGCTCGGCGAGTTCGGCGGTCTGGGCCTGCCCCTGCCCGGCCACACCTGGCAGGCCGAGCGGAACTGGGGCTATCGCAGTTACACGACCCAGGACGAGCTGACCGACGCCTACATCGCCCTCATCAAGAAGCTCCATCCGCTGACCGGCGCGCCGGGCCTGGCCGCCGCGGTGTACACGCAGACGACCGACGTCGAGATCGAGGTCAACGGCTTGATGACCTACGATCGCGAAGTGATCAAGATGGACGCGGCCCGCATCACCGCCGCGAACCGGACGCTCTACACGCCGCCGGAGCCGCGCAAGGCTCAGGGCGACAAGCTGATCCCGCCCGCGACACCCCTGATCGCGTGCGATCCGTACTTCAGCATCTGGTCGCAGGCGGACAACCTGACGGACGAGGACACCACCCACTGGACGGGCAAGCCCCACCGCCTGACCAGCATGATCCGCATCGACGGCAAGCCCTACCGCATCATGGGCGCCACGCCGGGCAAAGTCCCGCCGATGAAGCAGACCAGCCTCACGGTCCTGCCCACGCGGACGATCTACACGTTCGAGGGAGCGGGCATCGCCTTAACGCTGACCTTCATGACGCCCGCTCTGCCCGAGGACATTGACCTGCTGTCGCGACCGGTGACGTATCTCACGTACGACTTCCGCGCCACCGACGGCAAGAAGCACGAGGTGCAGGTGTACTTCGATGCGTCCGCGGAACTGGCGGTCAACACCGCCAATCAGCAGGTCGTCTGGGCTTCCGAAGAAGCAGGGGACCTGGCGGTCTGCAAGGTCGGCTCGAAGGATCAGCCGATCCTCGCCAAGCGAGGCGACGACATCCGGATCGACTGGGGATACCTCTATGTGGCCGCTCCGAAAGACGCGGTCGCAACCCGCGCGTTCGCCGGCCGCGGCGCGGTTCAAGGCGGATTCCTCGACAACGGTCTCCAGTCGCCGGTCGCGTCACCCGAGTCTCCCGCCAACGCCGACGCGGTCTGCGCCGCCATGGTGCTGAAGCCCCAGACGGTCGCCAGGAAGACCGTCTCCTGCTGGCTCATGGTCGCCTACGACGACCTCTATTCGATCCAGTACATGAAGAAGAACCTCCGACCCTACTGGCGCCGCAACGGCTGGGAGGCCGCGGACCTGCTCAAGGCGTCCGCAAAGGACTATAAGTCACTGAGCAAGACCTGCGCCGCGTTCGATGAGAGATTGATGGCCGATCTGACCAGGGCCGGCGGCCAGAAGTACGCCAAGCTGGCGGCGCTGGCGTATCGCCAGTGCTTCGCGGCGGGCAAGTTCGTCGCCGACGACAACGGCCAGCCGATCTCGTTCTGCAAGGAGAACCACTCCAACGGCTGCATCGGGACCTCGGACGTGTTCTATCCGATGGCCCCGCAGTTCCTGCTGTTTGGCCCATCGGTGGCCAAGTCCTTCCTCGTGCCCTTCATGAACTACGCGGCGAGCGAGCGGTGGAAATTCCCCTTCGCCCCGCACGATCTGGGCCAGTACCCGCACGCCAACGGCCAGGTCTACGGCGGCGGCGAGCGGAGCGAGGAGAACCAGATGCCCGTCGAAGAGAGCGGCAACCTGCTGATCCTCATGGCCGCGGTCGCCCAGATGGAGGGCAACGCGGACTTCGCGGGCCTCTACTGGCCGCAACTGGAAAAGTGGGCCGAATACCTCAAAGACAAGGGGTTCGATCCTGAGAACCAGCTCTGCACGGACGATTTCGCAGGGCACCTGGCCCACAACGTGAACCTCTCGGCCAAGGCGATCTGCGGCCTGGGCTCGTTCGCCAAGCTCTGCGAAATGCGGGGCGACAAGGCCAAGGCTGCCGAGTACTCGAAGATCGCCAAGGAGTTCGCGACCCGCTGGGTGAAGGAAGCCGCCGATAGTTCAAGTGTCGCGGGCATCCTGCCCGCGAATCGAGGGCGGGACGCCCTCGACACAAAGCAAGAACGCGGGCAGGATGCCCGCGACACGCAAGGGCAAGATGCCCTCGCCACGGCGGATCACTTCCGCCTGGCGTTCGACAAGCCCGGCACCTGGAGCCAGAAGTACAACCTCGTCTGGGACCGCATCCTCGGGCTGAACCTGTTCCCCGACGAGGTCAAGCAGAAGGAGATGGCCCATTACAGGAAAATCCAGAACAAGTACGGCCTGCCGCTGGACAATCGCTCGCTGTACACCAAGCTCGACTGGATCCTCTGGACCGCGACGCTCACGCAGAACCGCGAGGACTTCGAGGCCCTGGTGAACCCGGTGTTCCTGTTCCTCAACGAGACGCCGGACCGATCGCCCATGACCGACTGGTACTACACGGACAACGCCAACAAGCGGGGCTTCACCGCCCGCCCGGTCGTCGGCGGCGTGTTCCTCCAGATGCTCTACGACAAGGCGACGTGGAAGAAGTACGCGAGCAGGGACAAGACCAAGGCCGGCAACTACGCCCCGATGCCCAAGCCTCCGGTGATCACAACGGTCGTGCCCACGGCGCAGGACGAGCCTGCCCTGTGGCGGTACACGACGCGAAGGCCCGGCCAGGACTGGTTCAAGCCCGAGTTCGACGCGAGCCTGTGGCGCGAGGGCAAGAGCGGGTTCGGCACGCGCGACACGCCCGGCGCGATCGTCAATACCGTCTGGGACACGCGGGACATCTGGCTCCGCCGCGAGTTCACGCTGCCCGAGGGCAAGTACGACAACGTCGGCCTGAGCGTCCACCACGACGAGGACGTCGAAGTCTACATCAACGGCGTCCCGGCCATGACCGCCAACGGCTACACCGTCGATTACGAGACCCTGCCGCTGACGCCCGCCGGCGCCGCGGCCCTCAAGCCCGGCAAGAACGTGATCGCCGTCCACTGCCGCCAGACCGGCGGCGGCCAGTACATCGACGTCGGCCTCGTGCAGATGGTCGAGCGGAAATGAAGTGGTTGGAATGGGGAATGCGCAGGTTTCTCTTCCATCGAAGGGTATTGAGTGTTGTCATGCTGGTAGTGCGAATCCGCTTGACTGGTGTGTTCACCCTGTAAGGAAGAGGCTTTTATGGCTCATCCGGTTTTTGCGTACTTTTGAGTTGAGAAGAGTGGACATGCCGGCTTATCCAAAGGTTTTGCAAGGACTTAGGATAGGAGTCAAGCATGTCCACCAGCTTATTGTACCATGGGTTTGGGATTCGGGGCTAC
>DATIKY010000339.1:0-16420 GCA_035476995.1 Sedimentisphaerales bacterium | reverse complement strand
TATCGGCCAAGGAAGGCCAAAACCATGATACCGATCTGACGGCGCAGAGCAAGATCTTCATCCACGATGAAATGGCACCACAGCCTCTGGCACCGCCGCCCAAGCTCCGCGCCAACCACGATCAAGGCAGTGCCATTCGTGGCTGCAGCCTGTTTGTTACATCCGGTTCTCGGCAAATCGACTTGTCTGCCCGTCCCGGAGGCGTACAATAGAATCATGGACGCACAAACCCAACAGATCATGCGGAGGGTTCCCTCGGTCGATTCGGTTCTGAGGGACCCGGAATTAGAGACGCTCGCGGCCGAGCACGGGCGAAAGCCGGTCGCCGATTCCGTCCGCGAGGCGGTCGAAGAGGTCCGTCGGGAGCTTGCGGACCATCCGACGGAGCGCGGGCAGGATGCCCGCGAGACGCAAGGGCGGGACGCCCTCGCCACGGAGGAGGCGATCCGCGTCCGAGTTGTGGCGGCGGCGAAACGCCGAATTGCGGCGGTGGCCCGGCCGCACTATCGCCGGGCGGTGAACGCCACCGGGATCATTCTGCACACGGGTCTCGGCCGGGCGGTTTTGGCGGCCAAGGCGATCGAGCAGATCCAGGCCACGCTACAAAGCTACTCCCTGCTCCAGGTGGACCGCGCCACCGGCAAGCGGTCCCGGCGGGATGAGCAGATCGAGCGGCTTCTTCAGAAACTCACCGGCGCAGAAGCCGCGACCGTGGTGAACAACAATGCGGCGGCCACCGCGATCGTGCTCAACACGGTGGCCAAGGGCAAGGAGGTGATCGTCTCGCGTGGCCAGCTCGTCGAGATCGGCGGTTCCTTCCGCCTACCGGAAGTGATGGCCTTCAGCGGGGCCAAACTGGTCGAGGTCGGCACGACGAACAAGACGCACGCCCGCGACTACGAGAACGCCATCACCGAGAACACCGCCGCGATCCTTCGTGTGCATCCGAGCAACTACAAGATCGAGGGGTTCTCCTCGGAGGTCCCGCTCGACACGCTCGTGGAGATCGCACACAGGCACAACCTCGTAATGATCGACGACGTCGGGGCCGGGGCCCTGATCGATTTCTCGCAATTCGGCTTTGCGCCCGAGCCGACGCTGCCGGACTCGGTCCGCGAGGGAGCCGACATCATCACGTGCAGTGCCGACAAGCTGATCGGATCGTCGCAGGGCGGCATTATCCTGGGCAAGAAAGCCCTAATCGAGAAGGTGCGGAAGAACCAGTTCGCCCGGATCGTCCGGGTAGGCAAGCTCACGATGGCGGTGCTGGAGGCGACGCTCAAGCTGTTCCTGGACGGGACGGTCGCGCTGCGCGAGGTTCCGACGCTGCAGATGCTGCAACGCAGCGGCGAGCAGATTCGCCAGCACGCCGAGCGGCTGGTGGCGGCGCTTCAGGAGAAGAACGCCAGCGCGGCCACAACCAGCGGATTCTCGCAGATGGGCAGCGGCTCGCTGCCGGCGCAGAACCTCGCGACGACGCTGGTGGCGATCACGCCGCAGGGGATCAGCGCAGAGACTCTGGCGGGCCGGTTGCGGCTCCACGAGACGCCGGTCTTCGCGAGGATTCAGAACGACCAGATCCTCATCGATCCGCGCACGCTGCGAGAGGGCGACGACGCGGTGATCGTCGAGGCAGTCATCGCAGCGCTGGCGGCGAGCGAATAACGACAGGCAAGCTGGTCCTATAGGACTTATGGGACCCATAGGACATATAGGACCCATGACCACCCAACAACACAACATCACAATCGGCACCGCGGGCCACGTCGACCACGGCAAGACCGCTCTGGTCAAGCTCCTGACCGGCTGCGAGACCGACCGGCTCAAGATCGAAAAGGAACGCGGCATGTCGATCGAGCTGGGTTTCGCGCCGTGCGTGATCGCGGACCTGGAGGTCGGCATCGTCGACGTCCCGGGCCACGAGAATTTTGTCAAGACGATGGTCGCCGGCGCCAGCGGCATCGACGGCTGCATCCTCGTGGTCGCTGCCGACGACGGCGTGATGCCGCAGACCCGCGAGCACCTGGACATCCTGACTTTGCTCGGGGTAGGGCACGGGATCGTCGCCCTGACCAAGGTGGACGCGGTGCCGCCGGAGCGGACCCAGGCGGCCGCGCAGGAAGTTCGGCAATTCGTCGCCGGCACGTTCCTGCAGGACGCTCCGATCCTCCCGATCTCCAACATCACCGGGCAGGGTTTCGAGGAATTCTACGAGGCCCTCAAGGCCATGGTCGCGGCCATCACGCCCAAGACTGCCAACGGCATCTTCCGCGTGCCGGTCGAGCGGGCGTTCGCCGCGAAAGGGTATGGAACGATCGTCGCGGGCATTCCGGCCTGCGGCTCAGTCGGCATCGGCGACGAAGTCGAGCTGTTGCCTCAGCAGAAGAAAGGCCGGGTGCGGTCGGTCCAGGTCTACGGCCGGGACAGTACGCACGCCAGAGCCGGCCAATGCGCTGCGATCAACATCCCGCAGTGGGGTCACAAGGACGTCGAGCGGGGCAACGTCGTCACCATCAGCGACTATTTCGCCCCGCGACAGTGGTATCTGTGCGAGCTCAAGCTGCTGGACTACGAGAAGGCCGACCTCAAGAACGGCGCCCAGGTCAAGTTCCACACCGGCACTTCCGAGACCACAGCCAGCGTCTATCTCTTCCAGGAAAGCGGCCTCAAGCCAGGTCGGCAGTGCCTGATCCAGATCTTCTTGAACCATCCCGTCATCGCGGGTCCGCGCGACCCTTTCATTCTCCGGTCGTTGTCGCCGGTCCGCACGCTCGGCGGCGGCATCATCGTCGAAGCGACCGACAGGCGGCTCAAGCGCACGCATCCCGAGGTCCTGGCCGAGGTCGCCGAGCGAGCCAGAGCCGTGACGCAACCGAAGACCTTCGCCGAATACTGCGTGAGAACCGCGGAATCCGTCGCGGCCGACGAGAAACAGATCTCTCTTCGCACCAAGACGCCGCTGAAGGAGCTGGCCCCCCTGCTGGCCGAGCTTGCCGGCGAGGGTCGCGTCTTGCCGCTGAGCGCCAAGGTCTTCATTCACGTTGACACCGCCCGGCGGGTCCGGCAGCACCTCCTCGACATCGTTGGCAATTTTCACCGCCAGCGGCCGGAGAGCCCCGGCATCACCCGCGAGCAGTTCCTGACGGAGTTCCTGCGTGGCGAAGTCCCCGAGTCGAGAGCCTCTGGCCCTCGACTCGAAGGCGAGACGCCTTCGACACACGCGGGCAAGATGCCCGCGACACAAGGGACGCCCTCGCCACTGAAGAAAGAAGTCTTCGACGCCCTGATCGAGCGGCTGCGATCCGAGGGCAAGCTGGTCGAACGGAAAGGCTGCCTGGCATTGCCGGAGCATCGCGAGCAATTCAAGGATGCCGAGCAGCAACTGCTTCAGAACGTCGAAACGATGTTCAAGAGCCACCCGTTCGATCCGCCCAGCCTCCAGGAGGTTGCCGAGAAGGCACGGACCACGCCGCCGCAGGTTCAGCGGGTGATTCGAATTCTCAGCGAGCAACAGCGGCTCGTCCGCGTCGAGCAGGATCTGTACTTCCACGCCGAGGCGGTGGCCGCCGCACGGGAGAAGCTGGTCACGTATATCAAAGAGCACGGCGGCCTGGAAAGCGTGCAGTTCAAGTATGTTCTCGACACGACCAGGAAGTACGCAATTCCCCTGCTGGATTACTTCGATAAGATCGGCGTGACGCGACGGATGGGCTACACCCGGCTTCTGAAGTAGATTCTCAGGCTTGGGCGAGGCAGCCCCACAGGACCCTATTGACCGGATTGACGTTGCCGACCTCAACGTCAATGGGGTCAATCCGGTCAATAAGGTCCTCTTGCCTGATCGGAAGTGTTGATCCGCGACAACCGGATCGCGTATATTCTGCCGAATGATCAAGAAAGAAACCGCTCTTTCGTTCGCGATCCTCCTGGCGTTTCTGGGGGCGGGCAACGCCGTTTCGCTCGCACTGAAGCTGCACGTCCCCGGCAACGTGGTCGGCATGATCCTGCTGACGGCCTGCCTGCTGACGAAGGTCCTGGACGTCAAGCGGGTCGAGCCCGCGGCGGATATGCTGCTCTCGGAGATCGGCCTGTTCTTCGTCCCTCCCGGCGTGGCGGTGATGCTCTACTTCGACCTGATCGCCAGACAATGGCGGCCTCTGCTGGTCGCCATCGTCGGCAGTCTGTTGGCGGTGCTGTGGGCAACCGCCCTCGTGGCCCGGCTCTTCGAGAGGAAGGAGGCGAGAGAGTCCTGATGGAGCCGTGGGCCTATCATCCGTGGTTCGGGATCATTCTGACCGTGGCGATCTGGATCGTCGCCCGCTGGGTCCGTCATCGCGCGGGCACGCCCTTGCTGGACCCGGTCATGCTGACCATCGTTGCGATCATCGGCCTGCTCCTGCTGGCGAAGATCCCCTTCGAAGCCTACAACCGTGGCGGCCAGGTGCTTGCCTTTCTGCTGGGACCGTCGGTGGTGGCCTTAGCGGTGCCGTTCTACCGAAGGCTGGAGAAGATCAAGCGAAACCTCGTGCCCATCCTCATCAGCGTTCTGATCGGCTCGATCACCGGGATCGCTTCGGCGGTCGGCCTGGCTCTGTTGCTGGGCGGCAGCAACGAGATCGCCATCTCCCTCTCGCCCAAATCCGTCACAACTCCTATCGCGATCGGCATTTCGCAGAAGATCGGCGGATTGCCCTCCATCAGCGCCGCCGCAGTGATTCTCACAGGCATTCTGGGCGGCATGCTCGGTCCCGAATTGATCCGCCTGATCGGCGTCCGCAGCCAGTTCGCAGCGGGCCTGGCGATGGGCACCGCAGCCCACGGCATCGGCACCGCCCGCGCCCTGAGGGAAGGCGAGCTCGAAGGCGCGATGAGCGGCGTCGGCATGATGCTCAACGGCCTAACCACCGCGATCATCTTGCCCTATCTTCTGCCGCTGTTTCTGTGAACGTCAGCACGAGCCGCGTTCCCCGTGCCGGACCTCATTGACCGATCCACAACACGCCAGAGTTCTATGGAATGGTGACTGCGAAGAGAGAACTCATTGTCTCCAGAGATTGGCGGCCGGATCGGCACTCCAATGGTCCTGAATCCATGAGGCTTGCACGCCGGAGACCGAGCCGGTATTCTGGGCGGATGCCGCAGGGGCACAGACGCGTCGACGACTCCCCCAACGGCAGTGGATCGTCGGTGTGCACCGTCTTTTGGAGGACCAGCGAAATGGCCCGAAATCTCAGCAGACGCGGGTTTCTCAAATCGGCAAGCGTCGGCGCGGCAGTGGCCGGCATCGCAGGATGCGCTCGCGTCGCCGTGCAGAAGGACTCGCCCGATGTCGTCGCCGCGAGCAAGCCGAACATCGTCTTTGTTCTCGCGGACGACCTGGGCTACGGCGAGCTCGGCTGCTACGGCCAGAAGCTGATCCAGACGCCCAGTATCGACCAGATGGCCGCCGAGGGGATGCGGTTCACCGATCACTACGCCGGCAGCACGGTCTGCGCGCCGTCGCGGTGCTGCCTGATGACCGGTCTGCACACCGGCCATGCCTACGTCCGCGGAAACAAGGAGATCCAGCCGATGGGCCAGTTGCCCCTGCCGGCGGAAACCGAGACGCTGCCCAGGATGCTCCAGCGCGCCGGCTACACCACCGCCCTAATCGGCAAGTGGGGCTTCGGCGGACCGGGCAGTTCGGGCACGCCCAACAACCAGGGATTCGACTCCTTCTTGGGATACCTGTGCCAGCGACACGCGCACAACCACTATCCGGAGTTCCTCTTCCGCAACGACGAACGCGTCCCGTTGAGCAACAAGGTCGAGGGCGGTCGCGCCGACGGCGCCGGCGTCGCGAGCGAGAAGAGGGAATATGCATACGACCTGATGGAGGCCGAGGCGCTGGAGTTTCTGAACGCCAACAAGGATGGCCCCTTCTTCCTGTGCCTGGCGGTGACGCTCCCGCACGCCAACAACGAGGCCGGACGCAACGGCATGGAGGTCCCCGACTTCGGTGAATACGCCGGGACGGATTGGCCGCAGACGGAAAAGGGTCGGGCCGCGATGATCTCGCGACTGGATCGCGGCGTGGGTCGGATTCTTCGCAGGATCAGGAGCCTCGGTATCGACGAGAACACCCTCGTTTTCTTCACGAGCGACAACGGTCCCCATCGCGAAGGCGGCTCGGACCCGAACTTCTTCGCCAGCAACGCGCCCTTCCGCGGGATCAAACGCGACCTGTACGAAGGCGGAATTCGGGTGCCTTTGATCGCCCGCTGGCCCGGCCGGATCGAAGCCGGCGCCGTGACCGGCCACATCTCGGCGTTCTGGGATTTCCTGCCCACGCTGGGCGTCCTGGCCGGCGGCGAAGTCCTATCGAATACCGACGGTTTGTGCATGGCACCGACGCTCCTGGGCGTCCCACGCAAACAGAAGCAGCACGAGTACCTTTACTGGGAATTCCACGAGCGAGGCTTCGCCCAGGCGGTTCGGATGGGCGCCTGGAAGGCGGTCCGCCTCCTCGGCGGGGGCCTGGAACTGTACGACCTCCAGGCCGATCCCGGCGAGACGACCAATCTCGCAGCCAACCAGCCCAAGATCATGGCCAGAATTCGTCAGTGCCTGGCGGATGCGCGAACCGAGTCCCCCTACTGGCCAGTGGAGGGCTAGAACCGGGCTCGGCCTGTATCAATATGTGGGAAACCTGGGCGAGGACACCGCAACGTATAGTGGGGAGGGGATTTCGTGTATGGGCGACCGGGCGGGGGGATCTTTCTGATATGGAGGACACACAGGGCTCAAGCCCATGCCCTCCGTTTTTCCGGTGCGATCGGAACAGGAGTTCCTCTTTTCGCGGCAGGCTCATATAATGACTCTCACTATGAAACACTCATTTGAGAAACTGACGGATTCGGAACTGCTGCAGCAGTACAACGAAGGCGATGAGGCTGCCTTTCGAGAGATCGTCCATCGATACAAGAACAGCCTCTACGCATTTCTCAAGCAGTTCCTGAACCGGTCGGATCTCGTGGACGACGTGTTTCAAGAAACGTTCCTGCAGCTATTCACGAGCCGGGGGAGTTTCGACCCTGCCCGACCGTTGCGGCCATGGCTGTTCACCATCGCGGCCAACAAGGCCAAAGACGCTCTTCGCAAGTCCCAGCGAAACAACACGGTGGCCATCGGGACGATCTCGGAATCGCAGGACATGTCCTTCGATGAGATGCTCAACGCACTAAGTTCCGATACCGCCATGCCTTATGACGAGGTCGAACGGAATGAGACTTCTGCGCGGGTTAATGAGGTCATAACGAATATGCCGGAAAACCTCCGCGAGATCCTCATCCTGGCCTACTTCAACCGATTTTCCTACAAACAAATGGCCGACATCCTCGGTATACCCATTGGGACCGTGAAGAGCAGGTTGCATACTGCCGTGGCACGCTTCGCAAAAGACTGGAAGTCTGGTGTTGGGAGCAAAGAGGTCAAATGACGACGTTGAATGACCGTCATAAGCAACTGTTGTTTGATTACTCTCTGGGTTTGACATCGGAATCGGAGAACGACGAAGTCGAGGCCCTGATCGCCGCCAACGAAGAGGCGGTTGAACTGTACCAATCCATCCAAACGACGCTCGCTCCGCTGGACACCGTGGAGGTCGAGCCTTGTCCCGACGAGCTCACCGAGCGGCTCTTCGCCCGGATGCGCGAGTCCGCATCATGCGACGGTGGCCATTCTCTGGATCCGTCGATCCCTGTGGAACCGTTCGGGATTCGTACCATCCGAATTCCCCTGTGGCGCAACTGGACCGAGGTGCTCGCTGCCGCAGCGGCCATTCTTGTGTTCGTCAGCGTCCTCTTTCCCGCGGTCGGGCACATGCGCGGCCGGGCCTGGCAGGCGCAGTGCGGCGGGAATTTGGCCGGCATCTATGGCGGATTTCGCAGTTATGTGTCCGATCACGACGGTCTGTTGCCCAGCGTGGCGATGACCCCTGGAGCCCCTTGGTACCGGGTCGGGCACCAGGGCAACGAGAACCAGTCCAACACCCGTCAAATCTGGCTGCTGCCCAAACTCGGGTATGTGGACCCAAGCCGGTTTCTCTGTCCTGGGCGATCTGACAGCAGGAAACTCCCTTTCGACGGGTTCAATGCACAGACCTTCGCCGACTTCCCGAGCCGAACCCACATCCTCTACAGTATCCGCATTCCCTGCCCGACCTCGAACCACCGCGACCTGATGCGCAAAGGCGTGCTTCTGGCGGACCGCAACCCACTCGCCGAGGAATTTCCGCTGGACCCATCCGCCGTGCTTCGGTTGCAGTTGTGCGAAAAGATGATGAAGTCGAACAGCCGTAATCACGCCGGCCGCGGACAGAACGCCCTGATGTACGACGGCTCCGTCGAGTTCACCAAGACCCGGTACACGAGCCTGTCCGACGATGACATTTACATCCTCCAAGGCATGCGCTGCGGCACCGAGATTCGCGGCTGCGAGCTCCCCGACAGCGACCTGGACATCTTCCTGGCGCCCTAACGAGCGTTGCGCAGGCAGATTTCCGCGCTGCGCTGGAGGATCTCGAGTCCGGATCTGTGCAGGGGTGAATCGACGAACTTCGCGTCGAACTCCTCCGTCGTCATCTCGATCAGTTCCGGCAAGTTCAACTGTTCTCGCTCAGGATGACGTGCGAACCGGCGATTGACACAGGGCGGCGTGCTTCGTTGATGGGGACAGGCCAGCAGGCATTCATCGCAACCAAAGAGCCAGCCGCCAATTTTGGCCGAGGGCTCATACTGCGTCAGACAACTGATGCACTCGCGGACGTCGAGAAATCCATCGCTTCGCAACGCGCCGGTCGGACAGGCCTTCAGACACAGGTCGCATTCGCCGCAGCTTCCACCGGTGGGCTCATCCGGCGTAAGCTCCAGAGTCGTGAGCAACTCGCCAAACAGAATCTGCGGGCCCAACTGTGGATGAATGACCAGATGGTTCTTCCCGATGAACCCCAGGCCCGCCCGCACCGCCAAGGCCTTTTCCGCCAGCGGCGACGAATCGACGCAGAGCTTGAACCGATGCGATCCGCCGGCCTGGTCCAGGATAAAGGCCGCCAATTCGCGAAGCAATCTCTTGATGAAACCATGATAGTCTTGGTACTGCGCGAACTGCGCGACTCGCCCAACGAGACCGGTCCCTGTCGGCGTAAACGGCAGCCCGTAACTCAACGCCACGACGACCACCGATTTCGCGTCATCGAGGAGCTTGCTCGGATCGATCCGTTTCTCCAGGTTGCGGTGCATGTATTGCATGGGGCCCGCATAGCCGGACCGCAGCCATGCGTCCAAATGTTCCACGTGCTCGCGTCCGATGGGCGAGGCGTCGGTGATGCCCACAGCGTCGAAACCGAGCTGCAGGGCCTTGCGCCGAATGTCCTGTTCGAGACTCATGCAAGCGATTATACTCGTGAAATCTTGACGCTTTGAGCTTTTTCGGAGGTTGTTCGCGATGGGCATCAATAGAATCACGGTTTTTCCTGCACTCATGCTGACCGTAGGTTTCTGTACCCTTGCTTCGCCCGGCGAGATCGCGGCCTGGGATTTCTCCAAAGGTCCGCAGGGTTGGCAGGGCAATTCCCATGTCAAAGACTTCACCGCGTCCTCTGAGGGTCTGACGTTTCTATCGACCGGCATCGACCCCTGGATCGAAGGCCCCGCCATCGACCTGCCCGGCAGCGGAATGACGCGCGTTCGGGTGCGGATGAAATCGAACGCCGATGCGGGTGGCGAGCTCTTCTACGGCCGCGGATTCGAAGCCGGCCGCTCCGTCCGCTTCTCGATCCGCAGCGACGGTCAATGGCACGAGTACACCCTGACGATCACCGAACCGCTCGGGCCTCAGACGCGTTTTCGCCTTGATCCTGCAACCACGGAGGGCCGGATTGTTGTGGCTTCGATCCGCGTGGAGACGCTCGCCGCACTCGAGCCGCCGCAGTTCAAGAGACCACGACGACCTGTGAAGGGGACTGCCGAGCCGCTCTCGGTCGATTCGGGCGAACTGAAGTTGACCCATTACCGAGGAGGGTTGGGTGACTTCCGTATCGAGTCTGGCGGGGTAGAACTGGCATCCGGCTACCGTGCCGAGCAGATCGGGCTGATGATCGATGGGCATGCTGCCTGGCTTCCGTTGGAGGACGCGAAGGCTCTCTGCCTTCATGCAACAGACGGTTCCGTCGTGATCGCGGCGGGGCTCGACGATGATCGGGCCGGACGATGGAGAATCACTCGCGTCTACGGACCCGGTCCGCAACCGGGCTCCATCCTGGTCCAGATCCGGATCGAAACCGATCGAGACTGCGAGGTTCTGCACTTCCCCTGGCTGACGCTCTTTCCCGGCCTAGGCACGTTCGGGGAGCGCAAGGCTCAGGGCCTGTTCGCGGGTTTGGAGTACCTTGACGACGAACCCAGCAGCAGCGAGGCGGACATCACGACCCGCGAGCACGTCCGTCTCGTGCCCGATCCGGTCAAAATCACGTTCCCCCTGATGGCGATCGCGCACGCCGGCCGCTACATCGGTCTGATCTGGGAACCCTCGGACCTCGTGGCGCCGACCTTTGATTCGCCCGATAGAATCTATGATTCCGGCGGGCATGTGATGGCGCTGACCGCGCCGGCCGTCGGCGACAACCGGTTCGAGAACTCCCTGCTGGCGCACGCGCCCTTCGCGCTCAAGGCCAACCAACCCATCCGCATGCAGGCGACGATCATCGGCGGTCGAGGCGACTCCATCGTGTCCGCTGTGCAGAAGTACGTCGAGATCAAGGGACTGGCACCCATTCCGGAGGTCGCGGGCGGATTCGACGACGCCGTGACGCTGCTCTCGCGCGGATGGCTGGATTCGGCGATCAACGAAGGCGGCCTCTTCCGCCATGCGGTCTGGGGTGAGAGCTTCAAGGCCGCTCCCGCGGGCGACGCGGTCCTGTACATGGACTGGCTGGCCAATCACGTCAAAGACTCCGAACTCATGAAGCGACTGATCGAAGCGCGCGACTTGGCGATTACGAAGATGCCGCAGGGTCAGCCGTACTTCAGTTCGGTGTCGCACACCAGCATCCCGACAACGCCCTTCGTCTTTGGCGGCGTCTATCCCTACGTCGAGCGGCGAAGGGCCGACGCCGAGAGCCTCCTGGCGCACTTCGACGAACAGGGCGTCAAACGCTACCGACCGCGCGATGTCGACTATGGCAAGACCCACTTCGCGCAGCACGCCAACGGCCACGCGGCCCCCGACATTGCGAACATTCTCGAAACTGCGACGCTCTCGGCCGATCAGAACCTCATCGCCAAGGGCCTTGAACTGCTGGACAAGCAGACTGCTCTTTACGCGAACTCCGTCCCGCGAGGGGCCCAGGTCTGGGAGATCCCGCTGCACACGCCGGACATTCTCGCCTCCGCTCATCTGGTGAAGGCGTATACGCTCGGGTACATGATTTCTCGCGAACCGAAGTATCTGGAGCAAGCCCGTTATTGGGCCTGGACGGGCGTGCCCTTCATCTACCTCGCAAATCCGACGCAAGGCGAGGTCGGTCCCTATGCGACCATCGCGGTGCTCGGCGCGACGAACTGGAAAGCGCCGGTCTGGTTCGGTCAGCCGGTACAATGGTGCGGCCTGGTCTACGGCTCGGCCCTGCATCTGCTGAGTCAGTACGATGCGGAAGGCCCCTGGGCGACGCTGGCCAAGGGCATCACCGCCGCGGGTCTTCAGATGACCTGGCCGACGAGCGACGTCAAACGCCAGGGCCTCCTGCCCGACTACTTCCTTCTGCGTCCCCAGATCAGCGAGGGCCCCGCGATCAATCCCGGCACCCTCCAGACCCACGTGCCCGAGTTCTTCCGCAAGGGCCCGCTGTACGATGTCCGAAGACTCCGGAAAACCGGTTGGTTCCTCCACGCGCCTTGCGCAATCCGCGACTTGAAGGAAACCGACGGCTTCGTGACATTCGCCGTGGACGGCTGGGGCGACAAGCTGTGCTCCATCCTGCTGGCAGGCGTCGATCGGCCCTTTGTGGCCAGCCCCGGCGGTCACGCGGTCAACTTCAACACCGCACAGAGACTGGCCACCATCGCGGTCAAAGGCCCTTCACAGATCGAGCTGCGATATTGATCGTCTTACTGTGCTTGTGTGCCCATCAGGAATGACTCGTGCGCAGGAGACACGTGTCGTCCTGAGGCACAGCCGAAGGACCTGGGCATCGAATGAGAGGTGTCTCTCGATCGCGAGCGAGATCCTTCACTCCGCTGCGCTACGTTCAGGATGACCGAAGGCGTGTCGTCCGCCTGCGGGATCTCGCGAACCTGCTTGACGACGAGCTTGCCGTCGGGCGCCAGCTTCTTGAATTCCGTTTCCAGGACGAACTCGTCCCGCCCGGTCGTGAGAGCGAACTCCTCGCCCACCTTGACGAGCAGTTCGCCCAGAGCGAAGCAGTCGTCGTCCCACTGCATCACGGTGGCGCCGAGCGGGACAAGGTTGGACTGGCGGATCCGCTGGGCGTATCGCCCGAACGAATACATCGTCACGACGACCTCTTCGGGGACGCTGCCGCCCTGAGGATTCGTTACGGAAACCGCGCCGGCCTGCGTGACCATGTTAATGTCCCGGCTCCACTCGGAGTTGCGGTCGATCACCGCCACGCCGTTGGCCAGCTCGTTCTCGTCGGGGAAGGAGTGATGCACAAGCAGCGCCATGCCGACCTTCGATTCGTCGATGCTTCGCCGCAGACGCTCCAGATAGGCGTTCTCGTTGTAGAAACTCGCGAAGACCTTGCGGATCGCGGTGAATACGCCTCGCTCTTTCGCACGGCTCGGATCGCAGCGGCACGGGCAACTTGTCCTTGCCCTGCCCCCAACCGATCGCGCCGTGACCCACCAGAAACGCCGCTACAACTGCTACAATCGCTTTTCTCAGTGAATCCATGCTGCCCCGACGCCTGCGATTCGGAGCCGGTACAAAAAGTGCGCGTGTCCCGTTCCCCAAACGGGATCGGTCCGGAAATCTCCGCCCGCACAGCGGACAAGCCTCGCCGTTATGGCCCCCGGCGGGTTTTCCCTTCGCATCCGGCGCGCGGCCTTGATTTCCCGGCCCCAATCGGATATCCTGAAGGTACAATCAGACCGGGGGGTCTGGCCGCACATTGGGGGTGATGAAAGCACATGTTCTGCGGAAGATCGATGCATGCGAGATCGCTGCTGGTCTCGGCGGTGCTGGCTTTGGGCCTGGCCGCCGGGGCGGACGCGGAGGCTCCGCACTTCGATCTGTTCATCGAACAGACTCCCGCCAAAGCCGGCCGGGTAACGCCCGATGCCGGGACGCACCGCTTCTCCGCCAATTCCATCGTCACGCTGGCGGCCGAACCGCAGCCGGGCTATCAGTTCGCCTACTGGCTCGGCGACGTCGCCGACCCCGGCGACAAACGCACCACGGTGCAGGTGAATTCGCCCAAGGTCATTGTGGCGGTCTTCAAGCGAGCGGAAAAGGATCTGTTTCAAAACAGTCTTGGCGGAGGGGGAGGCGGCGCCGATCTGTCCATCACGGCGCTGGACTTCAGCATTCCCGGCTGGAGCATCCCCGGCGGCGTCTCGAACGACAGGCCCGACATCCCGCCCATCCACACGCCCGAGCCGGCGACGTTCGCGATGCTCGCCCTCGGCGGGCTGGCCCTGCGGCATTTCAGAACAATCGGTTGCTGTCGAGCAGGAAGGTCACCGGCCCGTCGTTGATGCTCGTCACGTGCATGTGAGCGCCGAAGGCCCCCTTCTGGACCGGGACATCCTCCGCCGCGATCAACTGGGCGACCTTCTCGTACAATCGTTCCGCCAGTCCCGGCTCGCCTGCGGCGTCGAACCCCGGCCGGCGGCCCTTGCGGCAGTCGCCGTACAGAGTGAACTGACTGACCAGCAGAACCCCCCCGCCGATGTCGATCACGCTGCGGTTCATCTTGCCCGCTTCGTCGGAGAAGATCCGGATATTGGCGATCTTCTCGGCCATGAACTGCGCGTCGGTCTCGGTGTCCGCTGTGCCCACGCCCAGATACACCAGCAGGCCCTTGTCCACCTGCCCGACGATCCTGCCTTCAACCTCGACCTTCGCTTCGCCTACCCGTTGTATGACTGCTCGCATTACTTCTGGCTCTCCGTATCGAAATGGAACCACACGGCGCCGCGATAGCGGACCCTACCCGTTGGACATACGGTCCACCGCACGTGTTTCAAATCCTGGGCCGCAACCATCGATACGACAAACAGCAGTGCCGTCGCAGCCAATCTGAATCGCTTCGCCATCGTCACGGTCCCCCTCTTCTATCCAAACCACGGGGCCGCAGTGGCCCGGCGGATGTGCAACTCGTCCAGCCATTGAAGTCTCCCGTCCGAAGATTGCATGCGCAGGAACAACAGGGCGCGACAACGCACGTGACAGACTCTGTCATCCTGAGCACAGCGAAGGATCTGGCAAGCGAACCGGAGAGACCTTTTGTTCGACGGCCGGATGCTTCGGCTTGGCCTGAGCATGACAAGTCGGCAGACTCCGCCCCAAACGCAGGCGCCCCGCGAACAGCACCAGAGGACAAGACGCCTGCGATCAGCGGCCGCCTCGGCGCGTGCCTCGCTGGGTTCCCTGTCCGGGCCCCTGCTGCATGTCCTGCATGCCGTTGGCGCCCGCTCGTTCCTGCATTCTCTGCATTCGCTCGTCGTCCTCGACCCATCGCTCCTGGATAGTGGCGATTCGCTCTTCCCGCAGCATCAGCAAGGCCATGATGGCGACCTGCGTCTTGGCGGCCTTCTCCTCCTCCGCCAACACATGCAGAGCCGCGTATTCCGTGACATCCAGGTCGCTTACGCTCTGGAGCAGGGGCTCCTTGTTGTCGGCGTCCGCGCCCAGCCAGGCCTGGATCTGGGCCTGCGTGTCGGCATCGACCGGCTCTTGGACCGGCTCGGCGCCTGTGGTCGTGCGCCGGGACGTCCTCGGCTGCGTCGCGGTCCCGCCATAAACATCCTGGCCGGTCGCTCCCCCGCCTGCACGGCCCCTTGTTGTCGTGGACCGCGTGGCCACGCCGCCTCGCCCGCCCCGGCCCGTCGTGGTCGTCGCCATCGTGTCGCGGGACTCCAGACGGCTCTGGCGAATCTGATCCCGCAGTTCCTGACCGATCTGTTCGTATCGCTTCTTCCTGGCGGTCACCAGATCGTCCGTCGCCTGGGTCGTCTTGGTCGCCTTCTCCTCGACCGCGACCTTCTTGACGAACGCCATCTCGTCCTCGAACTGTTTCTGCACCGCCCGAAGCAGCAGGGTCCGATTGTCCGAGCGACGAGCGATCCAAGCCCGCTGCTCGCTCTGGCTGTTGGCGTCGATCACCTTCAGCGGCGCTTCGAGCGCCGCCATCTCCTTCAGTTGCTTGGCGATCACGTTGGGATCGATCTCGAAGCCCTCGGGCCGGCGCGACGTGCTGGCGGTCACCGGCGCCGCCTGCGAGGCCGCGCCGCCCATGCCATACGGATCCTCGATCACAGGCAGAGTGCCCCCATGCTGCTGGAGCAGTTGAACGACCTCCGCCGCGCCCCTCTGCTGAGCGATCATGATCGGCGTGCGTGCGTTCTTGTCCTGCGCGCTGACGTCCGCGCCGGCCTTGATCAAGGATTCCGCGATCTCAACCTGTCCCATCATCGCGGCGCAGTGCAGGGCCGTCAGGCCGGAGGCGTCCTTCGCCGCGTGACTGGCCTTGCCCGCCAGGAGCGCATCGACCATGTCTTTCTGGCACGATATGCAGGCGGCCATCAAAGGCGTGCCGCCGGTGGAATCCTTGACGTTGGGGTTGGCGCCCGCCTGCAAGAGCATCGTCACGACTTCCACGCTGTACGAATCGACCGCCAGCTTGATCGGCAGATTCCCGTGCTCGTCCGGCGCGTTGAGGTCCGCCTTGTTGTCGATATGCCTCTTGAGCTGGGCGACGTCGCCCGTCGCGGCGGCAATGTGCAGCGACTTGGCCTGCTGACCCAGAACAACCGTCGAACCGCCCAGTACAAACGCCAGAACGCTCAGCACAACCACTGTCAGCCGTCTCACAGGATATCCCTTTTCAATGCCGGTGCCGATTCTCGAAAACCGTCGTATCCACGAAATCCAACCCCTGCCATTATACACGACCCAAGCCCCCGCAAGCAAAAAAAGGGCTCATCCGGTTTTGGCGTACTTCGGCGGTTGCACCACGTCCACCGACCGGGGACGCCGTCCCCGGACCCCTGGCATTTTTAGCCTTACGCCGGCAGCATGGTGGTGCGAGGCCCCGGCGAAGCCGGATGATCCCGCCCATGATGTGATCAGGAAAACACCGAGCGAATGCGCGCACGACCCGCACGGGGGCTTGCCCGTCAGTTCCCTTCTGGGTTCATGCTAT
>DATIKY010000338.1:0-5771 GCA_035476995.1 Sedimentisphaerales bacterium | reverse complement strand
GCCCTCGGTCCCGACGAACTGCTCGCTCACCCGCGTGAAGCAGCCCTTGACCTGACGGCACATGCTGTGCACGATCACGTCGTCCCCATAGTCCAGATCGACGCTGAAGAAGTCGTACTGGTTGCCGCCCTGGCGACGGGCTCGACCGCCGAACCCGAGAGCCTGCACCGGAGGCCGCCCAATGAACCAGTTGGCCACGTCCAGATTGTGGCAATGCTGTTCCACAATGTGGTCGCCCGACATCATGCTGAACCGGTACCAATTGCGGACCAGATACTCGGCGTCGCTCCAGCCCGCCTCGCGCCGGGGCGGATTCGAGGAGCCGCCGCCGCACCACCATACGCGACCGCCTGTGATCCGCCCGATCGCGCCCTGAGCCACGGCGTGGGCGTTCTGGCGGTACTTCGCCTGGTGGCGCCGCTGGGTACCCGCGACAATCGCCAGGCCTTTCTGCCTGGCCAGTTCGCCTGCCTCGATGACCTTTCGCATTCCCGGCGGGTCCACGCCCGCCGCCTTCTCCATGAAAACGTGCTTGCCGGCCCGAACCGCCGCGTCGAGATGCACCGGGTGGAAACAAACCGGCGTCGCGATCAGCACCAGATCCACGTCCTTCATCGCCAGCAGGTCCTTGTAGCCGTTGAAGCCAAAGAACATCGTTTCCGGCGTGACTTTCACCCGCTGGGCGAAGGGTCTGGCGTTCTTCTGGCACCACTGCTGGATCTTCTCCAGGCTGGTGTCGAGACGGTCCCGAAAGGCGTCCGCGATCGCAACGATCTCGACGCCGTCGTCGGCCTCGATACAGTCCGTCACGGCGCCCGAGCCCCGTCCGCCGCAGCCGATCACGCCCACGCGCACCTTCTCGAAACCCGCGGCGTAGGCCCGATTGGGCAACCCCAGAGAAACAGCCGAAAGCGAAGCCATCGCCGCGGTCGAAGTCTTCATGAAGTCCCTGCGCGAACAACCTCTTATCTGTCTGCCCATTGCCTTCTCCCGGCATTGTAGAAGCGCAGGCGTGTCCTCTTACGCTTCCGCGCTTATACGCTTATACGCTTCCACACTCTTTCACACATCACACGCCTTCACGGCCTGCACCAGCGATGGAATCGCCTCGCGGACGGGCGTGTACTCGTGGGCGACATACCCCTGATAGCCGGTCTCGACGATGGCCCGCATCACCGCGGGGTAATAGATTTCCTGGTTCTCGTCGAGCTCGTGCCGGCCTGGAACGCCTGCGGTGTGGAAGTGTCCGATGTGCTGGATGTTCTTGCGGATCGTGGCGATCAGGTCGCCCTCCATGATCTGCATGTGGTAGATGTCGAAGAGCAGCTTGAACCGCGGCGAGTTCACCCGCCGGCACAACTCGAAGGCCCATGGGTAGTTGTCGCACATATACCCCGGATGGTCCACTTTGCTGTTGAGCATCTCCATGCAGATGGTCACGCCGTGATCTTCAGCGATCTTGACCGCCTCCTGGAGGATCGTCCGGCAGTTCTCCATCCCCTCCTCTTCGCCTACCGCGGAGCGGTCGCCCGCCATGCAGATGACGTTGGGCCACTTGTACTCGGCCGCGGCGGGGATGTTCTTTCGGAAGTCGTCCAGGAATCTGGTGTGCTGGGACTTGTCGTTGAGCCCCTGCCTGATGGACCCCGCGCCGGACACCATCGTCGCCACGAGACCATGCTTTCTGAGCACGTCCCAGTCGTTCCGTCCGACCAGGTCGCGACCGGCCAGCCCCATTTCGACCAGCAGTTTGGCCGCCTGCTCGGGGTCCAGCTTGGCGCCGCGCAGGCACCCGCCGCAGATGGACTGCTTGATCCGCCCGTTCTGCACCACTCGTCCGGTCTGGCCCCGCACGACCGACGGCAGTCCCGCGGCCCCTGCAACCGCCATCGCCCCGGCGAGCATGCTCCGACGCGAAATCCGTCCTGTCCGCAATTCGTTCCCGATACGGTTCATCTCATATCCTTTCCGAAGACCCGGATGCGTGAAACCTCATGACGTTCGCCCTCCATCCTATCGCATCACGCCCTTCGATTCAACGATCTGGCGGACAATCCGCGACGATGATTGCGATCGCAGTTGACAGAGTCCGCTTTGCGGATTAGCATACCGGCGCATCGTGGACCGACGGTGTCGCGCGGTCCCGGACGTGCCTTCCGCCTTTTTGGGGCAACGGATGCCTGAACACGCCCTGCTGGAGACGCCTCCGTCAGGGGCCTCCTTTGTGTGTGAGTTGAATGGGAAACATCGATGGCTTACTGCCTTCTGACAGGCGCAGCCGGTCTTCTGGGTAGTTACTTGCTTCGGGATTGCCTGCTCGCAGGTCATCGTCTGGCGGTGCTCGTGCGACCGTCAGGCAGGGAATCCGCGCGTCAGCGAATCGAAGCGCTGCTGACTCGGTGGGAAGATCAAACGGGAAAGGCCCTGCCGCGACCGGTGGTGTTCGAAGGAGATCTATGCCGGCCCGACCTGGGGCTTGACGCATCGGACGAACGATGGATCGGCCGCCACTGCCGGGCGGTGCTCCACAACGCCGCCATACTCACGTTCTACGGCACAGACCGCCGGAGGGAGCCCTGGATCTCGAACGTCGAGGGCACGCGGCATGTCCTGGAACTGTGCAGGCGATGCAGAGTTCCCCGGTTCCATCACATATCCACCGCCTACGTCTGCGGCTTGCGCGAGGGGCGGATTCTCGAAGCGGAACTCGACGTCGGGCAGGACATGGGCAACGACTACGAGCGAAGCAAGGTCGAAGCGGAGAAGCTGGTCCGTTCGGCCTGTCTGGAACAGCCTGCGACGATCTATCGCCCCTCCATCATCGTCGGCGATTCGCAGACCGGATACACCTCGACCTTCCACGGTTTCTACGCCCTGGTGCGGCTGGCCCACACCCTCGCCAGCCAGATGGTGCTCGGCTCGATCACGGCGGAACTGCTGATGGAGGCGTTCCACATGGACGGGCACGAGCGAAAGGACTACGTTCCCGTGAATTGGGTCTCGTCTGCGATCACCCACCTGCTGGGCCAGCCTGAACATCACGGCAGGACCTACCACCTGACCGCAGCCGAACCGACGCCTGTGGCGGTCTGGAGTCGGGCGATTCAGCACGCCGTCGAGCAGTGTTCGTCCCTGGCGGACCCCTCAGACCCGACGAGGCGCGATGCGCAGTGGTTTGTCGAGTTGTTCCGGGGACAAGCAGGGATTTACCGCGCTTATTGGCGGGACGATCCGCAGTTCGACCGCGCGAACACCGTCTCCGCGACGGCCCACCTGCCCTGCCCGACGGTGGACTATGAGATGCTCCTGCGGATGGCCAAGTTCGCCATTCGCACGAATTTCGGGCGGCATGCGAGAACGCCGATCAGCGGCAATGGAAAGCGTCCGTGCGTTCTGGAGACGCTGCTGCAAAGCGTGGTGACGCCGGAAAACGGGTGAGGCTCCAGGCGCATCGAAAGCGGGACTATGACGACATGGGCCATCGCGATGTTCTGGATCCTGCTGGGACTGGCGGTCGGTCAGGCGGTCCTGGCATGGCGATTCGCCAGGGTCCTCAAGCGATCCTCCCCCCGCTTGGCAGGAAGTGACTTCTGCCCGAAAACCGCTGTGATTCTGTGCCTGCGAGGGCCCGATCCGTTTCTTCCCGCCTGCCTCGAAGCCATTTTGAACCAGGATTATCCCGACTATGATCTGCACATCGTGGTGGACAGCCGCGAAGACCCGGCCTGGGCGATTGCGGAACAAACCCTCGCGGTGTTCGACGCCTGCAACGTCCGGATGAAACCGCTGGGCACCCCTGGCGCGACGTGCAGTCTCAAATGCAGCAGCCTGTTGCAGGCGATTTCCGAACTCGATGATTCCTACGAAGCCATCGCCCTGCTGGACGCCGATACGATTGCTCATCGCACCTGGCTGGGCGAACTGGTGGCCCCGCTGGCGGAAGAGCACGTCGCCGCCGCGACCGGCAATCGCTGGTACGTCCCAAACGCACCGTCCTGGGGCAGCCTGGTCCGACGGCTGTGGAACGCTGCTGCGATCGTGCAGATGTACTGCTTTCGAATCCCCTGGGGAGGGACTCTGGCGATGAAGCTGGAGGTCGTCCGCCGATCCGACCTGCTGAAGCGATGGGGCAACGCCTTGTGCGAGGACACCATGCTGTATGCCGTCCTGAAGCCGATGGGGTATCGCGTGGCGTTCGTGCCCTCGCTGATGATGGTCAATCGCGAGGAATGCGATCTGGGAGGTTTCTACCGCTGGGTCCGTCGGCAACTGCTCACCGCGCGTCTGTATCATCCCGCGTGGGCGCTCGTGGTGGGACACGGTCTGGCGACGGGCATCGCTCAATCGGCGGGCCTCGTCGCCCTTGGAGCCGCAGCCTTCCTGGGAAATGGCCACGCCGTCGCATGGATCGCCGCCGGCATGGGGCTGTACTGGCTGCTGATGATCGCATTGTTGGCCGCCATCGAAAGCGGGGTGCGGCACAGCACGAAATCGCGGGGCGAATCCCTGCCGGGCATGGGAGCCGCGGACATTCTGCGGACCTTTGCCGCGATGGCGATGACTCAAGGGGTGTACGCCGCAGCGTTGGTCTCTGCGATGTTCCTGCGGATCGTGGACTGGCGAGGCATCCGGTATCGTATCGAGCGACCTGCGAAGATCCGAATGGTCGAGTACAAGCCGTATGGCAAGGACGTCCGATCGGCGTCCGGCTCCTTGTAGGCGGACGCCAAAGCCGCGGCGTCGTCAGAGCGACTGGTTCGGTTCGGCCGGCTGGTCGGACCGGCAAAGCATACGATCCTCGACCTTGCGAACGTCAAACGGGGACCGGATCTCGTAGACCACGCCTCGCCATCGCACCTTCCGTGTGGCCAGGACGCATGCCGTTGCCAACAAGTGCACGATCTGCGCCGCAAAGACGGCGGCAACGATTCTTGACAGTACGCTGGGCAAGAGCCGCCAAACGGGCCCATCCGCCCGATCGGCGGCGCCGCGGATCCGCGCTTCAAGCAGCATCAACGATAGAACCATGGCTGCCGAATAGAACACCAGGGCCCCGAGCGTTACTGCGGCGACAGAAAAGGCCCCCGTCGCCACGGCGTAAAGCATCGACCCGAACGTTCCCAGCAACATACCCGACGCGGCAAACGCATGGAGCACGATCATCCCCCAGAACAGCCTGGGCTGATAGAGCCGGGTCCAGAGCAGTTGTCGGCAAACGAATGCGAACGCAGAACGAAGCGAGCATTCCTCGCGATTGATCATCATCAGGGAGGGAATGAACTCGACGCGCAGCCCGAGTTGCCGCCAGCATTCGTTGATCGGGGCATCCACGGCCAGCGCCCGGTTCCACTTGTCGATCAAGCCAGACCGACGCAGGTCGATTGTTCTGCCTGCGAAAGTCCCCCCCCAAAGAATTCCGGAGAAATGCAGCGCAACGACGCAGGCCGCGTTCCAGGCGTATCGGACGATCGAGCCGAATTGTCCCTGCACGGGCGCAAACCAGCGGTGCCCGGTTGTGGCGTCCACTTGACCCCAAATGATGGGGGTCAGGAGTTCCCGCAGCCAAGCCGGGTGAGCGACCACGTCGCCATCGGCCAAGGCGAACAGTTCGATCGATTCATCCAATTCGCGGGCTAGTGTAGTGTTTGATAAATAGTTGCAATTATATGATTTATATTGCGTCTTCCTTGGTAACAGGAAAGGATGGACGCAATGCGTGTAGCTGCGACGATCACGATTACGGACGAACAGCGTGTGACCCTGCAACGGTG
>DATIKY010000337.1:0-16056 GCA_035476995.1 Sedimentisphaerales bacterium | reverse complement strand
GATCAGTTCCGATACAATCATCGTTGGACTCCTTTCACCAAACCGCAAACTGTTTTCAGACAACAACTTGCAGTTCTACGAAAAGGAGTCCACCTCCGTCCAAATCACTCAGATCCTACGTAAACTCAAACCTGCACCCGCGAGAAGGATCACCCCAATCAATCCCAACACAACTACTTTCCGCATTGTCAGACTCATCATTTTCTCCTTTCACAATCGACAATGAACCAGCATCCAGGTTAGCGCGAATCTGTGAAGAGCGCAAGTACTTTTGTGGAGAAAACCTTGCGAATTGATGCAAGTGGCGAGCGAACGCGCACTTACAGCGACAGGTTTTTCTCGCCTGTTGCGATCTTCGTGCCCCGCCGCTACACCCGCGTCACCGTGTTTGGAGATGAAGAGCCAGGGGCCAACAGAATCGCCGCGTTTTCCAGTTCTTCTGCAACGCCATCTGTTCGTCGGAGAGATACTTGTCGTGGAAATCCTCCATCGCATTGCGGACGACCATGGCGATGTACTTGGCCGGACGCTCACTGGGCAGGCATCGCCGGGCTTGAGCGAGGCGTGCGGCACACGGACCTTCTCGGCGCCGACATAGGATTCAGCGCCGTTGAGGCCGTGCCCTTGGGGCTTCGCGTGGCCACGCTCGGATCGCCGGCCGAGAGCAGCACCGCCAGCTGATGGGCTTGGAGACGCTCGGTGGCCTCAGAACGGCTCTGTGCTCTCCCGAAAATCGGTTGCGCCGGCCCGCCCGGCGTCCATTCCCTGGGCCACCGATCAAGCGGAATCCGCCGGTCACAAGGGAAGATACCTGCTGTGTCGCCGCCCGCAAGGGAATCCGCACTGATTCCAGCAATGGGAGGTTCACCAGAGCCACAGTGGGAAGAGCGATCAGAAAGCTGAAAATGTCGGATCTGGCGATAGGTCCACCATCGTGTGGGCGAATTCACGGGTTCTGATGAGGGACGAGATAACCAGGGCTCGGAATGGCGTCAGACGCCCCCGTGTGCCGCCGGGAAACTCTTGCTTCTCTGCGTTCACCCGGCTATATTCTCGGCGTTGGAGTAACGAACCTGATGCGGAGTCCTGCTCCGAAATGGGCGGAGAGGTCCTTTGAATTTGAAGAAGGCCGATACGCATGTAGTGTTGATTTGGTCCGGCTTTCAAGGATGGTGCCGGATACCGAATGTGGTCTATGTGGGGGGCGATGCCAGATGACTACGCCGTATCACGCTCGATTCTTTGCCCACGAGCTAACCCGCCAAGGTGGCGAGGGAGTGGATCGTCTGTCCCAATCCCTCTTTGACGCCTGCGTGGACCTGAACCCCCACCAGATCGAGGCGGCTCTCTTCGCCATGCGTTCCCCCATCTCCAAGGGGGTACTCCTGGCGGATGAAGTGGGTCTCGGCAAGACCATCGAGGCAGGACTTGCAATCTGCCAGCATTGGGCCGAACGCCGCCGGCGGATTCTTGTCATCTGCCCGGCCTCCATCCGGAAACAGTGGGCTCTCGAACTCGACACCAAGTTCCACCTGCCTTCCGTGGTCCTCGACGCCAAGACCTGTCGGCAGATCGCCAAGGATGGCAACCCAAGCCCCTTCTCTCAGGACCGCATCGTCATCTGCTCGATGCACTTCGTCAGCAGCCGGGCGACGGAGGTCAAGCCCATCCAGTGGGATTTCGTCGTCATCGACGAGGCACACAAGCTCCGCAACGCCTATCGGCAGAGCAACAAGATGGGCCAGAACATCCGCTGGGCCTTGGAAGACCGGCGAAAGGTCCTCGTGACCGCTACGCCACTACAGAATACGCTCCTGGAACTCTACGGCTTGTCCTATATCATCGACGAGTACCTGTTCGGCGATCTGCCTTCCTACCGTACCAAGTATGTCAATGCCGGAGGCGACCTCGATGAACTCCGCGACCGGCTCAAGTCATTCTGCACGCGGACACTTCGCAGCCAGGTGGTCGAATATATCCGATACACCGAGCGCCGCCTGATGACCCGTCCGTTCGAACCGACCGACCATGAACACAAGCTCTATGAGGCCGTATCCGACTTCCTCAAACGCGAGGACACCTACGCTCTGCCGCACCGGCAGCGGCACCTGACCGCGCTGATCGTCCGCAAGTTGCTGGCGTCGTCGTCACGGGCACTGGCCGGGACGTTGGAGGTTATGCGGGACCGACTTGTTTCTCTACGGGATGAGGCGAAAGCAGAACTGAATCTCGCCGAACGGATCATTGAGGACGAGGAGATCGAAGAGGAGTTGCTTGATGAACTCCTCAACGACGATGGGGATGAAACCGAAGATCAGAGCAGCCTTGTGGCACAAGAGCCGGATAAGATCGACAGGCAGAAGCTCAATGCCGAAATCGAGGAACTGACGCGATACATCCAATGGGCGCAGAGTATCGGCGTCGATACGAAGACCCGAGCCCTTCACAAGGCCATCGAGATCGGCTTCTCTGAGATGGAGCGGATCGGGGCGGCACAACGGGCGGTTGTGTTCACGGAGTCGCGAAGGACGCAGGAGTTTCTGCGGGACTTCCTGGAGACCAACGGCTATGCCGGCCGGGTGATTCTCTTCAATGGGACCAACAGTGACGCGGAATCGACACGCATCTACGAACAGTGGTGTGAGGCCAACAAAGACAATGGTCGTGTGTCCGAGTCGCGAGCAGTAGATATCCGCACGGCGATTATCGAGCACTTCCAGAATCATGGCGATATTCTTCTCGCCACGGAGGCGGGCGCCGAGGGCATCAACCTCCAGTTCTGCTCGCTCGTCATCAACTACGATCTACCGTGGAATCCGCAGCGAATCGAGCAGCGGATCGGTCGCTGTCACCGCTACGGCCAGAAGCACGACGTCGTTGTCATCAACTTCCTGAACGCGAGGAATGAGGCCGATCAGCGAGTCCATGAGTTGCTGGACGAGAAGTTCACGCTCTTCACCGGTCTGTTCGGGGCCTCCGACGAGGTCCTCGGCAGCATCGAGTCCGGCGTGGACTTCGAGCGACGTGTTCTGGATATCTACCAGCAGTGCCGCACGCGGGAAGAGATCGACGCCGCGTTCGAGGCCCTTCGCAAGGAACTGGATGAATCCATTACATCCCGCATGCAGCAGACGCGGAAGCTCCTTCTTGAGCATTTCGACGAGGATGTGCACGCTCGCCTGCGGGTGAATCTGACAGGCACAAAGGAGCAACTCGACCAGGTGGGACACATGTTCTGGGTCCTGACCCGGTTCATTCTGGATGGCAAGGCCCGGTTCGATGATGAGATGTTTGCCTTCCATCTCACGGATTCGCCTCTGCCATCTGTCCGGCCGGGCCAATACCACATGATTTCCAAAGTGCGAGAGAACTTCCCCGGCGAATTCCTGTACCGGCTGGGCCATCCGCTGGGCGAATACGTCATTGGGGCAGGCAAGACGTATCCGACGCCGGCGGCCAAGGTGGCCTTCAACATCTCGAACCATCCGGCGAAGATTACGCTGGTCGAAGGACTCAAGGGCAAGTCCGGGTGGCTCGTCCTGCAACGGCTTGCCATCGACTCCTTCGAGCGGGAAGACCACCTGCTCTTTTCCGCGTTCGACGATAGCGGCAAAGCCCTCGACCAGGAGACCTGCGTCAAGCTCTTCAACTGTCATGGCCAGGTGCTCGATCTGCTCGACGTGCCGACAGGCGAATGGCAGCGGCTGGCGGTCAATGCCGAGCGGCATGCGAGGGCCACGATCAACAAGTCGCTGGAACGGAACAGCCAGCATTTCAACGAGGCCCGTGAGCAGTTGGAGAAATGGGCGGAGGACATGGTGCTGGCCGCCGAGAGGGAATTGCACGATACGAAAGAGCAGATCAAGGCCCTCAATCGACAGGCCCGACAGGCTACCACCGTCGAGGAGCAGCACCAGTTTCAGGAGAAGATCAAGGACTTCGAGAACAAGAAACGCCGGCAGCGACAGCGGATCTTCGACATTGAGGACGAGATCACAGGCAAACGCGACAGACTGATCGACGCCCTCGAACGGCGTATGCAGCAGCGAACAGAGACCGAGCCGCTATTCACTATCCGCTGGACGGTCGTATAGGAGAGACGCATGCATATGAACTCCTTCGAGAAACTCAAGGGCAAGCTGGCTGAGTTGTTCCAACTCGATCAGGCGGACCTGGATTTTGGCATCTACCGGATCATGAACGCCCGGCGGGAGGAGATCATCCGCTTCCTGGACCGGGACCTCCTGCCGCAGGTCCGCGAGGCGTTCGCGGGATACAGGTCTGCCGACAAGGCTCAGATTCAGGCCGAGTTGGACAAGGTCATCGAGGGCCTCAAGGCAGGCGGTGTGGACCCGGAGCAGGCGCCGAAGGTGAAGGAACTGCGGGCGAAGCTTACGACGGACGGTGTGGATTTGGCTGCTCTTGAGAACGAGGTCTACGACCATTTGTACAGCTTCTTCAGCCGATACTATGACGAGGGGGACTTCATCTCGCTGCGGCGGTACAAGGAAGGCGTCTATGCCATTCCCTATGAGGGCGAAGAGGTGAAGCTCCATTGGGCCAATGCGGACCAGTACTACATCAAGACGGCCGAGAACTTCCGCGACTACGCCTTCCGGACGGCCGGCGGGCACATGGTTCACTTCAAGATCGCCGAGGCGGATACGGAGAAGGACAACGTCAAGGCCGCTGGCGGCAAGGACCGGCGGTTCCTGCTCTATGGCGACAAGCCTGTGGTCGAGGAAAAGGGAGAGTTGGTCATTCGGTTCGAGTATCGGCCGGACGATGAGGGCCGCAGGCAGGATGCCATCAACGCCGACACCGTCCGGCGCGTCATTGAGGACCTCAACGACGACAAGCTCGCCGTCTGGCAGCATCGCCTGAGCGCCAAGTGGGGCCGGGCCGACGGGACCCAGACCGACCGCACCATTCTGGAAAAGCGGCTCGACGACTACACGAAGAAGAACACGTTCGACTACTTCATCCACAAGGACCTGGGTGGCTTTCTCCGGCGGGAACTCGACTTCTACATCAAGAACGAAGTCATGCGGCTGGACGACATCGAGGAGGAATCCGCCCCGCGCGTCGAGCAGTACCTGTCCAAGATCAAGGCCCTCCGCCGGATCGCCCACAAGATCATCGACTTTCTGGACCAGATCGAGAACTTCCAGAAGAGGCTCTGGCTCAAGAAAAAATTCGTGGTCGAGACGAATTACTGCGTCACACTGGATCGTGTGCCGGAGGAATTGTACCCGGATATCGCTGCCAGTGACGCGTAGCGAGAGGAGTGGGTCCGGTTGCATGCCATCAATGAAATTGCAGCAGAGAAACTTGGGCAACCCGCCTACACCGAACCACTCACAGTCTCGTTCCTAAAGAGTAATCCTCACCTCATGCTCGATACCGCCTTCTTTGGGGCCGAGTTCATTGACAGACTTCTTGCTGGTTTTGAAGACATCGACATTCATACCGGTGGGCAGTTGCTACATTCAGAGAACTTCCAGGCGATACGATTGCTGAGTCCAAAGTATGCTGGATCTCTGACATGCATCTATATCGATCCTCCCTACAACACCGATGCGTCTCCTATAATCTACAAGAATGGATATCGGCATTCATCATGGTTGACATTGATGTCCGACCGGCTTCTTGCCGCTGATAGTCTGCGGCTGAAAGGTGCCATTGTATGTGTCGCTATCGATGACTATGAGTGCCCAAGTCTCGTCGGTGCTGTTAATAGCACGTTGGGTTACGGACAACTTGCAACGATTGTGGTTCGCAGTAAGCCACAAGGCCGCCCTACGACGACTGGCTTCTCAGCAAATCACGAGTATGGCATCTTCTGGGGCGATGAGCACTCAGTCGTTGGTCGAATGCCACGAGAGGGCTCGAAAGCCCAGCGGTATCCGCATCGCGATGAGAAGGGTATCTACGCCTGGGCCAACTTCCGAAAGTCTGGATCAGACTCTGATCGAAAGGATAGGAAACGTTCCTTCTACCCGCTATTTGTGAAGGATGACCAGATTCGAATTCCCGAGATGACGTGGTCGGATGAGGACGAATCATGGCATCTTTCCGAGCAGCCCGGCGGTGAGGAAGTGAAAGTCCTGCCAATGATGCCGACGGATCAGAGAAGGTATGGACCTGCTCCGCTGAGCGAGCCAAGATCGAAATAGATGATATGAGAGTCATCAGAGAAGATGATGGAGACATCACCATTCAGAAGAAGTACAGGCCAAACCAAGAAGGCGCTCTTCCCGGAACATGGTGGGATCACCCTGGATATTCGGCAAGCGAGAGTGGAACCAAGGTATTGAAGGACCTCTTGGGTGCGAAGGAGTTTGATTTCCCCAAAAGCATCAATCTCGTACGAGATAATCTAAGAGTCTCCGGACTCGACCATAATGGCATCGTTCTGGATTATTTTGCAGGTTCCGGCACAACAGGGCATGCCGTCCTCGACCTCAATCGTGAGGACGGTGGTCAGCGGAAGTATATCCTTGCAGAAATGGGCGAGTATTTCGATACGGTTTTGAAGCCCCGCATTCAAAAGGTCGTGTACTCGACCGACTGGAACGACGGCAAACCTGTTTCCCGTGACACGGGCATCAGCCACATGTTCAAGTACATTCGTCTGGAGTCCTACGAGGATGCTTTGGCTAACATCGTGTTCCGGCGGTCGAAGGACCAGCAGGCCCTGCTCGATGGAGTCGAGGGCTTCCGCGAATCATACATGCTGCGATACATGCTCGATGTCGAGTCGAAGGACAGCCAGACGCTCCTGAACATCGACCACTTCGATGACCCGTTCAGCTACAAGCTGCTGGTCGGCACGGGTTCGGCCGGGGAGACCAAGCCGGTGAACGTGGACTTGGTCGAAACGTTCAACTGGCTGCTGGGCCTCAAGGTCCGGCACATCGACTGCATCGAGGGCTTCCGTGTGGTCGAGGGGGCCAATCCCAAGGGCGAGAGGGTGCTCGTGATCTGGCGGAAGATTCGCGACCTGTCCGAGACCGACTCGCAGAAGATCGCCGCCGCCCGAGAGCAGGCGAACGAGGACCTGGACGCGTTCTTCCGCAAGCAGCAGTACAACACGCTCGACAGCGAGTACGATCTGATCTACGTCAACGGCGACAACAACCTGATGAACGTCCCGCTGGACCCGGACAAGGAAGGCGTCGAGCCCAGGTACAAGGTCCGGCTGATCGAGGAAGAATTCAAGAAGCTCATGTTCGACGTGAAGGACGTATGAGCAAGACGCCAAAACGCAATCAGAACGCCAAATCGATCAAGTTCGAGCACCGGCTGGCTCTCACCAACTGGATGCTGGACCTGTTCGGAGTGGCCACCTTCAGGGACTTGGCGAAACACCTGGATGAAGCCTCGCTGGAAGGCTTCACCGAGGATGGGATCTCGCGTTTCCATCAGCAGATGAAGCTGCTGTTCAACCGGCCGGAATTGCCGAATGACTTGCTCCTGGCCTACGATGAGAACATCGTCCGGCACTGGAAAGCGATCACCGACCGGCGGAACGCAGACGGGCAGAACCTGTATCCGAAGTACTTCCAGTACCTCTCGCTGCTGTTCGCGGAGATCTACCTGGACCGCTACTTCCGGGGGCCGGAGAAGCTGCTTGAGGATCTCAACGCATACGCACAGCAGTTCAACAGGGGCGAGACGCTTCAGCAGAAGACCCTTGGCCAACTCTTCGCGACGGGTCTGCCCACGGATATCCAGATCAGGCCCTTTGAGCCCGAGGACCTGCGGAAGCTGGCCTTCTGGAGCGCGACTGGGTCGGGCAAGACGCTCCTGATGCACATCAACATCCTGCAATATCGGCACTACCTGAAACTGCACGGCCGGGAGAGGGACCTGAACCGGATCATCCTGTTGACCCCGAACGAGGGCCTGAGCCTGCAACACTTGGACGAGTTCCGGCTCTCCGGCATGGAGGCGGACCTGTTCGACAAGGACGCCGGCGGGCTGTTCACGGGCAAGGGCGTCGAGATCATCGATGTCCACAAGCTGCGGGAGACGACCGGCGACAAGACCGTCGCTGTGGACGCCTTCGAGAGCAATAACCTTGTGCTGGTCGATGAGGGACACCGAGGCACGAGCGGCGCTGAAGTCGGCCACTGGATGCAGATGCGAAACCGCCTGTGCGAGAAGGGCTTCTCCTTCGAGTACTCGGCCACGTTCGGGCAGGCCATGAAGGCCAGCGGCAGCAAAGACCTGCCGCACGAGTACGCCAAGTGCATCCTCTTCGACTACTCCTACAAGTACTTCTACGGGGACGGATACGGCAAGGAGTACCGGATTCTGAACCTGGAAGACGATTCGAACGAGGACCATCGTCGGCATTATCTCACGGCCTGTCTGCTGGCGTTCTACCAGCAGCAGAGGCTGTTTCGGGACAGGCGGGAAGAGCTGCGGCGGTTTCTCATCGAGAAGCCTCTCTGGATCTTCGTCGGCGGCAGCGTGACGAAGACGCCGAGCAAGAAAGATGTCTCGGACGTGGTGGATATCCTCCTGTTCCTCGCTCGTTTCGTGAAGCATCAGGACGAGAGCATCCGCTACCTCGACATGCTCTTGGGCGGGCGATCAGGTCTTCACGACGCACAGGGACGCGAGCTTTTCAGCGGTGCTTTCACATACCTGGGGCAGCTCGGCCTTTCCGGGGAGACGGCATTCCGGGATATCCTGGGCACGCTGTTCAATGCTCAAGTTGCGGGATCGCTGCACGTGCGACGGCTCAAGGCGAGCGCCGAGGCGGAAGGCGAGGTCGCCCTGCACATCGGTGATGCGAATGATCCTTTTGGAATCATCAATGTGGGAGACGCAACCGGATTGTGCAAGCTCTGCGAGAACCACCCAGAGTACTTGGCGGTTTTGGACAGCGAGTTCTCGGGGTCCGTCTTTCGCCGCGTGAACGAAGCAGACTCGACAGTGAACGTGCTCATCGGTTCCAAGAAATTCTCGGAGGGCTGGTCAAGTTGGCGCGTGAGCACGATGGGTCTGATGAACATCGGCAAGAAGGAGGGTTCGCAGATCATCCAACTGTTCGGCCGGGGTGTACGGCTCAAAGGGCTCGATTTCTGTCTGAAACGGAGTCGTCATATCGCGGGTTTGCGCGCACCGCAAGACATCGAACGGCTGGAGACGCTGAACGTCTTCGGCATCCACGCCGATTACATGCGTCAGTTCAAAGAGTATCTCGAAGATGAAGGGCTCCCGGCCAATGAGGACCGCATTGAGTTCATCCTGCCTGTGGTGAAGAACCTCGGCCAGCGGCCACTGAAGGTGATTCGGCTCAAAGAAGGCGTCGATTTCAAGAAACAAGCCCCGAAGCCAACGTTGGGGACGCCGGACGAATATCTCAGAAAGAACCGCGTCGTGGTCGATTGGTATCCAAAGATCCAGGCTCTGGCCAGCATCCGGGGACAGGGCACGGTGGATACGCAAGCCCCGAATGAATGCCAGTTTCGGAAGGAACACCTGGCCTTCCTGGATATCGATTCGCTCTACTTCGACCTCCAGCGGCTCAAGAGCGAGCGCGCCTGGTACAACTTGAACCTGAGCAAGGCCAGGATTCCCGAGCTTCTGATGGATGACACCTGGTACGTCGTCTATATCCCGTCGGAGGAGATGGAGGCTCGGTCTTTCGAGCAGGTCCGGCGCTGGCAGGAGATCGCCAGTACGCTGCTTCGACGATACTGTGACCGATTCTACAAGGTCCGCAAGGCCGCATGGGAGAGCAAGCACCTGGAGTATGCGGTCCTCACCGCCGAAGACAGCAACTTCGCCGTGTTTGACCGTGACGATGACAACGGGGAGACAGGCTACATCCTCCAAATTGAGCAATCGCGGCAAGACATTGTCACCAAGTTGAATGAGTTGAAGGCCCTGATCGAAAAGGGAGAGCTGCGGAATTTTGACTTATTCCACGGAGCGACCGCCATTTGCTTCGACCGTCACCTCTACCAGCCGCTGGTGTATGTCAACAGCGATGTCCTGGAAGTGAAACCCGTTTCGCTGAACGACGGCGAGCGAGATTTTGTCCTCGACCTGCAACGATTCTGCGAGGAGAACACCGCCTTCTTCGGTGACAAGGAGCTTTACCTGCTCCGCAACATGTCGCGCGGCAGAGGCATAGGCTTCTTTGAGGCAGGCAACTTCCACCCGGATTTCATTCTGTGGTTGCTCGCCGGAGGACGGCAGTACGTCAGCTTCGTGGACCCCAAGGGGATTCGCAACCTGCGGGGAGAAGACGACCGGAAGATCCTGTTCTACCAGACGGTCAAGTCCATCGAGGATGACCTGCAGGCGAAAGATCCGACTATTACCCTCAACTCTTTTATCATCTCGAATACCCGCCTGCGGGAAGTGTCCTGGTGGGCCGGCGGCATGACGAAGCAGCAATTCGAGGAGCGGCACGTGCTCTTTCAGAACGAGGACAAGGCAACCTATATCAGCAAAATGCTGGCGATGATCGCAGGGGTATGATAGACATCAGAAGACAGGTCGAGATTGACTCATGGACACGACACAAATAGAAAACCTGATCGCTGCCGGAGAAGCCCTCGAACGAGAGTTCAAGTCCGATCGGCAGCAGATAAGTGACAGCACGATCTACGAAGAGGTGGTAGCGTTTGCGAACACTGAGGGGGGACTCCTGCTGATCGGCGTAGAGGATGATGGAATAGTGAGCGGTGCCAAACCCAGACATGGCGCGACCACAGACGCATCCAGACTCCGAGCTGCGATTTTCAATAATACCGTACCGAATGTGAACACCCGGATCAGTGTCGTGCAACGTCCGGAGGGACCTGTGATCGCCATTGAGGTCGATCCTTACCCGGAACCGTGCGCGACGACCGCGGGGAAAGCCTTGCGTCGGACGATCGGGGCGGACGGAAAGCCGCAGACAGTCCCCTTCTATCCCAGGGACCAGCGGACCCGACGGGTGGATTTGGGGCTGTTGGACTTCTCGGCACAGGTGATGGATGAAGTCGGGTTCGACGCACTGGACCCATTGGCTTTTGAGCAGTTGAGGCAGGAAGTATCGCGTTTGCGGGGGGATCATAGCTTGTTGGGACTGGGAGACCGCGAACTCGCGCAAGCACTGCGACTCGTGGAGACGCACGACGGTCGGCTCATCCCCAATATCGCGGGATTGCTCCTATTGGGTAGGCAGCGAGTTCTCCAAGACGTGATACCGACGCATCAGGTCTTTTTCCAAGTACTGGACAGCCAAGGTAATGTGAAGCTCAACGATATGTTCCGAGGCCCGATGATTTCGGTATTGCGCGAGGTGGAGACCCGATTCGCAGCGAGGAATGAGGAACACGAGGTCACAGTTGGCCTGTTCCGGGTTCCAATTCCGGACTACTCGCCTGAGGGTTTTCGCGAGGCGGTCAATAATGCCATCCTGCACCGGGACTACACCCGGCATGATGCAGTCTACATCCAGTGGCAGCCGGAGCACCTGGTAATCGCCAATCCCGGCGGATTCCCAGAAGGGATCACGGTGGACAACATCCTGGTTCACGAGCCCAAGCCACGAAACCCGCGGTTGGCGGAGGCATTCCGGCGTATCGGCCTGATCGAGCAGACCGGCCGTGGCGTGGATAAGATCTTCCTGGGGCAACTCCGTTACGGCAGGCCGGCGCCGGACTACTCGCGGAGTGATTCTACGGGGGTGCGCATCGTACTCCGTGGTGGTCAGCCCTCCCTGCAATTCGCCGCCTTCGTCTACGAACAAGACAAGAAAGGGGCGTCGCTGGGACTGGATGAACTGCTCATTCTCAACGCACTGTTTTACGAACGGCGTATCGACACGGAGCGAACCGCGGAGGTGATCCAGAAAGGCACGGCCGATGCTCGGGCGGTGCTGGAAAAGCTGGTTGAACGGGGCTTGATCGAGGCTAAGGGTGAAACAAAGGGCCGCGTCTATCATCTTAGCGCCAGCCTTTATCGTGCTTTGGGACAATCCGCAGACTATGTGCGATTGCATGGGATTTCGCCGATCCGCCACGAGGCCATGGTCTTGGAGTATCTCCGGGCGCACGGCCGGATCGAACGAAAGCACGTTGTGGAACTATGTGGACTATCCGGCCCGCAGGCTGGCCGATTGTTGAAGAAGATGGCACGAGTCGGGCGGATTAAGCGACAAGGGACACCTCCACGATGGACTTACTATGTTGTTGTGAAATAAAGACTTATGCGATGTATCGTTGGTCTACTTACGGTTCTATCGACGCAGCAGATCAGCTATCGATGCACATATAGCAACGGCGATAGCTGCCGGTACGAAGCTGGAAAGACACAAGAAGAACCACGTCGAATGCGGGCAGGCTTGACCCATCGCGATCTGGAAGTCGGCATATAAGAGGGTCCCACCTCCGTCGTGTCCAATCTGGCTACACTGTTCGGTGGCAACCGTTGGAACAGGCGGACTCGTCGCGGCAGCCCCGAGAGTCGACAGCCAGTTGGGCCAACGGGATTGGCGAACATCATCCCGCTAGATCGATGAGCCCAGAAGCACTTCATCTAATGACTCAGCCGTCCAAGAAGTGACCACAGAACAAGCTTTTGAACGAAATCGCGGGTTCTCCGACGGAGCCTCAAGTGGCCAACGGAGCCAAGATTTAATTCGGGCCTATTGCCGGCGTTGGTGGAACATAGCTCTCGCTATCCGTGGAAGGAAACCGCAGCCAGAAAAGCGGCTGCGGTGAAAAAAGAACAGAAATCACCCTACCGACAACTCCGAAGCCAATAGGTTCAACTGAATGTCAGCCTCCACCGGAAGCTGCCTCAGGTACTTCGTGAATTGGGCGATCATCAGACCTGCTGCGATGTTCGCGCAGTAGATGGTCGTTTTGGCCGTGCAGGGGCCGACAAAGGCCTCCTCTGTCCGAAAGAGGGTCGTTGGGTAGTGCCGCCGGGACTCGGCGTCGCAGGCGGATAGCACCCGCAGGGTTTCTGCACTCATGCGGCCGTCCGTAAAGAAGGATGCCGAACCCCCTGCCGACTCCCAGATCAGCCGGCGGACATCGATACTGTCCACGCAGCAGAAGATGGCACTGCCGATCTCCATGCTGCGCCGGAACCGCTCCGCTGCCGAGACAATCTCGATGCCGGAATTGATCAGCCGGCATAGAGCGGCCGTGGCCTCAACCTTGAGCTTGCCGAGGTCCTCTTCCAGGTAGCCCTGGCTGGCGAGGTTGCTGGTCTCGACCAGGTCGAAATCCACGAGCTGGAGCCAGGGAACTCCCATGGCGGCAAGCTGTAATGCGACTTGGCGACCGATGGCGCCGACGCCGATGATCGTGGCCTTGCAGGCAGCAATCCGCTCGGCAGGTACGATGTCTCTCTGACGGCTGTAGCGTTCATCTGTTCTACTCATAAGAAGGCCACCTCGCTTTCCTGATTCCAGAGTTCCGGCCGCTCCGCCAGTTCATCGAGGACGAGCTGACGTTGGACTGGGTCCATTTGCTCGAATCGATGAAGGAAGTCCTTGGGCAAGCCAGGCGCAGCCAATGCTGTCGTGGTCGGCTTTTCCTTGGGCTCAGACAGCGTGTTGGGCCAGTTTGTTGCCCGGGTGTGAAGGGCGGAGAAACGGCAGCTTGAATATGACCTGGCGCTCGGTGACCTCCACCTCGCCAGCAAGACGCCGCTCTCGACGATCTTGGAAGCGTTCTGCCAGGAACTGAAGACCACCCGCACCTTCAAGTCCTACAAGAACGACTTCAGCCGGCTGCGGGTCTTCTTTGGGCCGGTGTGTGAGAGCCTGATGCCTGGTGTGCCCGGGGCGGCGCTCGGAACTCGGCCAACCACCCACGGGCATGACAAGTACGCCGACAAGCACATCCGGGCGGCATTGCTCGAGGATGTCACGCCGGAGGTGATCAACCGATTCCTGGCCGCTCGCATCCAGCAGGACGGGTGGTCCGCCAAGACTGCAAACCTGATGCGACAGACGCTGCATAAGCTGTTCTCCTACGCCATCAAGCATCACAGCTTCCATTCCCGGGATCCGCGATATCCCAACCCTGTGAAGGCCGTGGACAAGAAGAAAGAGCCCGCCCCACAGATCCGTTTCCTGCGGTCGGAAGAGATCCGATACCAGCTTGAACTGTTGGCAGAATCGCCTGTGATTCGCGCGCTGGTCGCCACCTACATTTATGCAGGACTGCGCCGCGAGGAAGCCCTGTGGCTGACGCAGGAAGATGTCGACCTGTCTCAGCGGCTGATCCGCGTGCGGGCCAAGACCGTTGGTGAACAGAAGTGGCAACCGAAGACGAAGCGGAACCGGGTGGTGCCGATCAGTGATGCCCTCCATGTGATTCTCTCGGAGTATACACCGCCGGCTGACGGTCCTTGGTTCTTTCCTTCCCCTGCTGGCAAACGATGGGACCCGGACAACTTCTCACAGGATCTGAGGGCGACGAATGAAACGGCAGGACTGGCCTGGTCGTGCCTCGATTTCCGTCATACCTTCGGAAGTCACCTAGCTCAGAAAGGGGTTTCGCTATACAAGATCGCCACGCTTATGGGCAACTCGCCGGAGATTTGCCGTCGGCACTACGCGGCTCTGATCCCGGAGGAGATGCGCGATGTTGTGGAGTTTGATGCCGAAGAGAAACAGACGTCGAGCGGTGATGAGACCAAGAAGATGCTTCAGGAGATTCTTGCGGAATTGAGGGGCAACAAACAAGCCGGGACTCAGTCTCCCAACTTGAAGCTCATACGGATCAATGAGTCGGCCTAATCGGCAGACTGCCGGGATTCGATCCACTCCTGAACATCGCGCCACCTGTAGCGGATCGCACCATTGCGGCTTTTGCCCAGAACAACGGGCCGGATACCCGCCTGTTGGAGCCAGCGGCGGACCGAGGACCTGTGTGCATCCAGCATCTGCGCCAGCGTCTTCAGGCTGATGGTCAGTCGCTCGATCGCATCAGTCTTCTGGAGGTCTTTCAGAGTTGGCTCAGACATGGGTAGTACCTTGGCCGAGGGCATTATGACTGTTCATCTCAACCACACCACTCCCGCGTCATCCTGCTTGATGCTCGCCCTGTGCTCTGGCCGTAACCCGGATCGATGGTGCTTCACTACTCGTTACGTGGCTGGCAATTTCGGTCTGTTCAGCCATGCCGATACCTCCACAGCGAGATGTGCTACAAGTTGTTCCACGCACACGTATTTCAGTTTGTCTTTCTGCACTTATTGTTGGTAGCCGTTCACGGACTTGCGTCAATGGAGCAGTGAGGATGCGGGTTTTTGTTGGAAGCGGGCGTTGAGGGCGTCGCAGAAGAATTCGAAGACCCGGCGGCCCTGCTGGCGGCAGGTGGCGATCACAGTCCAGACGCGTTCACACCAGCGCTGTCCGCGTGTGCCGCGCGTCCCCTGCGTGATGTGCCGGCCGGTCACGAGGTGTCGAATCGCCTGTTCGGTCTGGTTGTTCGTCGGCTCGATCCCCGGCCTCGTCAGAAACAGAAAGTAGTTGTCCGCCTGCCCGCCGCGGAAACGGTCCGCCAGGGTTTGGGCCTCCGAACGCGGCGGCGGACGCCGAACCGCCTGGAGAAACCCTCGCCGGATTCGATTCATCGACCGGGCAAAGCCCGCCTCGGTCATGTGCCCGGCGCGATGCCGCGTGTCAAACAACTGGCGGACCCGCCCCAGAAGCTTCTCGCCCCAGATCCGCAGCGATCGGCCGAGGTGTTCGGCCAGGAAGCGAATGTCCCGGATCAGATGGGCCCGGCAGAACTGGACCAACACCCCGCAATCGGCCGGGAACTTGTGGTACGCCGAGTAGTAGTCCGACCCGACGACGCCCCCGAACGTCTCGGTGAGAATCGCCTTGAGAACCTCCGAGCCGCGAGAGGGGTCGATGTGAAAGACCGTGAACCGCGAGGCGCGGAAACACCACGCCCAGAACCGATCGCCCGAGTCCTTGTGTCCGGATTCATCCGAGCCGACGAACGGTTCCTGAACCAGGGCCTCGCGAAGCTGGGCATAGGGCTCGGCGAAAGCGGCCGAGGCCTTCTGCACGAC
>DATIKY010000336.1:0-20083 GCA_035476995.1 Sedimentisphaerales bacterium | reverse complement strand
TCGAGACCATCATGGATTACATAGCACAGCACAACGACAACCCCAAGCCGTTCGTCTGGACGGCCAAGGCCGAAGAGATTCTCGCCAAGGTCGCCCGCGCGTGGGATACGCTTAATGTCGCATCAGAATAGAACACTACAGTAGCGTCTGACGGCGTCGACGCCTTTTCTCCCGGCTGCAGTCAGTTCCGGTTCGAGAGGATTGAGCCCGAGAGAGAGTGAATCAAGCGAGTGAAGCTGAAGCAACGATTCCGGTAGCTGGGTCAGATGGTTGCGATCCAAAAACAACGCGCGCAGGCCAGCGAGTTCCCCGATCCAATCGGGAATCGAAGGGAGTTGGCAGCCCGTCAGGCCCAAAGTTTCGAGTTTGGTGCAGAAGCGGAGAGAGGCGGGAACGGCGATGAGAGGATTCTCCTTGGGTCTGGAACCGAGCCAGAGTTCCCTCAGATTGGCAAGATGCCGGAAGCTGTCAGGCAGGGATTGCCAGTTCCTGCAACCGCGCAAGGTTTCGCACACACTCCGGCAACTCCTTCAAGTGATTGCCTTCGAGGTTCAGACACCGCAGTTCCGTGAGCCCGCCGAGCCACTCCGGTAGGGCCATCAGCTGATTATCGAGGAGATCCAGGACGCTCAACTGCATCAGCTGCCTCAGGCCGTCCGGTACTGTGGCCAACCGGTTACGGGCAAGCGTCAACGTGTTCAATTGCGTGAGTTGTCCCAGCCATACCGGAAGCGTCGTCAACTCGTTGCCATGGAGATACAATGCGCGCAACTGAGTGAGTTCGCCAAGAGACTCGGGGAGATCACTCAGTCCCGCTCCGTTCGACTCGCACCAGGCTGCGCTCAAATCGAGTTCCGTCGCCTTTGACCGAACGGCTTCACCGATCTTCGCCTCCGCTCTTCGATAAGCCTCATCTCGTGCCACAATCACCGCTCTCATGCAATTGAGTTCTGTTGGGCAGCGTTCCTGCTGTCCGGTCTGGACCTTTCTTCGCTACGTCGACCCGGTACATTGTCCCCGCCGTCTGTGCGTGGGGCAAGAAGAAATGACCGCTGGGTGCAAGATGTGCTATACTGAAGTGCGTCGTTCGAATCCTTGTCCACCGGTATGAGTGTCGGGAGGCAGTAAACGTGGAGAACCGGTTCAATCGAAGGCGTTTTCTGGGGGCTGTGGGCGGTGGTGCGACGTTGGCCCTGTGGTCTGGGGGGGCTGTCACGACTCGGACTGTCGCGGGGGAACGGGCTGCGACCCTGCGGCCGGAGTGGGTCGATCCGCCGCATGAGTTCTCGCAGATTCCCTTCTGGTTCTGGAACGACGACCTGTCGGAAGCGGAACTGCTGCGACAGATCGAGGATTTCCAGGCCCACGGTGTCCATGGGTTCTTGATCCATCCGCGGGCCGGCCTGCCCAAGAGCATCGGTTGGCTCAGCGAGCGGATGATCGGGTTCATGCGATTCGCGATCGAGCGGGCCGCCGAGCGGGACATGAAGGTCATTCTCTACGACGAAGGCATGTACCCCAGCGGTTCGTCGAGCGGGCAGGTCGTCGCGGAAAACGCGGCCTTTCGGACTCGTGGGCTGGTCTGCATCGATCTCGACGAAGCCAAGCCTGGTACCGAGGTCCAGGGCGTCAAGGTCGGCGACAGCGGCCAACCCGAACTGGCGGCGGGACAGAATCTCGTCGCCGTAGTTCGACGGAAGAACGGCCATCGCCTCGCGGTGATCGATCGGGCGGCTCAGGAGGGGCGGTCGGTCATTCGCGGTCTGCATTTCACGCAGGACGATCCGCCGCGGCGTGCGGACCGGCGCGAGGTGCCGGAGAATCAGCCGCCGGGGGCGGATATCCTGAACCCGGAGTCGGTCGCCTGCTTCATTCGCCTGGTCTATCAGCGGTATTACGACGAGTTCGGCAAGCACTTCGGCAAGACGATCACCGCGATCTTCACCGATGAGCCGTCGCTGCTGGCCCGCAGCGGAGAGCGCGGGATGGTCCCGGGGACTACGGGCATTCTGGAGCACGTGAACGCATTCCTCGGCTATGATTTCACGGAGCATCTGCCGGCCCTGTGGTACCAGGACGAGCCCGACGCCGCGATGCACCGCCGCAACTACAATCGGGCGCTCGAAGCCCGACTGGAGCAGACGTTCTATCACCAGATCTCCGAATGGTGCAAGACACGCGGTGTCGCTTTGTGCGGCCACCCGGCCGGCGGAGACGACATCGGGCCGCTGCGGCATTTCCAGATCCCCGGCCAGGACATCGTCTGGCGATACGTCGAGCCGGACAAACCCTCGGCCCTGGAGGGTGAACAATCCACGCAGGCCAAGTGCGCCTCCTCGGCGATGATCCACCTCGGCCGGCGTCGTAACCTGAATGAGTACTGCGGGGCCTTCGGTCACAACCTCACCTTCGAGGAGATGAAGTGGCTGGCGAACTGGCTGCTCGTTCGCGGCTGCAACCTGCTTGTTCCGCACGCGTTCTATTACTCCATCCGCGGCCCGAGGGTGGACGAACGTCCGCCGGACGTCGGGCCCAACAACACATGGTGGCCCCAGTTCAAGCCGTTCGCAACGGCAACCTCGCGGCTTTGCTGGCTGAATACCGACAGCATCCACATCTGCGGCGTGGCCATCCTGGGCCTGAACGACTGGCTGCCGTGGCGGGCGGCCAAGGTGTGCTTCCAGAACCAGCGGGATTTCAACTATCTCGAAGCCCGGCACCTGTGGGAGGACGCGCGGGTGGACGAAAACGGGATCCATCTGGCCGACATGCACTACCGGGTGTTGATCCTCGAAGAGAACCCGCCAGCACAAGCCCGACATGCGATCCGGACACTGGTTGAGGCGGGGCGGATCATCCGCTGGAATGAATCGATGAACGCGGGCGAGCTTGTCGAACAGATCGGCAAGCGGATCCCGCCCGACGTCCAGGCGACGCCGGCGTCGCCCACCCTGCGGGTGCGTCACGTCCGCAAGGGCGCCAGGGATTACTACCTGCTTTTCAACGAAGGGGCCGGGGATATGGAGTTTCGGCTGTCGCTGTCCGCCAAGGGCCAACGTGTCCTGCTGGACCCGATGGGCGGACAAGTCGCCGCAGTTTCAGACGATAGCCCGATCCGGCTAACGGGCCATGCGATGCAGGTTCTGGCTTTGGTGTGAGCCGGGATCAGGAGCCGGCGGTTTGCCCTACCACGGCAGCATGTGTTCGTACATCTGATAGTAACAGGGATGCATGCCGATCTGTCGACAGGCCTGTTGGGCTGTCGGGTTGGAGTGCTCCACATATAGGCGGATGCCACAGACGCCGCCCTGGCGGAGGGCCTGGGTCTTGACAAACTCGTGCCGTTGTCGCTCCTTGGGATAAGACTTATCGCAGCTTGCGCCGGAGTTGATCGAGCAGTTCCGTCACGAGTCGGACGCGTGCCGATTCGCCCGTGCCGGAGAGACGGATCTGGCGGCTTTCCGTGCGATCGTCGGGCTGTCGAAAGGCGACGTCGACGAACGAACCGCCCGAGGCATTCTGACGGATGTCTCCCACCGCAATTGCCCATTGGCTCGACGCGGTTGCGGCGGCCTCGCGGGCCAGGGACTCGGCCGTCAATTCGTTCCCGGATCGCGCGTCGTGGCCGAGCATCTGGTTCAGCCTCTCAGCCGTCGGAGCGACGTACGCTCCGATGAACGGCTCGTGCGTGCCTTCCGCTGTGTTCAGGGCCGAGGCCAGGGCGCCGCCGCTGCCGACTTCGGCAACGGCCAGCGTGGTCCCCCGTGCTTGCAGCAGCTTCATTACCCAGGTTTCCAGCGTGGTCGCGTCGTCCTGCGCGTAGATCGAGTCGCCCAGGCGGTCGACAATCCTGTTCTTGAGCTTATGGAGCTTGGCGTGGTCTTCCGGCGTGTCACCTGGCAGCGAGAAGGTGAAATCGACCCGGCCTCCCTCGAACTGCGAGGACGTGACGACGTCGGCGGGCAGGGGGACATGGTCCTTGAGAGTCTGATCGATCTGGGACTGGCCGAGCCCGACGAACCGCAGGGTAATCGATGCGCCCGACAGGTGCGTCCCGAACCGGCGGCTCAGATAGGGGACCAGCTCATCGCGAACCATGGGCTGGAGTTCGCGGGGCGGACCCGGCAGCGCGACCACCACGTGGGTCTTTGTCTCGAAGACAAGCCCCACCGCGGTGCCGTTGGCGTTCTTGAGATACGTCCCTTGAGTCGGTGTTTGGGTCTGGCGCCGCAGATTCGCGCGCAACTCTGCCGGCGGGACGCCAAACCTCTTCGCCATGGCGGCCAGTATGTCCGGATGTTCCTGGAGGGGGATCCCCGTGAAATCGCGCAGGGTTTCACGGGTGACGTCGTTATCCGTCGGACCCAGACCGCCCGTGACGATCACCAGGTCTGCCTTATCAGCGGCAAATCGCATGGCCTCGCGAATATCTGCCGCCTGGTCGTCCACGCACAGAGAGCCGACGCACTGCAGGCCCAGCGGCCGGAGGGTGTGGGTGATAAAGAACGTATGCCCGTCCGCATAAGCGCCCCCGAGCAACTCGCCCCCCGTGACCACGATCCTGTACCGAACGGCCGGCTGCGCCGACACTAGAGACGCCGCCAGAAACAGACTCATCCATACGACGTGCCATGAGGCACTTCTTGCCATTCTCATTCGGCGTGCTCCCGAGACCCCATCTTGCTGAATGTCCGACGCCAATTTTCATTCCTATCCTTGCCCGGCCGGCTGCAAGTTTCAATCGGAAAATCCGAAAAACGAAATCCGAGACAAACCCAAAGGCTCGAAGCTCCAGATCCAAAACGAGGGCCCGGCTTGGCATCCAGTCCGGGCCTTCTTCACTTCGGATGATCGCAGAGGCTCTGAGGCGAATCGATCCGGCAATTGGCGCATCGGCTACTTCCGATAGGTGTCCTTCAGGAGGATCGAGCAGACGAGGGCCGCGAGGGAGGACAGGAGCAGGACCAGCATGACCATTTGGTATGCGGCGACCGGGTATTGGTCGGCCGGGGTTTTGCCATAGGCGTCGAGGATCACGCCGAGTACGGGCTGGTAGACCGCACCGCCGAAGAAGGGGAAGAAGTTGACCACGCCGATCGACGTGCCTGCGATTTCCAGAGGGAATAGTTCCTTGGCGGTGGTGAAAGCCACGACGACGACCGCGGAGGAGCAGACGGAGAACAGGAAGAACCACGCGACCAGGGCCGCGCGGGGCAGGCTTGCCGGCAGGAGCGTCGGGATCAGCAGCAGCGCGGTCAGCACGGACGTGCACAGGATCATGGTTTTCTTGCGGCTCCTCAGAATCCTCTGGGACAGCACGCCGAGCGCGGGACCGCCGACGACCATGCCCCAGGCGATCATGGTCAAGAGGGCCGCCGCCTGGTCCCTGCTCATGCCGTAAACGTGCATCAGGTACGGTCCGCTCCAGAGATTGCCGAACCCGAAGAAAATGCCGCAATCGAAGAAGAACCAGACGCCGACCAGCCAGAAGTGCTTTTCCGAGAGGACCATGCGGACACCCTGTCCCAGGCTGATCTCGCTGGGGACGTGGAGGGGCACGTCTTCTCGATGCTCGATCTGTGCGATGGACGGCCAGCCCTTGTCGGCAGGGCGATTCCGCACGATCAGCCAGGCCGCCAGGGCGATGACGAGCGTGGCCGCCGCGATGATCTGGAACGACGCCCGCCATCCGTACTGGACGGACAATAGGCTCAGCAGCCACGTGCCGGCCAGAATTCCGATGCCGCCGGCGGATTGGAACATGCCGCCGACGTGGGCGAACTCGCGAGCGTGAAACCACTGGGAGAAGACCTTCATCGAGGGGATGAAGACCATCGAGACGCCAATCCCGACCATGGCCCGAGCGACGATCGCCATTGCGATGGTTGGAGCCAGGCCAAAAAGAAAGCCGCCCGCGGTGGCCAACAGCAGCGAGATCGCCACGGTCTTGCGGGGCCCGACCGAGTCGCTCAGCAGCCCCGAGGGGATCTGCATGAACGCATAGCAGTAGAAATACACCGAGCCCAGCAGGCCGATCATGCTCGCGCTGGTCTGAAAGTCCCGCCGCAATTCGTCCGCGACGACCGAGAGCGACACACGGTGGAAGTACACCAGGGCAAATCCCGTCGCGAGCACGGAGAACACAAGCCATCGAAACGACAGCACTCTCGCGACCAGCTTCTCGTCCACGGCATCGTCCTTTCACGCTGCGGTTGTGGTCGACCTCGCACGCTCTTTCGCGGGCGGACCGACATCGCCCCCACGATACCGCGATTTGGCAGGATGGCAAGCCCGTGCTTGACTTGGGCGTTCGGCCGGCGTAGGCTTGGCCGCGTGTGCTTGCGCCAGTCTTCATCGCGGCAGAAAGGAGCTCGATCATGTCTCGTCGGATCGCGTACTCGGGTGTCGTCCTGGTCTTCACGGCATTCGTCTGTTCGGGAGTCTCGCTGGGGGCCGATTCCAAGGTCAGCCCCGAATCGCTTCTGCTGAAGGACTTTCGCCCGCACTCGATCTACAAGATCCCGCAGACGGTTGTGGTCAAGGCCCGATTTCCCGCAATCGACATGCACGCCCACGTCTATGCCCAGACGCCGGAACAGGTCGACGAGTGGGTCCGCACGATGGACCAGGTCGGCGTCGAGAAATCCGTCGTGATGACCCAGGCGACGGGGGCGGAGTTCGATAGAATCCATGCGCTCTATTCGAAGCACCCGGACCGATTCGAAGTCTGGTGCGGGTTCGACTACACGGGGTACGACAAGCCGGGCTTCGGTCCGGCGGCTGTTAAGGAGCTGGAACGCTGCTACAAGGCCGGGGCTCGCGGCGTCGGCGAACTTGGCGACAAGGGCAAGGGACTATTCTACTGCAAGCCGCCCGCCTGGGGGATGCACTTGGACGATCCTCGCATGGACCCTTTGCTTGAGAGATGTGCGGAGCTCAGGCTACCGGTCAACATTCACGTGGCCGATCCCTACTGGATGTACCTGCCGATGGACGCCAGGAACGACGGCCTGATGAACGCCTACAAATGGCGACTGGACAACCAGCCGGGCATCGTCGGCCACGAGGGCATGATCGAGATCCTCGACCGAGCTGTCGGAAGGCACCCCGGGACCACGTTCATCGCCTGTCACTTCGCCAATTGCTGTTACGATCTGAACCGCCTGGCCGGGCTGCTCGACAAGCACCCGAATCTCTACGCGGACATTTCCGCCCGTTATGCGGAGACCGCCGCGATTCCCCGGTTCGTCGGGCAGTTCTACGCGAAATACCAGGACCGACTCCTCTATGGCACCGATATGCATCGCAGCGCGGACACCTACCGCTTCACGTTCCGCGTCCTCGAATCCGCGGACGAGCACTTCTACGTCTGGAGTCATTCCACCTACCACTGGCCTCTTTACGGCCTGGCCCTGCCCGCCCCGGTGCTCGAGAAGATCTATCGCACCAACGCCATGAGAATCCTTCAGACCCGAGACTCCGCGATGGCAGGAACGCCGTAACCGACTCTATTCGTCCTGTGGGTCCCATCGGTCCCGCGCTCTTCTATCGCCTCGTCGGCTGCGTCGGCTGGTTCGCGAGCTGCGAGAGAATGAACGTCTGCCGGTCGCGGATGAACTGCTTGATCTGATTGCGTCGTCCGTCGCCGAGCCCTTCCGCGGTCAGCAGATCGGCCCCTTCATCGAGGAACCTGTCGAAATCGGTCGGCGGATCGCTGGTCCCATAGGACGTCTTCCACGGTCCGTCCACCAGTTCCTGGAACGCGTCATAGTACATCTGCCTGTACTTGGGATAGTCCAGGAACTGGACCACCTCCGGGAACTTACTGGAGACCTCGAACAGACTCGACGTGGCCCCGCGGCCCGAGCCCAGTGTGAAGTCGATGTCCCAGGGCAGCAGGTACCATTTGCCTTCCGGCAGAGCGTAATAGAACACGTTGTTCTTGCCTCGTGTGTACCCATAGCTGTCCCAGTCGCCCACCGCGTGTCGCAGGGCGAGCATCTTGGTGAAATGCTGCGGGTCGAGCCTGGACTCGATGCCGCGCTCGTAGGTGGTGTTCGTCGATGGCGTGTTCATCGCCACCGCCAGTTCGTACAGGTGCTGCCAGTTGTCGTTCTGGGGGTGCGAGCGTTTCTCGAAATGCCAGCGATAGGTCTCCGGGATCAGCGGGTGCCGGGTGTCGTAAAGAAGCCCTTCGTCCGCTGCTTCGCCGCTGTGCGAGGTGCCGTCTGCGCTGTACTCGAAGTAATCGTCGATCTTGTGGATGTAGCCTTCGTTGTTGTCGGGGAACCAGGCGTCAATGTAGTCGCCGTCGATCTTCTGGACGTCCTCGAAGTTGGTCAGGCGGGTGCCGTTGACGAACAGACGGACCCATTCCTGTCGGGAGTGCTGAAGGCCGAGTTGAGCGTAGAACCAGTACGAAGCTCGCTCCTGAAGGGGCCCCCGGCTGCTGCCCTCGGTCCAGTCCAGGTTGATCTCCTCGCGACCGCGGAAGCTCTGGTCTGGGTTGAACTCGATGCGCAGGCCGCGTCCTCTCTGCGGGGTCCAGCCGGAGCCGCCGCGCAGGAAGGGGCTGCCCCGCAGGCGGATGCCGCAATTGTAGAAGACTTCGGTGTCGTTGTAGACGAATGTGCAATCGAGCAATTCGTTGGAGAGGTTGGCGCGGACCTGGAACGCGTTCATCACGTCGGAGGACATCCAGATGCGGTAGTTGGCCAGCCGGCTGGTCTGCTGGGGGTCCGCGATGCGGACGAGACAAGTGCGATTCGGGACATCGGCCGACGGTTGCAGCGATGTCGGGAACCGGGTGGTCGCAGCGCCGTCGGAGGCCTCGATATAGAACGCGCGGATCTGGCCGGCCGTGCCGCCGGCGAGGGTCGCAGTATAGATTTGGTCGCCTGCGATTGCGTCGTCGCCGGAACCGTTGTCGAGCATGGGTACAGAGGCGAACGAGGCCGAGCCTTCAGTGCGGTGATAGAGCGTCACCGAGCCAAGGCCGTCGGCGTCCAGGACTCGGGCAGTCACAACAATGGCTTCGCCGGCCTTGGGCAGGACTGGCGCGTGCTGCACGTCCCGGATATCCGGCCCGCGATTGGTGACGAAGGCGGTGTCCTGTCGGCCCGGCGTGCCCAGATCCAGCGGTATCGGGAGCTCGAACGCATAGGCGGGCCGAGGGGGTCGCACCGGAGACAGTTCGCGGGTCGTTCGCAGCAGGAGGAAGCGGCTGCCTCGCAGCCATCGGGCCCAGCCGCGGAAGGTGACCGTGCCTGTGCCGGAGCCGGAGATCGACTGGTTGATGCGGTTGGCGCCGGGATCGCCGTGGCCGGTGGCGATCAGGTGCAGGGCACGCGAGCCCGAGCGACGATCCGCGGTCGTCACATGCGATCGCGTGTGGTTGCCCAGGATTCGCCAGGACGTGTCCCCATTCTCGAAACCGCCATTGGTGAGCCGGTTGGTCCCGCCGATGACGCATTCGAGATCGTCGAGGAGCACTTCTCCTGCATTGAGCAGCATGAAGTCGAAGATCGAAGGGCTGTCGTGGGTGTACCGGCTATCGGAGGCCTGGATCGTGTAGGAGAACTCGCGCCAGGAGGTCTTGCCGCTTTCGTCGCTGTCGGCCCAGGCGCCGGGCGTGTCGTTGTCGCTGTGCGGGTCGCGCAGTTCGAGGCTGGCGCCCATGCCGTCGGCCCAGGCGGGCCACTGACCGCCGTCGCAGTACGTGACTTCATCCACGGTGACCATTCTCTCGATGACTTTCCCGTTCGCTTCGCTGGCCTGCTTGAGCGGATACGACAGGCGGATTCGCTCGCCGCGATCGCTGAGTCCACCCTGATACGGCCCGACCAGATTCACGCCGATGGTCAGGTTGTCGTACACCGCCGCGAGGAAATCGGGGTCCTTGCCCACGACGAGATAGCCTCCGGCGGAGATCGTCGCACCCTCGGCAAACGTGTACTCGATTCCCTCGGTGAAGGCCCAGCCGGCCAGCGAAATGTCGCGGTCGCTGCGGTTGTACAGCTCGACGTATTCATAGCGATCGTCGCGTGCGACGTGGTGATACATGATCTCATTGATCACGATGTCGCGGATCAGCTTGGGCGCGTTGGACGCGCCGAATGTGGCGGTCGCGAGGCAGTCCACCGAATCGGAGCCGTCGGGATACCGGCCGAACGCTTTTTCCGACTCCATCGCTTCGTACCGCAGGGCGTCCAGAACCCGGATGGGCTCGTGCGGGACTGTGTCGGTCGCCGCGGTGACGTAGATCGTCTCGCCGGCCCAGTCCAGGGCAAAGGGCAAATCCTCGGGAGAACTGCCCTGTTCCACAGTCCAGAACTGCCCCGGTTGGAGCACGGTACCGGCGGGGATCTTGTGTTTCAGCAGGTGCAGGCGATCGTTGCTCAGGTAGACGTTGCTCAGACTCACCGGCGAAGGACCAGGGTTGTAGAGTTCGATTCTCGCGGGATGGGGACACCTGTTGCAGGTGGCCTGGACCTCGTTGACCACGATCCGGGCCCTCAGGTCGCTCCCGGCATCGGGCTGCGTGACGACTCCCCGCAGGGAAACGCTGCCGAAGCCGTCGGAACTGCCGGCCAGGGTCGCGTTGTGGGCCTGGAACGCCAGGACATTTTCGCCCAGTAAGAACAGGTTTCGGTAATTCGTCAGGTCCACTGTCGTCGCTGAGGGTTCCGCGGCGGGGCCGCCGCTGGCGTTGTAGGCCGGCGGATCGCCGACGATGCCGCCAGAATCGGCGACGCGAGTGCCATTGAGGTAGAGCACGTATCCGTCGTCGTAGCGGACCTCTGCCTGTAATTGCGTGAGGGAGACGATCTGCGCGGCCGAGAGCATGAAACGCAGGCGCGCGTAGATCGAAATGTAGTTGCCCGACATGTCGGACAGGACGGTGCCGATGTACTGCAACTCGTCGGCGGCGTTGCTGTAACCGTAGCCGTTGGCGCCCTCGAGCCAGGCGGTTGTCGCAGGATCGTCATTGAAGCCCACCTGCGTCCAGGCGATGGTAGCCTTTCCGTCGGGTCCCGGCGAGGGCTCCTGCCTGCCCTTGAAGTAACGACCCTGCGTTCCGACGTCGATGAGCGTCACGAGGGTCGGATCGGCGGCCGCAGCCTGCGCCTGGTCGGCAGAGCCCGGCGTGCCTCCCAGATAGCTGCTGGCGGACCACGATTTTGCCTCTTCGGGATCGCCTCCGAGCTTAGTCAGGATCAGGGAGTGCCCGGCGCCGGCGGGCGCCAGGGGCCAGGGACTGGCGTCATCGTACCGAACCGACAAGACGATCATGCCTGCGGCGCCGGTCAACTCGATCCGCTCACCGTCGTTGCTGAGCTTCCCGGAGAAAGGGCCCAGGACGTTGTCGATGTTGTAGGCCGCTTTCAGGGCGTTCGGATCCCGGGCGACCACCAAGTACGACTTCGGGCCCAGGGTCGTACCCTCCGGAAAGATGTACTCGATGCCGTTGGTGAAGGCCCATCCGCCCAGGTCTTCGGAGACGGCCCGGTCGTTGTACAACTCGATGAATTCGAGCGGTTCGTCCCCGGCGCCGGCGTCTTCGACCGGATGATACATGATCTCGCTGAAGACCAGGGCCCATCCCGGCTGAGCCAAACCCAACATCACCGCGCCAACGGACGCAAACAGACTGCACCATAAGCGAGACCGTTCTCTCATGAGCGTTCTCTTCCTTTCTTTCGTGCTGCGTCGGCCAAACCCGCCCAATCCAGCGGCATGAGGCCACTCCTCGTAACTCTCGACGTCGGAAAGCCGATATGATATAGGACGCTCCACAACTACGATTCTATCATATCATCGGCCGTTTTTCGTGGGATTTTCGGTTCTGCGGAGGGTTCTTTGATGCACGGCCCGTTGGGGCAAGCGGGCGATGTCAATCGAATCGAAAGAGCTTCCCCCAGACGAGGGTTCGGAAGACATTGGAGTAATCATCGGTCCAGACCCCGATGGCCGGGTCTCGCGTTGGCTGTCGCCAGCCGTCCCAGGAATCCAGGATCGTCAGGTCGTCGGGCTCGCGGGCGACCGCAACCCAAGTGGAGGAAGAACCGCCCAGGTGGGATTCGTCCGCGCCGGGCTGATGCTCCTGAACCAGGCCGGCCAGGCCGGCGTCCTCCACGAGGTTCGCGACGACGGGCTCCAACGCGAGATAGCGGTTCGAGATGTGCAGCAGGGCGATGCCGCCGGGGGCGAGTTTTCGCATGTACAGAGCCATGGCCTCGCGGGTCAGCAGGTGGACCGGGATCGCATCGGAGGTAAAGGCGTCCAGGATCAGCAGGTCGAAGGAGCCGTCGGCAGTCGCGGCCAGGCTCAGACGCCCGTCGCCGATGACGACGCGAACGCCCGGCTCGCACAGTTCCAGATATCGGAACAGCCTTGGATTCCTCGCGATCCGCTCCATCGTGGGATCGATCTCAAAGAAGGTCATCGTACGTCCGGGCTTGTGGTAGCAACTCGTGCTCCCGGTGCCCAGGCCGATGACGCCGACATGTTCCAGGATTTCAAGCCGATTCATCGCCTCGAAGACCTGCCAGAGCGGGCCTCCCGGTACGTAGTACGTCCTGGGTGTACGCAGCTTGTCCGAGTCCGTGCACTGGTCGCCGTGCAGGATGTTGCCGTTGTAGAGCCAGTGTTCGGTGCCTTTGTCGTTGGTGCAAACGGTGTAGAGGCCGAAGAAGCTCCGCTCGCGATGGATCTGGTTCTTCATCTCGACCAGATGGATGGCGGTGAACAGGACTGCGCCGAATCCCAGCGTCAGTCGTAGCGGACGGTTGCTGAAGCTGTACAGCACGATGGCGGTGGCGCCGTAGAACAGGATCGGGCCCCAGGAACCGGCCTTGACGAAGTCCCAATGATCCCAGGTGTACAGGTACAGCGCGATCAGGAGGGCGGGCAAAGCCAGATCCAACAGCCGACGGCCAGGCCCGCCCCGGCCGAGCCGAGGACGCAGAAGGCACGCGAGCGTCAGGAGCAGCGGGTATTCGAGGATCGAGTCGAACGCCAGCGGGGCGATCAGCGAACAGAAGACGCCGCCGAGCAGGCCGCCGAAGGACATCCAAAGGTAGAACTCCGTGAGGTGCTCCGCCATGGGCCGACGTCGCACGAGTTCGCCGTGGCAGACCATTGCCGTGACGAACAGGGCGACCAGATGCAGCGTCAGGAGCATCCAGAGGTCGTGTTCCGTGAAGTAGACCGCCAGCAGCGCGAAGATCCAGACCTGGAGCCAGAGCATCCACCTGTGCCGCAGAATGGGCCGGCGGGAGAAGACGATGATGAAGCTCAACAGGTACAGAGAAAGCGGCGCCACCCATAGGAACGGCGCCGATGCGACGTCGGTGCTGAGGTGCTGCGTCACCGCCAGCAGCAGGGCTGAAGGGACGAACGCCAGGGCCACCCATCGAGCCCGGCGGCCCCAGGTGATCCGTTCGTGAAATCCGATGGCGTCGTCCGGTATCTCGATTTCCAAAGCACTGCCCGTGGTCACGAGCTTACGCCTTGCCGCCCAGAGGCTGATCGCGCAGAGCGACACGGCCAGGGCGAGCAGGAGATAGCCTGCGGTCCACGCGCGACTCTGGAGCGTCAGGCCCAGCCACGGCTCAATCAGCACGGGATACGAAAGCAGGCCGAGCAAACCGCCGGCGTTGCTGGATGCGTAGAGAAAGTAGGGGTCCGAGGCTCGCGGGTGGTCCGAGCGGGAGAACCATCGCTGCAACAAAGGCGCGGTGGCGGAGACTGTGAAGAAAGGCAACCCGATGGAGACGGTCAGCAGGCCGACCAGCCAGGGCAGCGGATGCCTGTCGACTCCAGGTGTCTCCTGCCACGCGACCTGAACGGGTAGAAAGAGCAGCCCCGCCGCGAGGAATGTGGCATGGATGAGCGCCTGACGTCGCAGGCTCTTGATTCGCGAAAGCAGATGGGCGTAGAGATAGCCGATCAGCAGCACGGCCTGGAAGAACATCATCGCGGTGTTCCAGACCGCCGGTGCGCCGCCCAGCAGGGGCAGGATCATTTTCGTGAACATCGGCTCGACGGCGAACAGCAGCAGCGAGCCCAGGAACATCGCCACGCAATGGAGCCACACCATCGTGGTTGGGCTGCGAGAAAGGGGGAGCGAATCCACCCGATCGCCCAGATCGACATGAAGATCGGTTTGCGCCATTCTGTCGGGAAAAGCCGCCGGTTCCCTGGATCGCGAACCGGCGGCGCAAAGTCACTTCAAACGCCGGCTTATGCGAATTCCCTGTATTCCTGGTTGGTGATAATGCCCGGCTGGGGCTGCGGGTACTCGCCATTGGCGTTGGGCTGCAATGGAGCGGGATAGCCCGTCGTGAATTTGTCCACGTTCGGCGCAAATTCGTGGGGGCAGTTGAGGATCTGCTCGTAGGTGATTGTCTGGCCGGTGTGGGCGGCCATGCGGCCCATCGAACTCACGAGGCTGGATTCGGCCCCGCTTCTGGCCTCGTTGTAGGGCTTGTCGTTGCGAATGGCGTCAACCAGGTCGTCCCACTCAAGCTGATAGGGGCTCTTTTCCGGCTGCGGGTACCTCCAGATCGGCTCGGCGCCTTCCATCAGTTGCGTCCTGTACGTGCGGACCCTGCCCGGCGAGTGGCCGCTGGTGGAGACCACAGCCGAACCCTTCGTGCCGTGCACGAAGCTGTTGAAGCCGTTCTGGCAGCCGGAGACGTTGCGGCCCTGGTAGAAGAGCTTGGTGCCGTCCAGGTATGTGTATTCGACTGCGTAATTGTCGAAGTTCTGATCGACAGCGTTGCCGCGGTACTGCCGGCCGCCCAGAGCATGGGCCGAAACCGGCCAGGCGCCCTTCATCCACGACAGCTCATCGATCTGGTGGATGTAGTAGTCGCTATAGACGCCGCCGCTGGCCCAGATCCAGCTGTGGAAGCTACGGATCTGGTACATCAGCTCGTCCATATCGGCCCGCTTGGGGCCTACGGCCGCGGCGCGACCGCCCATACGGTAGCCTCGCATCATGAAGATGTCGCCGATCTCGCCGTCCTGGATTCGCTTGAGCAACTCCTGCCTGCCTCGACAGTGACGGACCATCAGGCCGACGCCGACCTTGAGGTTCTTCTGGTCCGCCTCCCCGGCCAATTGGATCATCCGCCCGGTCGTTGGTCCATCTACGGTGACGGGTTTCTCCATGAATACGTGCAGGCCCTTGCGGATCGCGTACTGGAAGTGCACCCAGCGGAACGCCGGCGGGGTCGCAAAGATTGCGATGTCGCCCGGTCGGAGACAATCCATCGCCTTCTGGTATCCGTCGAAACCCAGGAATCTGCGGCCTTCAGGCACGTCCATCTTGTCGGCGTGCTGCTTCATCAGATTCTCGTAGCTGCGATTGAGCTTGTCCTCGAAGACGTCGGTCATAGCGACGAGCTTCATCGGGCCGCTCTTGACGGACAGGGCGTTGTCGGCGGCTCCGGTGCCGCGTCCGCCGCAGCCGATCAGCGCGACCTGGATCGTGTTGCTCTCGCCTGCGTAGATTCGCGGCGTCAGACCTGCGGCCAGGATCGAGCCCGTGGCCAGGCAACCGGCGCCTTTGAGGAATTCGCGACGGGAAGTGCTTTTGTGCGTACGCTCGCTCATGGGGGATTGTCTCCTATTGTGACGGTTATTCCAGATGCTGTGTCGGATATAGAGTCACCATCGGCTCCTGGTCCCGGCGGATCGCGCGGGCTTCTTGGCCCATTATCGTCGCAAAGCCATGCGACACAAGGGCTTTCTCAGGAAGGACGTGTGGAACCGCGGGTTTATTTCACCTGTCGGGCGGGCCATGGACAGCAGAGAGGCTCTCGGATAGGATGCAGGCATGTTTGAAACCGGCCATTCATCCCGTTGGACTGTTGGCATCACGCTGTGGATTCTGGGGCTTTGTGGGGCGAGCCGGTGCGAGCCGGCGAAGCTTCAGCCGGTGGACTCGGCGCGGGACTTGTTCGTCTGGACCGACACGTGCAACACCTATGTGCTTCGGGACGGCGACGCGGCGATTCTGATCGACCTGGGCGATGGCGACGTGCTCGACCGTCTTGGCGAGATCGGCGTGCGACGGGTCGAGTGGGTGCTCTTCACGCATCACCACCGGGAACAGTGCCAGGGAATCGCGAAACTGGCCTCGTGGAAGGCGAGGATCGGTGCGCCGGAGGCGGAGCGGGCCTTGCTCGAGGACCCCATGCGGTTCCGCAAGGCCAAACCCTCACTTGGCGATGCCCACACGGTGTACGGCGCCAGCTACGTCCGCCCGCCGATCGAACCCATTCGCCTGGATCGGACCTTCAGAGACCTGGAGGTGTTCACCTGGCGAGGCCGCGAGTTGCGGTGTCTCGACACCAAAGGCAACAGTCCCGGCGGCATGTCCTATCTTCTCAACCAGGACGGACGATGGCTGGCCTTCAGCGGCGACGTGATGCTCGATGGGGCCCGTATGCATACGTGGTTCGACACCGAATGGGATTACGGATTCGCCAAGGGACTGTACGAGCTGATTGGCTCGGCCAGCTTGCTCCGGAGTTACGAGCCTGCGGTTCTGTTGCCCTCGCATGGCCAGGTTATCATGAACCCTGCGCCCCAGTTACAGGCATACCAGCAGAAACTGCGTACCCTGGCCAAGCTGTATGTGCGGGGCTACTCGATCGACGTCTTCGCAGGGGCAGACCAGGACACGGTGTCCCGCCCGACGGCGATTCCGCACGTCTGGCAGGTCACGGAACACCTGTACAAGTTCAAACGCCGGGACTTCTGGCCGAACTTCGCGATCCTGATCGCCGACAGCGGTCGTGCCCTGGTCTTCGATTGCGGCCTGGTCGGTCGCGACCTCCTGGAGTCTTCTCTCAAGGCAATGCAGGGGCAACTGGGCCTCAAGGCCATCGACGCGGTCCTGATCACCCACATGCACGGCGACCACTTTCTCGATGTCCCTTATCTGCAGGAGAAATGGGGGACAAAAGTCTGGACGGGCAAAGACGTCGCGGGCCCCTGCGAACACCCGGAGTGGTACGACTACGCCGCGATGATCCCGGCCTACGGAGACGGCTTCGATTCGCTACGCATCGATCGCAAGTTCGAACGCGGCGAGACGTTCGAGTGGGAAGGTTTCACCTTCACGGTGGACTGGATGCCCGGCCAGACTGAGTTCGGATGCTGCATCCACGGTCGGATCGACGGCAAGCTCGTCGCCTTTACCGGCGACAACCTCTTCGGCAACGCGTCGGACCCGACGCAGACCGGTCACGAGGCCGTCGTCGCCCGAAACAGCGGGATCTTCGAGGAAGGATACATCGTGGGCGCCGATCTTTTGCGTCGTTTACAGCCGGATCTGATCGTCGGCGGGCACTCCTGGGTGATCGACCGGCCGGCGCCGATGATCGAGCGATTCGCAGCCTGGGCCCGCGAGATCCGCGACGCCTACCAGAACCTCAGCGCCGAGGAGGACTACCGGTACATGTTCGACCCGTACTGGGTGCGGGCCGAGCCGTATCGGATCTCCGTCAAGGCCGGTCAGGCCGCGGAGATTGTGCTGCACCTCCGCAATTTCCTGCCGCGGACGCAGAGCCACGTCATCATTCCATCCGCCCCCAAGGGAATCCTCGCAGAGCCTGCGATTCTGAAAGGGACTCTTGATTCGCAATCCGCCAGTCTCTTCCCTTTGCGGCTGACCGTCGCATCCGATCTGAAACACGGCGTGTACATCGTCGCGTTCGATGTGACGCGGGACGGCAAACGCCACGGCCAGTGGTTCGACTTGATCTTGTCCGTCGAACCCTGATCGTTGAGGTGGGAAGCATCGCTACTTCGAGTGCCCAAGCTGTGTCAGGTATTGCCTGTACAGGCGAACGACCCCGCCGTTGGAGAGGTTCTCGGCGACGACGAGCCGCGTGCGAGCCTTGGCGGATTCGCCGGCTTTGAAATCGCGGCCGAAGAGTGACAGGTAGAGAGAGTAGTGCGACTCCTCTTCGTGCGGCATGGCGACTGCGAAACAGTCCTGTCGCGGGGCCATCATGACGACGGTCAGCTTGTGGCCCTCTCCGCGGCGCAGGCACAGCGGCCCATTCAGGCGGGGCAGGATCGTCCAGTTCACCGGGTGAGGTTCGATCGACCACCGGCCGTCCATCGCGAGGCTGTTGCGTGGGTCTTCTCGGAAAGTGAACATGAGCCAGTCCCCATGGTTCTTCTCGCCCAGTAGGAAGGACCACTGTGTCGCGGGGCCCTCCGGATCGGCCAGGACGTAGGGCGAGGGAAATGCCTTGTCGAAATACGATGCGAAGAACGACTCGAAGCCGCTGAGGTCCTCGTGGGCTGTCACCGTAGTCTCGACATCAAGCGTCTGCGGGTCCGCCCATCGGTACAGGGCCGTCATTTCGACGGGGCGATCCTGGGTGGCGGGCCAAATGGTGCGAACGTTCCCGTCGGACAGCAGGTCCGCTGTGCCGGCCCAATCCCATGCGGCTGGTCCGTACCGTTTGTTGGCTGTGAAAACGCGATAATGGCCTGCGATGCCGACGCTGCTGTCCAGCCTCATTCCCGAGGGAATATGCACAACCGAAGACAGGGCTCGCGACGTTCCATTCTGGCGGAGGACCCCTCGCAGGAGGCCTGTGTCAAAGGCGTACTGGCCCTTGTCGCTCGCTCTGAAGGCCGGCATGCCGTTGGGCTCGGAGCCCCACGCAGAGCCGGCCGAACCCAGGACGAAGGTCGTGATCGTAAGCCGGATCAGGATGCATCGCATGCTCATGCCATGTTCTCCAGCCCATACGACGGGTGGCCGCGGCAATCGTTCGTACACTGCCGCGGCCACCCGATTCTCACTCTTTGTTCAACCGGCGAGCCAAGTGTCCGCTCGCCGATTGTCGTCTGACTTACTTCTTCTCTTCCGTCGGGATGTCGCAGGCAACGCGGAAGCCGATGGAGTCGATCTGGGGCAGCCACCATTTGCTCTTGGGTATCTGCGGATCGTTCATCCGCCACCAGTCTTCCTCGAAGGCGCGGGCGGCAGGCCGCAGTTCGGCGGCGGGGCTGTCGTAGAAGCCGCCCCGGGCGACATGCACTTTGCCCTCGGCCGGACCGGCCGGGTGGGCCTTGGCATCCAGCGAGTAGGCGGTCGGGCTGTAGAAGTCCTGGACCCACTCGCGGACATTGCCGTTCATGTCGTAGAGTCCCCAGGCGTTGGGCTTCTTCTGGCCCACCGCGTGCGGCTCCATGTCGGCGTTGGCGTCGAACCAGGCGTAATCCTTGAGGCCCTCTTCATTTTCGGCCACGCCGAAGAGGCTTGTCGATCCGGCCCTCGCGGCGTACTCCCATTCGGCCTCCGTCGGCAGGCGGTAGTTCTTGCCCGTTTTCTGGCTGAGCCAGCGGCAGAACGTCATGGCATTGTGCCAGGTGCCGCCCATGGCCGGGTGCTTCTTGCTGTAGCCCATGGTCATGTCGCCGTAGACAGGGGTCGGCCCGGTGATGGCGTTGACGGCGGCCTTGGCCTCCTGTTCCTTCGCGGCGGCCTCGCTCTCGACGAAGTCCTTCTTTGCGCTGCCGGTCTCCTGGTAGTAGGCCAGGAACAACTCGATCGTCGCCTCGGTCGTGCACAGATAGAAGGGTTTCACCTGTACCTGCCGCTGGGGACCTTCGTGTTCGGCGCGGTCGGGCTCGCTCGCAGGGCTGCCCATGGTGAACGTGCCGCCGGGGATCAGGACCATGTCCAGGGAGAGCTTGGAGCCGTCCTTGGCGGTAATGGTCTCGGTGAACTTCTTCGCAGGCTCGGCGGCCGGCGCGATCCCGACCGCGACCATGCCGACACAGAAGACCAACAAGGTGACGCATACCAACAGAACGCTTCTACTCACTTCTTCATCTCCTTTATACGGTGTGCCGTGCACACCTTCCTTTCTTTCGGTAATGGTGTGCGTGGCACACCCTACCTGTTTCGGGTGCAGGTTTCATTTTACGTACCGGGTTACGCACAGCGGCGAAGCCGACTGTAGGTATCCCAGAATTCCTTCCACAATCCGGATTTGACGTAGCAGCGGAAGTTGAGGATTCGCTGTCCACCTTGTCGTGACCA